>JAGLOJ010000086.1 GCA_023139045.1 Candidatus Sabulitectum sp.
TACTGCACTCTATGTAGTTAGATGCTCTTTTGATGGGTGCTACTTTTGTCGGAGGCGTCAAGGATAATTATCTTCACAGTTGGCGATAGGCCGCCCAGTAGACAATTGTCGTCATTATTCTTTCTCCGGATCTGACCGGGGAATTAGCAGAGCATCCCAAGTCCATTATGTTTTAATATGTGTTTTGGGATTCATGATTTATCGGAGAATTACCGACTTTACTGGAAAGATATCTCCGGCGAGAGTGGAAACATAACTCCGGCGAGTTTGTAAACATTCGACCGGCGAGAGTGGAAACCTTACCCTGGCAAGTTTGCCCGGAATCGGTGGCAAGTTTGATCTGGATAATGCACCTGGCGAGGGGAGGGGGTACCAGTAAACAGATAATGGTTTCGATCACAGCATAGTCTGGATTTGCCTTGGGAATCAACCAAACTTTGCGAAGCATCAACTGAGCATTTGCCCGCAAATATTTGTTAAGTCACCCAGGGGTTATTAATGAATCGAACGCCTGAATAACCTGCACAAGTATTACTGAAGCCCACACCAAAGCGGTTGTGGCAGGTTCATTCAGTTGTTCCCGAAATATATTATATTCCCTCTATTCTGATAATACATATGGGATTTCTACTATATAATCCCAGCATGTAATATTATATTGTGCGTTATCATCTTCGCATACAAAATCATACTGTGGATATTTTTCTTCATATGGAGTTTGGTACAAGGAATTAGTTTCTTCAGTGCACACAATCCATGTCTTTTGACCAGTATCTGTATTGAACAGAATAATTCCACTTAATGAAGAGCGTTCTCCATAACTATTACTTAAAGTATAATCTCCTAAGAAGAGAAACTCACTAGTATTTACCCAGAATACTTTTTCAGTAGGCGCTCCATAACTTGACTCTATTTCCTCTGTATCCAATATGGTACATTCGTAGGTTACAGGATCTACCATAGCAAAGTAATCCTTATTAAATTCAAATCCAATACTTACTTGAACTATTACATAGTGACCGTCAGGAGTTGCAGTAATTATCCCACCAAAAGTCGGTGGGCTATCAAAATATGTACGCGTAAATTCCCAATGTGGTGTATTAATACATACTTCAGGGGAAGACTCCCAGCTATCCATACATTCCCTGTAGTCAAGTCCATAACCCCTTTCACCGATGAGGACGCTATCAATCTGAGATTGAAGCAAAGTGATTTTACAACCTTCAATATCTACAGCTTCAATGTCCTCCCAAGATTCATTTTGATAGTAAATCGTTTGACTATCTTGAGACCATCTCGGCACATCAGAAACACCAGTGTTAGTCAGTTGCTCAGTTTCACCCGTTTCAACATTAAGTAAGACAATATCCTCAACTCCTCTAAAGGAATGATCAACCTGTGTGTATGCTATGAAAGAGCCATCTGGACTCCAAGACAAATCTCTTTTATAAGTGTCATCGTTAGTTATTGCTTGGCATTGTTCTGTGCTTGTATCAACAAGAAACACATTAGTTGCTCCTCCTCTATTTGCAATAACAGCTAGAGTTGACTGCGTATTGCCCCACTTTATTTCTTCAATATATGACAACTGAGCATCAGAGAAGACAGACAATTCTCGCACTTCTGATCCGTCGGAATTGACAATTATTAGTATAGGATCGATATCATCACCCCAAATATCATCAGATACAAAGCATATCCTCCCTGATGGATGGCTTTCAATTGCTGTATCAGTAGTATCCACTATGACTTGCGACTCAACTTCATTCTGTCCGTCATTAGCATTATTAGTGCTATTTTCATTACCAGATTTGCCACAACTTGTGAGATGGAATAGTAATGCTACAACCGTAAAGCAACTTATAAAATGCTTCATTAAACTCCCCAAAGTGATTGTCTTACATATTTTACATTCGACTCAGAACTCTATTCATTAGTCTTGATAGCTGTGATACACATTTAATTTTGGTTTTTTCTATTTCTCTATTCTCCTCTTTAGCTCGTCTAATGTGTGCGCTAACTGCGCTTTGTATTACATTAATCTGTGCTGTTATTGATTTCGCTTGTTCACTGTAGCTAAGCTCGTCAAAGGTTTTTGTATCACCTTTGTGTCTTGGATTACTCATACTTACCTCCTCTGAAATCGTTTACTAATGGGATGTCACCATTCCTTAAGTCCATCCGAGAATACACAGGCTTTGTAAATTTACATAGTATAACTGCTTCGTAGTCTCGGGAACGCTTGGCATAACTTGCACAGTTATGAAAGTAACCTGTTGGCAACCAAGCGACTGCGACAAGTTCATGCCTTTGTTCGATTTCTTATAGTCTTGTGTACTGCTCCTGTTTACCTGAG
The DNA here is from genome assembly GCA_023139045.1 of Candidatus Sabulitectum sp. Taxonomy (GTDB): domain Bacteria; phylum Fermentibacterota; class Fermentibacteria; order Fermentibacterales; family JCC-6; genus Sabulitectum. The sequence goes on from JAGLOJ010000086.1 coordinate 2,357, forward strand.
AATAATACTGCCCATTTTTATCAATCACAAGGGCATGCTGTAAGATCATTCGGTATTTGTCCTGATATAAGAATCAGATGGGGTTCCAGTTTCATTCTTTGTTCGGAATTCAAGCTCCCAGGGATAATTATCTTCACAGTTGGCGATAGGTCACCCTGTGGACAATTGTCGTTATGATTCTTTTTGTTTTGAGAATCAGCAGAGGTTCTGCGAAGCATCATCAGAGAATTGTCCGAATTTGACCGGAGAATTAGCAGAGTATCACGATTTCATTCGGTCTTAATATCTCGCTTCGTATCTTTTTGCATCAGATGAATTACGATTGCTGTTCTGGAAAGAATCTCCGGCGAGAGTGGAAACATAACTCCGGCGAGTTTGTAAACGTTCGACCGGCGAATGAGGGGTACCAGTAAACAATTCACGCTTTCAATCATTGATCTGGATCACATTTCATAGACGATTATCTTCACGATTAGCAATGGCTGTACAGATGAACAATTGTCATCTGAGATTCTTGATCTTTTCAGACTCAACCAAGCTTCTGCGAAGCATCACATGAGCATTTGCCCGGAAATATTTGTTAAGTCACCCAGGGGTTATTAATGAATCGAACAATGATTCTACTGCGTGCGGTGTATCCAGGGAATGCATCCTATTCAGCAAACATGCAAAGTGTGTTTAGCTCCGTCAATGGCACTACACTGACAAGATATGTAAACGAGTGTACACTAAAGCACGGAAATAACGTGGGTTAGCGGAGTCGGTTAAGGCAGGTGATTTTGAATGTATAGTCGAGTATCTGAATATATATGTGAGTTAAAAGTAAATGGCTTGTGACGAAAAGTAAGATCTCATTTTTTGTCATGTGGGTTAGAAAATAGATTTTGGGGAAGAGCAGGAGGATAGTTGTATCGGAGAAGATCCGGTAGAGTTTTTCTTTGCCCTTTCTCTGCGGTTTCAGTGTTTTATATTCATGCAATGGAAAAAACTTTGTTTACAGACAGGCGCGGGGTGGCAGCTCCTTTTGCTGAGCTTTTCCGCCCGCGGATTCTTGATGAAATAGCAGGGCAGGAGCAACTGCTGGGGCCAGAGGCGGCGTTCCGGCGTTCGCTGGAGACTGCTTCACTGGGGTCCTTTATTCTCTGGGGGCCTCCCGGCTCAGGGAAGACTACTCTGGCCCTTATAGTTGCCGATCATGTTGAGGAGCACTTTGTACGGTTCAGTGCGGTCACCGGTGGTGTTAAGGATGTCCGCAGGATTGTTGCTGAAGCTTCTCTGCGCCGGGATACCGGGCAGGGAACAACGCTTTTTGTGGACGAGATACACCGTTTCAACCGAAGTCAGCAGGATGCTTTTCTGCCCCATGTTGAAGACGGAACTATCCGGCTTGTCGGGGCAACCACAGAGAACCCGTCTTTCCATGTGAACGCTCCGCTTTTAAGCAGATGTTCTGTTTATGTGCTTCAGCCGCTGCAGGCTGTTGATCTTTTTGAGATGGTTCAGCGTGTTGTATCAAGTGATGAGTTCCACAGCAGATGTACTGCTTCGGTCAGTTCCGAGGCCATGGAAGTAATGGCAGGGGCTGCAGACGGTGATGCCCGAAGGTGTCTGAATATGCTGGAGCAGCTTGCGGGTATTGCCGGTGATGCTGTTGTCTCCGGAGAAATGGCAGCAGACCTTGTTCAGGCAGCGCCGTTGCTTTACGATAATTCGGGGGAGGAACACTACAATCTTATAAGTGCTCTGCACAAATCCATGAGGTCCAGTGATGCTGATGCTTCTCTGTACTGGCTGGCCAGAATGATTGCCTCCGGGGAGGATCCGCTTTACATTGGCAGGAGAATGATCAGATTTGCTTCAGAGGACATTGGGCTGGCAGATCCTTCCGCCCTGACTGTTGCCATGAGAGCAGTTGACGCGTACCGGTTCCTGGGTTCACCCGAGGGCGACCTTGCCCTGGCTGAAGCAGTGGTTTACATGGCTCTGGCACCAAAGTCCAACAGTGTGTATGCAGCGTGGAAAAAGGTATTGAAGACCATGAAATCACTGGGAAGCCTGCCGGTTCCTCTGCACCTGAGGAACGCTCCTACTGCTTTGATGAAAAAACTTGATTACGGCAAAGACTACCAGTATGCCCACGAACGGGATGGTGGTATTGTAACACACAACAATTTTCCTCGCGGGATGAAGGAAATCGAATTCTATCTGCCTTCACACTCCGGTCGGGAAGTCAGAATATCAGATGATCTTGAGCGGTGGAAAGCCGCCCGTAGAAAGATCAGAGAGAACGAAAGGAATCAACATGACCGATAAGCCAGCATTTCTGGAGATTGAACCTCCTGTTCAGTTCAGTGAACTCTCACCGGGAATGTATGCGGTAAACTGCCCTGGCAGATTCGATGCCAAGGTAGTTCAGAGTCTTATACATTGTGCTGCCGTTACCAATGATCCAGGGTTCTACAACGGAACTTTTCTGGGAATGATGCTTCCTTACTACCTGCACAATGCCAACAATCTTCTGGTGGGTGTGCTGGGAAACCTTGATCTGGCAGGAATGTTTATACCGGACATGGAAAAGGTTGCCCCTAAAATTGCCGGTGCAAGAGCTGCTACAGGCTCCGTTGTTGACTATCTCCGTGACATTGCAGGGGCGATTCCCTCTGATGGTTGTTCGTCTTTTGATGAAAAAGTAATTCGTAAATGCTTCATTCTTTTGAAAGCTGCATGCGGCAGAAGCGTTAATTCACAAAGTATTGATGAGTTCGATCTTACCTCATTAGTAAACTGCGGGCATCCTTCCAGTGCTGCGGCTGCACTTAACGGTATGGCTGCCTGGGTGGTTGTTTCTCTCGGCGGCAGCGGAACTGTCAGCGGATATTCTTCCGCTGGAAGGCTCGGATTAAAGTGGTCAAAACCTGAGGGGGCCGGCCCGCTTTACATGCCTGGAAGTGAAAACAGCTCTTCCATTCTGGCGGCTGCAGGCGGTCTGGCGACATCCGCCGGTTTGGCCCTCGTGGTGGAGAACTGGACTGAACACGGAGGAGAGGTGTCTCTTGTTGCTAAGCAGTAATGCCAGGATTGTTCTTCATCTTCTCTCTTCCACCGGTGAAAGGCTGAATATTCAGGCGATAAACAGCAGATTGCCGGAAGTTCAGGACAAAACGGGAGCGATAGAAGCACTGATGGAAGCGGGGCTGATCTGGCATGCAGGCAAAGGAAGATATGCCACTCTGAAGACCCTTGGGATGGAGGTTGGAGCCGTCAGGATGCGTTCAGACGGTTCTGCTGTTCTTTTTACCCGGGAAGAGGATTCCATACGCATAGTCATTGACAAACGGGAAACTGCCGGGGCTCTCGACGGGGATACTGTTATTATCCGGCTTCTGGAACCCATTCTTCACAATGGCGGATACAACGGCAGGGTGATCGATATTCTGAAGCGTTTTCGAAAGAGAATTGCCGGTATCGCCAGGAAACGGGGTGAAAACTGGTTTCTTGATCCGCTTGACCCCAAAATCAATGGAAACATCCCGCTTGATCCCGGTGATAATGACATCAGACAGGGTGATCTTATCGGATGTGACATTGAATACGGCAGGAGTTCAATCAAGGTTCGGGCACTGTCTTCCATCGGATCACCGGATTCTCCCGGTGCTCTGATTGATTCTGTTTGCACCGACATGGAACTTCCTGATGATTTTCCGGGGGAGGTCAAGCGCGAGTCTGATGCAGTCTGCATTTCCCCCTTGCCGCACAGCTCAAGAAAGGATCTCAGAGATCTTTATACACTGACCATCGATCCTGTGGATGCCAGGGATTTTGACGACGCAATATCAATTGAGGCTCTTCCGGAAGGGGGATATCGTCTGGGTGTGCATATAGCAGATGTTTCCGCATATGCTCCGCCCAATTCACTGGTAGACAACGAAGCCATGAAAAGAGGAACCAGTGTTTATCTCCCTGACAGGGTGATACCCATGATTCCAGAAATACTGTCAAACAGCGCTTGTTCCCTGCAACCGGATCAGGACAGACTTACAAAGACAGTTCTTATCAGCTACGATTCCACCGGAAAACGGATTGATTTCAGTGTTTTTTCCTCACAGATAAGATCTCGAAAGCGACTCAACTACACAGAAGCCTTTGCCATTCTATCCGGTGAATCTTCCGGTGATTCAGAACTTGATGAAAACTTCAGGCTGTTTGCCGCGCTGAACAGAATACTTGACAGGATCCGGGAGAAAAGAGGAGCTGTTGATCTCGGAGCTTCCGAGTTCAGAACCGAGTTCAGTGGAGACGGCTTCCCGAGTGGCTTCAGCAGAGTATCTGATGATGTCTCCCACAGAATGATAGAAAACTTCATGGTGGAAGCCAACAGCGCAGTTGCCGAATTCTGCAGGTGGCTGGAACTTGATGTGCTTTTCAGAGTTCACGGAGATCCTGCCCCGGAAGCCTCTGAAAAACTCCGGAGAACTCTTTCCATTTACGGATTCAAAGTTCCCGGGCAGTTTTCTCTCAGAGCTTCCTCTCTTTCAAAAGCAGTGAAGGAAGCAGAGGGAACCCCGTTGTATCCAATCATTCGGGATGCGGTTCTGAGGTCTATGCAGAAAGCCGTCTATTCCACAGAGAATTCCGGTCATTTTGGTTTGGCTCTTCGAAACTACATGCACTTCACAAGTCCTATTCGCAGGTATCCTGATCTCCTGGTGCACCAAGCTATTACATGCTACGAGGAGGGAATTGTCCCGGTACGCTCCGAGTCCATGTCTTTACTTGCAGATACCTGCTCACAGCTTGAAAGACGGGCTGCCGCCGCCGAAAGGGTAACAACTGAGCTTATGGCTCTGCTCTTCCTTTCCAGGGAGACCGGTAAGGTCTTCAGAGGCGTGGTTCGTGACAGAACTGATTTCGGACTGTTTATAAGGCTGCTTGATGTGCCTGTTGAAGGTCTGCTGCATGTAACTGCACTGAAAAAATACAGACACTTTGTTCCCTCTGATCTGCGTCCCGGTTCTGGAATCTTTGTTTCCGTGGAGACAGCAGATCCGATTGAAAGAAAGCTGTCACTTCTGCCGGCGGAAGCCCCGGAGGAGGCTGAATGATTTATGCCGAACTTGCAGATCAGATAACAATCTGGATCAGAGAATGCGTTTACGGTGCAGGTATGGATGGAGTTGTTATCGGGCTGAGCGGAGGAGTTGACTCCGGGGTTACTGCAGCCTTGTGTGCCCGAGCTATCGGGCCCGGGAATGTACTGGGTCTTGTAATGCCTTGCGAGAGTGCAGCAGAGGATACCCGGGACGGTCACAGAACTGCCCTGCATCTCGGTATTGCTGTAAGGGAAATCGATATTTCACCGGTTCTGCATGCTTTTGTATCTGCCGGAGGGCTGGATATCTCCAATGTGTTGAATCTGGCGAATATAAAAGCCAGGCTTCGAATGACAATGGAATACGCTCACTCGGGGAACAGGCTTGTTGCGGGAACCGGGAATCTTTCTGAAACTAAAACAGGTTACTGGACCAAATGGGGAGACGGAGCTGCTGATTTTATGCCTATCGCCGATCTCTGGAAAGATGAAGTAGGCGAACTTGCCAGCTGCCTTGAACTGCCCGGATGGATGATTGCGAGAGTGCCTTCCGCCGGGTTGTGGATTAATCAGAGCGATGAAGATGAAATGGGTGTTACCTACAGGGAAATAAAGAAATACTTTACTCAGGGACCGGAAAGTGTATCAGAGTCGTCAGCAGAGCGGATTGCTCAGTTGCATACCTCAAGTGGTCACAAGAGAGAACCGATCCCGTTTTACCATGCCAGGGGGTGGCTTGATGAAAGACAGTAAGAGAACAGCGCTGGTCAGCGCCTGGAACAAGGACGGGCTTGAAGATTTTGCTCTTGGGCTTTCTGCTCTGGGTTGGGAGATATGGGCATCCGGCGGTACCGCCGATGTTATGGAAAAAGCCGGAGTTGCCGTTCGTCGAACAGAGGAGCTTACTGGTATCAGTTCTATTCTGGGCGGCAGGGTGAAAACACTGCACCCCGAGCTGCATGCTTCCATTCTGGCCGACGGAAAGGCTCGCGAGGAGAGACTTCTTGAAGGCAAACCTGTTTTTGATCTTGTGGCAGTAGACTTCTATCCGTTTTACAAAGCCAGAGATATGGATCCTGTTTCCAGGGATACAATAGAGCTTGTTGACATTGGCGGCCCTACAATGGCCAGAGGTGCCGCGAAAAACTGGCATCATGTTATCAGTGCCACGGGCAGTGATGTTTTTCCTTTTGTTCTGAAAACTATTCAGGATGGTCTTGATGATCAGTTGTTCAGACGGGGAATGGCGTCAAGAACTTTTTCCATAATATCAGCCTACGACCTGCGTGTTTCTCTCAAGCTTGAAGAGGGTATTGCCCCGGTGCTCAGGTATGGCGAGAATCCCCATCAGAAGGCAGCAGTTCATTTTACATGGCCCAGAGAGGGCTTTGGAAGTGCAGAGGTGCTTGGCGGCAAGGCGCTGAGCTACAACAACTACCTCGACGCCTCTGCAGCATGCTCTATAGCAGCTGATTTTGCAGACGGCGTGCCGTGTGTGGTTCTGGCAAAGCATGGAAACCCCTGTGGCGTGGGTTGCGGTCAAACTGCGGCTGCGGCTTTTTTGAATGCTTTCAGGGCTGACAGAGTGTCTCCTTACGGGGGTATTCTGGCATGTACTACTGCTGTGGATATGGATCTGGTGAAAGAATTGAAGGGTATTTTTCTTGAGATTGTTATTGCTCCCGAATTTGACGAGGATGCTCTTGCCAGATTGCAGAAGAGGAAGAACCTGAGAATACTGAGAATGCCGATAGCTGCAGACAGCGCCCTGCTTCTAAGATCGATATGGGGCGGGTTGCTTGTGCAGGAACCGGATCTCTCGGTGGAAATCGCTGTTGAGTGTAAAGTTGTTACGGAAAGAAAACCCACAACTGAAGAGTTTTCTGCTCTTGATCTTGCCTGGAAAGTAGTCAAGGGTGTTAAGAGTAACGCCATAGTAATAGGCGACAGCAATGGAACACTTGGCGTTGGAATCGGCCAGCCAAGCAGAATTGAAAGCCTTGATCTTGCAGTGCGCAGGGCAGTTCGGGAGGGCAATGATCTCACGGGGGCTGTGCTTGCCAGTGATGCATTCTTTCCTTTCCGTGACGGTCCTGATAAGGCGGCTGAAGCCGGAGTTAAAGCAATTATTCAGCCCGGCGGTTCTATCCGTGACGAAGAAGTTATTGCCGCATGTGATGAACACGGCATTGCGATGGTGTTCACAGGCGCAAGACATTTCAGGCATTAAAATAATGTCTATGCTGCTTAGCCTGAGCAATCAGGAGGTTGTGTTTGAAAAATGACCTGATTTATGACTCACAGGAATACAGGAACTGGCTATCGGAGTTGAAAGGCAGAGCCGGGATCGAATGGTTGTGGAGTATGCTTTCAGCAATGTCCACAAACCTATCGGAGTTTCCGGGTATAAGATTACAAAGTCATTGCCTGCGGAACTCCAGTCCAGCTTCCTTCAGTGGAGGAAATAGAAGCAGTATTCGCCAGGGACATAATCGATGAACAGGAATGGAGTGTTGGCTGAGAGTATGTTTGATAAACGAGAACTTCCCAATTCACGGCAATTCCGTAGTATTCATTTTTCCTCTCCAGGGTTGTCCGCTGGAAATCTGGCAGTGCTGTTATTTCTGCTTCTCGCGGCCTGCCGTGTTGTGAATGATGACACATCTCCGGGGGTTCCTGCTGTTGCTGCTGCCGCCGCATCTCCTTTTTATGAGGTGGATTCTCTGCTGCAGAACGGAGCCCAGGATCAGGCGGTAAGGGTTTTAAGGAGAATGAACCCCTCCGAGTATGGAAGAATGGATATTCTCTGGAGACTTGTTGGCGCTTACAATGGCAGGGGTATGACAACACGGTGTATTGCCGCGCTTGACAGTCTTCAGGGCAATGGCTGGGGCGACCTGACCGGTTGGAAGATTTCTGTACTTGATCTGAGCAGGGAACAGGAACAGGCTGCAGAACTGGTTTCCCCGGGAAATGTTCTGCTGATGGGCTGGTTGTACAGAGACAATCTGGAGGATATGCCTTCGTTATCGAGTCCACCTGTCCCGACCCATCTGGGCGAGAGAGCTGCAAGGCTTCTTCTGGCTCCTGATGGTATTTCTGCAGGTCAGCTTCAACTGGCTGCCTCCGATGTTCGCTATCTGCCGGTAACAATCGGCCCCAGAGTACTTGCGGAACTTGAAGCAGCTTACAGCGCTTCCGGCAGCTGGTGGCCCGATGCATTGAAGAGTTTTGACCCGTCAGGCAACAGCGATTCAACCGTAAGACTTCAGGCTCTCAGGGCTAAATTTCAGGGCACGGGAGACTATTCATACTGGCACGGGCTTATTGGAAGCTCTGCGGAGAACACTGCTGTCATGGTAATTGCATCCAGGTGGCCCGATATGGTTGACTGGGAAGTTGCAGATGTCCTTTTCGCCTGTGGATACGGTCATCTTGCAGCCACTGTTGCTGATTCCCGGAATGATTCTTCATTTTCTTCAGGAATTCAAATGGCTCAGTTGCGCAGTGCCAGCAGATACACGGAGCTTCAGGCTCTCTGCGCTTCAATTTCTTCTGATGCCCCTGTCGAACTCAGGGCCAGAGCAGCGTTATTCAATGCAAGATCTTTGCGTGCAAGACGGCAGAATACATCGGCTTACAGAGCTTATTACAGGTTTGCCCAGGAATTCCCATTTCACTCCACTGCACGGGAGGCCTCCTATCTTGCCGGTAAGTACTTCGACAGCGAACAGAACTGGGCGGAAGCCGGTGATGCATATCTGGCAAGCCTCCGGGCGGCTGGAGCCTGGGACGGAGATGCCAGAGGACACTGGCGGGGCGGATTCTGCCTTTACATGAGCGGAAGAGGCTCTGTGGGAGATTCTCTGTGGCAGGCCGGTTGTGTGCAGTTCCCATACAGCCACTGGGCTGACGAAATGTTGTTCTGGCGGGCCAGATACGCAGAAAGACAGGGCAATGGGGGTTCCCGGATCGAGTTGTTGCAGTCGGTAGCCCGGAATCATCCCTGGGAGTTTTACGGAATGCTTGCTGCAGAGAGGCTTGGGATGCAGGATGACCTGCATCTTTCTGTAGTCAGCCCGGTAATCAGAGACGACCGAATACTCTCTATGGCAGCGGAACTGTTCAGTCTCGGTTACGGAACAGCCGCAGTGGAAGTGCTTTTTGCAGGCAGGGTGGGTGATCCTGGTATCTGCGCTGTGGCACTGGGGATACTGGGAGAGCATGGTCGAGCCATTGCAGCAATGAGATCAATTGACACGGAATACAGAGATACACATCGGGGTATTCTTCCTGACAGCCTGCTGGGATGGTATTTCCCGGCACCCTATCTGGAACTGGTGAACGCAGTAACGGATACAATGACACTGGATGCTTCATACGTGGAAGGAATCATGCGGGAAGAAAGCTATTTCAACAGGTTTGTTATCTCCAGTGCAGGGGCTGCAGGACTCATACAGCTCATGCCCGGTACCGCCGGAGATGTTGCCAGATGGAATGGTCTTCCCAGGTTGTCTTCCGAAGAGTTTTTCCACCCGGAGCATTCCGTTCTCTATGGCAGCCTCTACATCAACTCCCAGGCCAGAAGATACGATCATCCCGCTCTTTTCCTGGCAGCCTACAACGCCGGCCCCGGTAATGCTTCACGGTGGGTGGATATGCATGGATTTGATTGCCGTGACCAGGAACTTTATATTGAGCAGATCACCTACAGGGAAACAAGGATGTATGCCAAAAAAGTGCAGCGTTCCGCATGGATATATGAAAGGATAAGATGATGAATTTCTTTCTGATCGCTATGATCATTGGTGGTTTTACAACCGATCACGATGAAAACACAACCATGGTTTACCCGCCGTACGGGCACTGCATGGGAATCTATCGGGCCGGTCAGGATCAGCTCAGTATGCTGCTGGGCGGTATGCTGCAGTTTGATGATCCGCAGGGGCTTGCCGCAGTACTTCCCCTTGCCTGGGACACTTCTGATCCGGGCGATGACGACGAGCTGGCGGTTTACGGTGTGAACAGCGGTTCGGGGCATATCATATACAACGCATCCATGTACGCTCTGGGATTCTACGGAGGAGAGGGAAGTGGACCTGATGAGCTTTCTTCCCCCCACGGCATCGCAGCTACCGAATCAGGAATTGTGTATGTGGCCGATACTGGAAATCACAGGGTTGCAGTTTTGAAAAGATCCGGGCAGCGGATTTCACCTGATACTTTCATTGAAGGTTTTTCAGAGCCATGGGATGTTGCTCTGGATGGTCAATACATCTGGGTTACAGACAGAGCTGCAGGAACCCTCTCCCGGTATACCTCTGCAACTGATCCGAATCCGGTGGTTGTATCTGTGAATTCACCCAGAGGTGTTGCTGCCACCGGCTACGGTGAACACAGCAGTGGACATTCTGCATGTCAGGTGGTCATTACCGACGATGGTACAGTTCTTACAAAATTTGTTGATGGAGCTGTTACTGCAACTGCGGATCTTTCCCGGTGCGGCGGCAGTTTCTTTAATTTTGTTGAGATGGATTACCACGGGAATGTCTGGGTCACAGACTCCATAGGTTGCCGGATACACAAGTTTGATCCGCAACTTAACTACCTTGACAGCTGGGGTCAGGGATACGGTGACGCAGATGACAGATTTTTGAATCCCACAGGTCTTGCAATCTGGGACAGGTTCGGTCAGATTTTTGTTGCTGAAAGCTCAGGAGCCCGGTACTTCTGGCTGGGAACAGATATACGCAATCTCAGTTTCTCAAGCGATGGAAATGGGTGCACGGTTTCAGGAAGGCTCACAGAGAGAGCAACAATGATTGTTAATGTCAACCACGCAGACGGATCTGTTGCAAGAAACCTCTATTCGGGAAGAAGATCTCCCGGATATTTCAATTTCGAGTGGGATGGTACAAGATTGCAGGGTCAGAACGTCTATGCGGGTGAATACACTCTTTCCATCAATATTGAGCCTATTTACTCAAGCAGAACCTATTTCGACAAGACCTGGCTGCATGACTTTCACATGGACGGCCCGGAAGAGGTGGAGGAAACTGCAGGGGTAAGACGCTGAGATACGCATCCCTTGTGATTCTTTTTCTGATGTCCGCCTTCTTCAGCGGTACTGAAACTGCCTGTTTCAGCTTAAGCCAGCTTCAGAAAGAGAGAATGTCTGCAACTGCCAGAGGGCGTCGGGCACTGAAGCTTCTTGCAGACCCGGGCAGACTGCTTACTTCCATCCTCCTCGGCAATACATTTGTGAATGTTGCCGCTTCATACCTTGCCGCCGGTATCACTGCCGACCTTATTCCCGGAGCACTCGGATTGGGTATCGGTGTTCTTGTTATGACCTTCCTTCTTCTTGTTCTGGGTGAGATCAGCCCCAAAACTCTTGCCAGAAGAAAGAACAGAGAATGGGTAGAAACCTCATCCCGTGTCGTGGGATTAATGCTGCGGCTTTTGTCTCCTGCTGCAAAGCTTCTGACGTACCCTGCGGATCTTGCCGACAGGCTTGTTCCCGGCAGAGAAGGAGCTGACAGCTATATGGCGGCAGAGCTGTACATTCTTATGGAAATGGCCCGGAACGAGGGAATTCTGGGCGATGAGGCCGCCACAGCAGTTGCCATTCTCGAACTGGATGAAAGACATTGTGTGTCTGCAATGGTTCCCCGCGAGAAGGTTCTTTCTTTCATGTCAGACTGGAGTCTTGATAAGATAAAAGAGAAGGCGGAAAAGAGTTCCCAGACAGCCTATCCATACATTGATTCATCCACCGGGCTGATGACCGGCGTTGTTGATGTGAGAGATCTTCTTGGTGTGGATAAGTTCATAATTCGCAGGGTTCCTTTTTTCCCGGAGTCTGCACGATTGAGCAGAGTGCTCTCGGATCTGCGTGCATCCGGTTGCCGGATGGGAGCGGTTGTTGACGAGTATGGCGACTGGACTGGAATCATCTCAGTGGCCGACATACTTGAAAGAGCTGTTTTTGCCGGTTCTGCCGGTGTGACGCTACCGGAAGGGGTAGATCGCAGCGGTCGCGGTTTTCTTATTCCAGCTGGTCTTTCTGTGGATACACTGGCTGCTCTTTTTAATTCGGAGAATCTTTCAGCCAGATATGCCGAGTCATGTGGAGGTTTGCTTCAGGAAGTCACAGGCAGACTTCCCCGTGAGGGTGAAGTAATAGAGTACTCCGGGTTTACATTCCGGATAATCAGAGTTCATGTAAATTCAATGGAAAGAATCTTTGTGGAGAGGACAGAGAAGTCATGATCAGTTTTCTTGTCTTCGTCGGGGCATGTGCACTCTCAGCATTCTGCAGTGGATCAGAAACCGCATTTTCTGCAGCAGGTAAGATTCAGGTTGCCGCCAGGGGCAGAAAAGGTGTTAGAGCTCTCTGGTTTTTAGAGAAACCTTCCCGCTACCTTGCAACTACTCTTGTGGGTACAAATGTGGGAGTTGTTCTTACCTCAAGTATCAGTCACAGCTGGGGTGCTGAAATGGGAGGCAGCTGGGAGGTGCTGTTCGCCTTCGGGACTGCACTGTTTCTTCTTCTGTTTTCCGAAATCACACCCAAACAGCTGGCACTGTTCAGAAGCAACAGATTGTCTGTTGCTGCAGCTCCAATCCTCTACCTGTTTCGAATGATGATGTATCCGTTGATTGCAGCAGCCTCCGGCATTTCCAGCCTGGTTGCCGGCCCAGGCTCCAGTGGGAGGTTCTTTGAAAGCAGAGCGGAGGTGCGGGGTCTTCTGCGCTCTTCCGGAGGCAGGAGGGGCAGGCTTGCATCTTGCGTTTTAAGTATGGCTGAAGCTTCGATAAGCACATATTCAAGAGAACTGACTGATTTTCCGGGAGTCGATTCAGGAGTTGAAAAAAGGCAGGCTGTTGAAGTGCTTCTGAATTCAGGAGAAAACCTGGTTCTTGTCTGGGAAAAAGTGGGCGTTACTCTTGTGGGCGCAGTGAAAAGCTCTTCTCTTGTTAGATGGAATGGAGAGGGCTCAATTACAAGAATATCAGTAGGGTTGCCATATTTTGACGAACGAACGGCGCCATTGAAGGTGCTTTCGGAACTCTGGCGATCCGGTGCAGGGGCAGCAGTTCTTCTGGATGATAACAGCCAGCCTGTGAGCCTGATCACAGCAGAAATGATACTTACTCATCTCATACCTGCCGGAGCAGAGTGATGGATGATCGAAACCCTCTTACAGGTCTGCCCGGCAACTCATCCATTGAGATGAATCTCAGGAAGCTGGTGATCCGCGAGGGGGGCACCGCAGCTTATGTGGACATTGTAGATTTCAAACCCTTCAATGATTACTATGGATTTGCTCTGGGTGATTCAGTGATCCGAAGGCTGGGCCAGATACTGGAGGAATCCATTCCGGATTACTTTGTCGGACACATCGGGGGGGATGATTTTATATGTGTTGGAAAGGGCAGGAGCTTTGCAACCGGTGTCGAGAACGCCCGCCAGAGATTCAGGAGCATCGTGCCTGGATTTTACACTTCAAGAGATCGGGAATTGGGTGGAATTGAGACCTTTGACAGAGAAGGCAGTTACAAATTCCTTCCCCTACTGGATATTGCAGTGGTATTTACCGATTCAGATGAAAAAAATATTACCGTGGAATCACTTGCGAAAAAAGCCGGCCGGACTAAGAAACTTCTTAAGGGTGAACAGATTGCAGAACCTGTTTTTCCCGTTTTAAGGCAGGCCATTGAACTCGGGTACCCGGTAGAGAACACAAAAGCGCTTATTGAAGCATGCGGCGTTCTCCGGGAAGAGGGAGCAGTGGCGGTTCTTGCAGAAATACTCAAAGGGCGGTGCAGCTGGAGCCTCAGAAAAAGTGCAGCACTTGCTCTGGGGTACATTGGCAATGTCCAGTGTACAGAGCTTCTTATGAGTGCTCTCAGAGATTCCAATCCACATGTTCGCACCAGATCTGTTGAGGGTCTTGTGATTTCCATGGGTAGAGAATCCGGCCCGCTGATTGCGCCAATGCTTGACGATAAATCCACATGGGTCAGAAGATCAGTTCTCCGGGGAATTGGATATGCAGGCTGGCATGATGGTCTTCATTTTCTAAGGCTCAGAGCTACGGGTAAGGCTTCCGGTGTAAGAATCAACACCTCTCAGGAGAGAAAAGCAGCCCTGGACGGTATTGCAATGCTGAGCCCTGCGGAAGAAGCAGAATTCCTGTCGGAGCTTTGCAGAACTGCCGGGTACTTTCCAAAGGACGGGGCTTACAAGGCTCTCTGCTCTGTTGGAACCGATGCTGCCGCGGAAGAAGTTATCGGACGAAATGATACAATCCCGGGGGTTCTCAACCTGTCTGCCATGAGTGATGATAATTTAAGAAGGCTTGAAATTATAGCAACCGGATCCCTTTCAGATGATGATTCGGTAGTTACCGGAGCCCTGAGATTTCTCGAAGGCTTTTCTCTGGATTTCAGCCATTCTACAACTGCGGAACTCAGGAACTGTCTGGGCAGTTTCTCCGGTGACTTGTTCCGAAGGCTTGTGATTCTGCTGGACAGCCGGGGGCTTGCCGCTGACATGTCATGCATTGCCAGAGTGGCAAGCAGGATAGATTCAGGGCAGCAGATTGGTACATCGGCTCTCACTGCGTTTCTTGGTTGGGTCGCACGCAAGGGAGGTGTGTCCCCTGGAAGCCTGCTTAAGTCTTTTCTGAGGGGTGATAGAAGGGCTGTGGCCGCTTCGGCTGCTCTTACTGTCCGCTCTCTCGCTTCAAGGGACTTGACGCGGATGAAAAATGGAAAGACAATTAGTCAGTCGTTGTCTTTTTGAAAGGTGATTAATGAGTGAAACTGTACGGGAATTACTGGCACAATTGCGAATTTCTGATGAGCCCCAGCTTTCTGCTTTTCTACCGGATGTCGAGGGTCAGAATGTAATTCTGAGGAACCTTCCATGTGCACTGATTGTCATTGATTCTGATGAGGGCATTGTTCTTGAACTAAACGACTACGCTCTGGATCTTCTGGGTGTGCAAAGATTCAGACTGATCGGTAAGACCTTGAAATCAGTGGGTCTTTTAATGGACGTGAACAGTGACTCTGCAATCACATCTCCAGGGAATCCGGCCCAGGGACATATCAAAGATTCCAGCGGAGTTTCCGTTCCAGTTCTGCTGCTTCAACGGAGAGTGCGATTAAGTGGTCGGAAGGCTGATGTTATTTTACTGATTGATTCTACCCTTATCGGGGGAAGTCGAGCCGCTGAGGTCAGTTTTGACCTGTTCAAGAGGGCACTTGCAGCGACAAATACTGCCTACATTTTCGCTCGTATTACAGGTGGAGCACTTGAAAGAGATCTTCAAATTGTGGAATTCGGGGGTGAGCTTCCTTCCGGAGTAGCCGATAAAGTTCTCTCAGAGGCATCAATGTCCGATGTGTTTTCGCCTGTAAATGCTGCAAGAGTTGTTGAGAACGCAATCATTCTCTCCCGGAACGGTGGCGAGAAGAAGCTTGCGATGAAGAACTGCAGACCACTCAAGATGTATGCAGATCCCTGTGGCCAGATTCTTATGGTTTTTCCTCCGGAGAATGAAGAAAGAAAAACAATCAGGGCAATTACAACTCAGTTGAGTTCAGGAATGAAAAGAACAGTTCTGTACATTGCTTCCAGCGCATCTGCAAGAAATTCAGGAAAAGGAATGCTGGAGATGATTGGTTTCCGTGTAACCGAAATGGAATCACCGGCAAGTGCCCAGATAATTTTCGACGAAAACCCGGGAAGATTCCATTTTGTAGTTTGCGAAGAATTTACAGATGATCCTGATCTTCTTTCCCTGATAGGCGAACTGGACAACGCTGGAATCAGACTTGTACTGGTTACGGGTAAAAGTTTAGATTACACAGGGAACATGAAAATAGTGAAAGTTTCTCCTCCTTTAAGCATTAACCTTCTGGCCTCTGCCGTTTCTGAGGTAAGTGGCTGAGTTACGCGAAGAGAACGCAGATGTCATTCTCATGTCGGGCAATCGTCCATCGCAAGTTCCATAAATGCGATATTAATATGTGCTTGACGCCACGCATTGTTGATAAACGATACTGTATGCTTCATCAATGCGTTTTGTAAGTTGAATAAGGAAGGATTTGAGTCATGGGATTCAGTAATAGAAGCTACCTTCTGCAAATAATTCCTGGAAGTCTACTGCTGGCTCTGCTCCTTACTCTACTCAACATCGATTACCAATCGGTCTTTGCTGCAGTAAATGGCGTTAATCTGGTAATGCCCTTTCAATTGCTTTGCACTGCATTTATTATTGGCGCGCTGCTTGATTTGGTGGCCGATGTGGTGGAATCAGTACTGTATAAAATAACATTTATCAGGCAACCATCAAGATCTTTGCTTTATCATGGTGAGTCATTCGGCATTAAACTTCCGCATTACGAAACAATTAAAAAAAGTTTGAGTGACATTGCCCAAAAACACTCGGATTGCCCGAGAGAAACAGCCAGTTATTTTAGCGATGAGACTCAGGAGCCAGAGTGTCAGTATGAATATGAAGAGCATAGGGAGAAGAACTGCAGGAGGAAGAAGAACTGCAAGAAAAAGAATAAGAAGAATAAAAAGAATGCGAAAGCCAATCACCTTTTCCAGGCAGCAAGAAGTATTGCGTTCAGAAGGGGCGAAAAATCTCAAATTGATCAGATTGAAGCATACTTCTCACATTATATTTTCTCCAGAAATACCTCTTTGTGTGTATTCATAATGCTTGTAATCGCAATATTTCGGAGTGGACAGATGATAGAGGGGTTAAAGTCAATAACATCAAGATCATGGGGCAATGAATCAATAACGGTGATTACAATTGCTCTTGCCATATCCTTCATATTGTTTTCGTTGGCCTATTACAGATTCAAGATATATTATTCAAGAAGCGTCCTGGAAGCGATACACAAAATAGGGTGAAGCTGCTGGAGGCGTGGTAACTCATGCTGACTGCTTCATCAGAAAATTGATGCTGGTAATGATAAATTGAATTTCTACAATATGATATGGTACCGGAGGAGGGACTTGAACCCTCACACCTCGAAAGGTAACGGATTTTGAGTCCGTCGCGTCTGCCATTCCGCCACTCCGGCACTGAAGTAAGGTGGAATGTAATTGATGTTTGAGCTTTCGGCAACCTTGACAAAATGGCCGAAATCCTGTAAATTTCGCGTTCAATGGGCCCATAGCTCAGTTGGCTAGAGCCACCGGCTCATAACCGGTCGGTCCCTGGTTCGAGTCCAGGTGGGCCCACCATTTAGCTTTTACTTGAAGGGCGGGTAGCTCAGTTGGTAGAGCACAAGCTTCACACGTTTGGGGTCGCAGGTTCGATCCCTGTCCCGCCCACCACAACAGCGGACACCCGAGGTGTCCGTTTTTCTATATCCATAGAGATTGGATGGTTGTACCATGGAAGAATTCATCGCACGACTTCTTGATCTTCAGGACTGCGACCGGGATATTGACAGATTGAAATCTGACCTGGAGTCAATTCCACAGGAGATGAAGATACACAGAAAGGATATAGATGGACACGAGGCGAGATTCAGCTTGTTCAGAGGCAATCTGGATAGCATAAGAGACAAGCAGAAGAAGCTCACAGGTGATCGCGCCGATAATGTCGCAAGGATTGCCGACTACAAGAGCAGGCTTCTTTCATTGAAATCCAATCTGGAATACACAGCTATGCTCAAGCAGATTACCCATGCCGAAAAAATGAATGACCTGATTGACAACACGATCCTGGAAGCCATGTACGAGGAAGATGATGCTTCTCAGGTTCTTGAAAGAGCGTTGAAAGAGCGTGATCGTGCTGTGAAAAGATCTGCTATTCGAGAAGAAAGTCTCAGAGAGAAACTCCGCGATCTTGAAAGCAGCCTTGCTGCTCTCGAGGTTAGCCGGTTTGAAATTGCAGAAAAGGTAGACCACAAGCACTTGAAAATATATGAGAAGTCCAGAAGTACCGGACACCGGGAAGTCATAACGGGAATAAGACATGGTTCCTGCGGAGGTTGTCTAACCAAAATACCACCTCAGAGAGCCGGCGAGATCAAGGCAGGCATAACTTACACCTGCCCCCTTTGCGGCAGTTATGTAGTATGGACTTCTGACAGTTCTTTTTAAATAGTCAGAAAGAGTATCCGGCCGGGCGGGCGGTCGCGGGATTCCGCAGAAGGTTGGCCTTCTGAGGGTTCCGAGGAAAGTCCGGGCTCCACAGGGTAGGACGCAGGGGAAATCCCTGGTGCAGTAATGCAGGGACAGTGCCACAGAAACGATACCTGATCCGGTTTTCCGGTTTCAAGGGTGAAAAGCAGGCAAACCCCGTCCGGTGCAAGGCCGAATAGGAAGAGCAGCCCCCTCGGGGGCTGGGAGGCGGCCCGTCTCTCCCGCTCTTCGGGTTGGCCGCTGGAGGTGTTCGGTAACGGGCACCCAAGATGGATGGCCGTCACTGTTTTTAACAGGACAGGACCCGGCTTACAGCCCGACCGGATACCTTTGACAGCCAGGGAGTGAATTGAAATACAAATGGTTACCAAGACCCGAAGTACGCAAAGAAGAAAACTCATACAGTGAACCTCTGGGGTTTCCTGATCCTGTGGAATCTGTGGTGCGGAGACGAGGTTTCGGATCTGCCTTTATTCATTCAGATTACAGTGAGCTTTCCCCATGGGCTGCTCTGCCGGGTGCTGACAAGGCTTCCCTCATTCTCGAGAAGGCCATCAGGAATAATGAACTGATTCTTGTTCAGGGTGATTTTGATGCCGATGGTATAACCGCCACCGCTACAGCAATTCGTGTAATCAGATCCCTTGGCGGGAAAGCTCAATTCCATGTGCCATGTCGCTTCAAAGAGGGATATGGCCTTGGAGAGACTGTGGTGAGGAAGTGCATTGAGAGTGGTGCCGGGGTCTTGATTACAGTGGATTGCGGGATAACTGCAACGGAAGAAGTTGCCACCCTCAGGAAAGCCGGTTTGAAGGTTGTGATTACAGATCACCATAAACCTTCGGGAATTCTTCCAGAGGCTGATGTTCTGGTTGACCCTGAGCTTTCCCTGGAAAACAATGCCCCATGGAGACACCTTTCCGGAGCCGGAGTAATTCACTTCGTACTTCGAGGACTGGTTGCGAGAATGGGCATGGGAGACATTCCGGAACTGGAGCCGGATCTGGTTTCAATTGGAACGGTTTGTGACATGGTCAGTCTGACCGGCGACAACAGGATTCTGGTTAAACGCGGTCTTTGTGTTCTAAGGTCAAACCCGTCACCGGGTATCAAGGCTCTCATGAGAGCTTCCGGAGTGAAACACTCTGAGCTTACCGCAAGGGATATAGGTTTCGGCCTGGGGCCGATAATTAACTCTTCCGGCAGGATAACACACGCAGACGAGGCTGTGAATCTGCTTCTGGAAACTGACCCGAGACTTGCTGAGGAAATGGCCTCATCCCTTGAGAGAGTTAATAAAAAGAGAAGAAGTCTTGATTCCACAGTATTTACACAGGCCGGTGAATTGCTGGGAAAGACCGATGCTCATGTTGCAGTTGCTGCTTCGGATCTCTGGCATCCCGGGGTCATAGGTATTTCTGCTTCAAGGCTCGCCCGGCAGCTGAACAGGCCGGTTATTCTTATTGCCTGGGACGCGGACAGCGGTCGTGGAAGCGCCAGAGGAGTTCAGGGTATGCCTGTTTATCCAATTCTTTCCAGAGCCACCGAGGAGGGTTTTCTTCTCAGATTCGGAGGACATGATCAGGCTGCGGGGCTTTCAATTGAAAAGAGAATGTACGGGGAATTCAAAACATTTGTAGAGTCCATTGCAAAGTCTCTCTACCGGGAGGTATCCGGCCCGGTTCTGTACATTGACGGCGGGCTTGATCCCGAGAATTGCTGCAGCTCTGTTCTTCATGCCCTCGAGGAGCTGGGTCCTTTCGGTGAAGGTAATCCTGAACCGGTCTGGATTGTCAGGGGTGTTTATCCGGTTACCTTCAGATCGGTTGGTCAGGAAGGAAAGCATCTTCAGGTATCTTTCCAGCACGGTGAAAATATTCTTCGCGGGATTGGTTTCGGCCTGGGGCACAGAACATCCGAACTGAATCGCATGCTTGATATTGCATTTACCCTTTCTGCGGATTCCTGGCGTGGTGGAGATGCTGTACAGCTTGTTATCAAGGACATAAAGCCAGCAGCAAGGAGAATAAATTGAGTCTTTCCGAGAGGGTTCTGGCTGTATTCACAGACGGCAGCGCAGCATCTGTTATTCCCAAGTACACAGTTCGTCGTGAACAGGTTGATATGGCTTCTTCCGTGGCAGATCTTGTTGAGCTGGAAGGAATATCTGTTCTTGAAGCTGGAACCGGTGTCGGGAAAAGTTTTGCATACCTCATTCCTGCGGTTCTTTCCGGTCAGGCGTGTGTAATCTCAACTGCCACCCTCACACTTCAGGATCAGCTCATCAGCAAGGATATCCCCATGGTAGGAAGGATTCTTGGAGAAACTGTTGATGCTGCAGTTCTCAAGGGCAGATCAAATTACCTCTGTCTCAGGAAATGGTTTCAGTGGGGTAGTGCGGTAGCTCCCGAGTTAAAAGAATGGGTGGAAGAGGGCAATGGAGATCTTTCGTTGTCTGATATCAAGCTTGGCGGCGACAGGAAAAGGAAGGTTGCCGGTGACGGTCTGGATTGCCTGGGCAGCAAGTGTTCCGAAATGCACCACTGCCACTACTACATCGCCAGAAACAAAGCGAGGAAGGCTCGTATCCTTGTGGTTAATCATCACCTTCTTCTGTGCGGTCTCGATTCCGGTGACTTGATTCCGGATGCATGGTTTCTTGTTGTTGATGAGGCCCACAGTCTTGATAAGGCTGCCTCATCCAGCCTGGGCTATTCCCTTTCGGAACCAATGCTGAACAGTGTGTTTGATTCTGTAATTCTCAGTGGTCGGACTCCGGAAAAGAAGACCATTCTTCTGGACAAGACCCGCCTTATCGCTGCTCAGATTTCCGATCTCTCTGTGTTTGCGGGAAAAGACGGAGAAGTAGAGCTGAATGACATTCTGCCCAGTCTTCAGATCATCGCGGATGCCGCTTCATCCTTTCGCAAAGAGATAAGCAGTGAAGAAGACCTTTCAGGAGCATCCCAGACACTTCAGAATCTTGAGCGATCCGTTCTTTCTCTTACCGGAGTGGACTCAGCAAACTGGTGCTGTTACACCGAAAAAAATAGAAAACATCCTGTACTGCGCTGTGTTCCTGTTCACCCGGGTTCACTGCTTCGCGATACACTTTACAGCAGTTTTCCATCGGTTCTTCTTACAAGTGCCACTCTTGCAGCCGGGAATTCATTTTCACATTCGGATTCAAGGCTGGGAGTGCCGGTGGAAGCGGAGAGACGGATTTTTCCCAGCCCTTTTAACTACGCAGAGCAGTCTGTACTTGTTCTTCCAGATGATCTGCCGGGGCAGAATGATCACGTTCTGATAGCTGAATATGCCTGGCGGATTGCCAGTGAAACTGCAGCTATCCTTCAAGGACGAACCATGATCCTTTTTACCAGCTATCGAAACATGGAGCTCTGCTGTAAGGCTGCGGAAAAGAATCCGCTTGAAGGGGTTTCTCTGCTGGTGCAGGGAAAGATGAACCGCTCTGCCATTCTGGAGAGATTCAGGGAAGACCCGGGGGCTGTGATCCTGGGTACTGCCAGTTTCTGGGAAGGCGTAGACCTGCCGGGCGAGCTTCTTCATTCGTTGATTATTGACAGAATACCTTTTCCCAGTCCCGGCCATCCTTTGACCAGGGCAAGGATGACAGCACTGGAAGAGAAGGGGGAAAGCAGTTTTTTCCGCCTTATGCTTCCTGAAGCTGCCATCAGGCTGAAACAGGGAGTGGGCAGGCTTATCCGTTCAGGTTCGGACACCGGCGCAGTTTTCATACTTGACAGACGGATGAGAACATCCGGTTATGCAAAAATACTACTGGCTTCGATGCCCCCTTTCAGAAGAGAAAACCTTCAGGGTGCCATGAGCTTTTTAGGACGGACTTCTGTGGAACAAGCCAATCGCTCCTGAGGTATCAAGGAAGAATGGGAGGACATGATGGTAATCATTCCAGGAACTGATCTGTGCCTTGGACTCAGTGGAATTGACGGGAAACCGGATGTGATTCCTGAGAAAGCCATCTTTCTGAATCAGGTTCACGGCAATCGAATAGTAATTGATCCCGCCGGGGGTGAAAGTGCAGATGGAATGATCATGAGTCGGGGGTATGGAATACCCGCTCTCAGGGTGGCGGATTGCCTACCTGTATTCGCATTGTGGGATGACTGCATCGGGGCAGCCCATGCCGGCTGGCGTGGACTTGCCGGTGGAATTGTAGAAAATCTTATAGCAGCAGTTGATCAGCCGCTGAGGTGGCTCATAATTGGCCCGTGTATCTGTGGTGAATGTTACACCGTGGGAGAAAAAGTTCGAGAGGCGGTATTCCGGGGAGATCCTGCAGGAGGGGAAGAACACCCCGATTGCAGGCTTGACCTCAGGGGAAGTGCTCTTCGCAGAGCCAGGCGTGCGAGCGGTGAACAATTTCAGTTGATTAACATAGACGAATGCACACTGGAATCCACAAGTCTCTACAGTGTCAGAGGTAACGAAACTGCGAAGAGGAATTTCCTCTGGCTTGCAGAAATTGAACGGGGTGAACATATTCCGCAGCTCAACAGTGAGATAGAATGTAATTCCCCTGAGAGGAGAAAGAATTGAAAAAAATAACTGTGTTGCTTTCAACCCTGCTTATGCTGGCCTGCTCCACTGCGCTTGCGGGAGGCTCTGACGATGCAACAGCGGTTGGCATAATTCCCTTCGGATACAGCGACGACGACTCCCGTTGGATCAGCGGAAAACTCAGTGATTTCCTTATGGACAATCTTGATTCAAGCGAAGATTTTGCTCTTATCAGCGAGAACGATCTTGATGATGCATTTGAGGACATCGGATTTAATCCTGATCAGTTCCAGTATGGCGTTCCACCCGAGATGATTATCGAGGCCGGAGAAGGAATGGGTGCTGACCTGATTGTATTCGGATTCGTGGTTCCCGGTGGTGGAGACAAGTATCAGGTTCTCTGGAATATTGTTGTCGTTTCAAGCGCCAATACAATTTCCCCCGCTCCGTCCATGGTTCAGAAGAACACCGATCCGGTTAGAGAACTTGCCGAGACCATCGTTTCCGAGATAAACAGTCAGGTTGGAGCAAGAGCAGATGAGTCATTGAACATAGCCCGATATCACAGAGCCAACAGCTCATGGGATGGGGCAATTACTTCATATCTTCAGGTTCTCGATGTTGATCCTGAGCATGTTGAAGCTATGAACGAGCTTGCAGCCGTATACCTGAAGAGCGATGTTGATTCAGTTGCAAGAGCTGAAGACATGTACAACATGGTTCTCAGCATTGATCCCTCAAATTCATCCGCTATGAGCGGTCTGGGAAAAGTAGCCCTCAAGAACGAAAACTACGAGACAGCCAAAGATTACTTCGATCAGGCCATTGAAGCTGATCCCGATAACACGGCAGCTTACTCCGGGCTTGCCAGTGCATATACAGCTCTTGGTATGACTGATGAAGCCATCGCAAGCTTCGAGTCTGCGCTGGCCGCCAATCCAGACAATCTTCAGGCTATGTACGCACTTGGTCTGCTCTATGCGGAAATGGGCAATTACACAGAGGCTATTCCTCACATTGAGGCCATTCTTGATGTGCGCCCGGATTACACCAATCTTCGTCTTAAACTTGCATCAGCGTATTCAGAAATTGGAAACTACGGTTCTGCTGCTGATAACGCAATAATTGTGCTGGAAGCAACACCGGATGACACTGATCTGGCTCTTTTTGTTGCTCAGTACGAGGCCAGAGCAGGAAGAACCTCCAGTGCGGTTGAAAGACTGAATGGAATCATAGCCTCCAGCGGAAGCAGACAGGCCTACCTGATGCTGGCTACCGTTTACAGAGACAGCGGACAGCGCAGTTCCATGCAGACTGTTTTCAACAGGCTTCACAATGCGTATCCAGGAGATCCTGTGGCAAACTATATGGTGGGTGCATTTTACTATCAGAGCGGAAGCTCAAAAGCCAGAATAAGTGAACTTGTTCTCTCCAATATTGCCACATGGGAGAGTGCAGTAAACGAACTCAATTCCGCCATTTCATTCCTCAATCAGGTGACGGGATACAGATCAAACCAGGCACAGAACATGGTCGCAGCAGCACGGAATGCTATCAGTCTCTGCGAGGAAAAGATTGACAGGGTAAACCGCTATTCACAGTGACCTGCCGCGCGGTAAAGATATACACAGACAGGGGGGCGCTTTCCAGGCGTCCCTTCCTGAATAGAAAGGTATTTCAGTGGAAGGAAGATTTCTTGACAGGGTTGTCGTTACCGTTAGAGCCGGAAAAGGCGGTGACGGTATTGTGGCTTTCCGAAGAGAGGCTTACGTTCCTAAAGGAGGCCCCAGCGGTGGAGACGGAGGCAGGGGTGGGCATGTGTGGCTGGAAGTCAACCGGAAGCTGACCACACTTGTTGATTTTACCAACGGTTCCATCTTCCGTGCAGAGAAGGGTGTCCCCGGCGGAAAGAATGACATGACTGGAGCCAGGGGAAAAGATATTGTTCTTTACATTCCCCCGGGCACAGAGGTTTACAATTTCAATACAGGTGCTTTGTTTGCAGATATGACAGAGCCCGGACAAAGGATGCTCATCGCCAGAGGCGGTGAAAACGGGCTTGGAAACGCCAATTTCGCTACTCCGGAGAGACGAACACCCCGTATATGCACGAAGGGTAAACCGGGGGAGGAGTTTAAGCTTCGTTTTGAGTTGAAGCTCATGGCCGACGCCGGCCTCGTGGGGTTTCCCAATGCAGGCAAGTCCACTCTTGTTTCCAGAATCAGTGCAGCCAGGCCAAAGGTTGCCGGGTACCCTTTTACAACTCTCAGCCCGTCTCTGGGTGTTGTAAAGTTCACTGACGGATTCAGTTATGTTGTAGCTGATCTGCCCGGTCTTATTGAGGGTGCCAGCAAGGGAGTGGGGCTGGGGCTTCGATTTCTTCGCCACGCTGAACGAAACAGAATACTGGTGTTTGTACTTTCCCCCGATATGGAGGTTACTCCAAGTGAGCAGCTCGCTACATTGCGGAATGAACTGCTGGAATACGGCACTGATCTAAAAAGCATCAGCGCAATAGCAGTTCTCTCCAAGTGCGACACAATAACGGAATCCGAGGAGAAACTTCTTCTAGCCACGCTTCCAGGGGGCACAATGCCGCTTAGCTCTGCGACAGGAAAGGGGGTTCAGGAATTTCTGAGAAGACTTGGGAAGCTGATCCTCAGCGAGAGACGAAAAGATTCAGATCCCTCTTAAAGCTTGCGCTTCTGGGTCATCCCTCAAGGGGTGAACTGCGCAGACTTCTCTCTGCTGACACACCTGAAAAGATTGCAGAGTTATCGCCACATCTTGATGTCAGCAAATCTCTTGCCATCTGCGAGAAACTGAAGATTAAAGCAGTGTACTTCGGCGGTGATGATTACCCGGAACAGCTGACGGATATTCCAGACCCGCCGGCTATTCTGTTTTACCGGGGAAAGTACTCACCTGTTGATCTGCCTTTCACGGTGGCAGTAATCGGGTCCAGAAGGTGTTCTCTGTACGGTAGAAAAACGGCACGAAGGCTTTCCATGGAACTGAGCCGTGCAGGTATTTGTGTTGTAAGCGGTCTGGCACGGGGAATTGATGGCGAGGCTCACAGGGGTGCGCTTGACGGTGGTTCACCAACTGCTGCTGTCATGGGTGGGGGTCTTGATATAATGTACCCGCCCGAGCACAGCTCCCTTGCTGAAAGAGTGGCAGCGGATGGATGTCTGATCTCAGAATATCCACCAGGAGTCAAGCCTGCTAAATACACATTCCCCGAGCGAAACAGGATAATCAGCGGTCTTTCCTGTGCAGTTGTGGTTGTTGAGGCAGGCGAGAGAAGCGGCACAATGATAACAGTGGGTACAGCTCTTGATCAGGGCAGGGATGTCTTTGCTGTTCCGGGAGACACAGACAGGTCTTCCACCCGGGGGTCAAACAGGCTCCTGCGAGACGGAGCTGGTGTAGTTCTGTCGCCGGAAGAGCTGATAAAAGAACTTGGTCTCAATTCTGTTTCAGTAGCTGTTTCAACAATTTCAGACCCGATTCTTGCCTTTCTGGCAAAGAAACAATCCACGCCCGAGCAGCTTTCACTTGCTCTTCATAAAGATGCTGCACTGATAAACACAAGGCTTCTTGAGTTGGAATTACAGGGGCTTGTTATCAGAAGGCCGGGCGGTCTCTACACACAAGTGTGAAGGCTTCTTCACACAGGTGTTAACTGTGCTTCACACATCCGCACTGGATAAAGGTGATTTGGGAGGATAAAAGAGGAATATACTCTGGCACTGTTTTTGCATGAGGTATGTGTATGATGAAAAACACCAAAACCGATCACGATCAGAAAAACCGCGGAGCAGCTCTTGTGATTGCTCTGCTTGCTGCAGTGGTGGTTATGATGGCTGCTACACTGCTTATCGGTCTTACCAGAAGACTGGTTGATGCTCATGTTGGCAGGTTGAGTGCTGCCCAGGTGACCTTATCTGAATCAAGTGCAGCCGATGGGCTTGCTTTTCTGCTTTCACAGAGGGGGCCAGCCGCTGCAAGTGAACCTCTGCATTTCGATCTGGCAGGGGTCTCCACAGAATTTACTCTTCTGGAAACAGGCACTGCGGGAATTAGAACAGGTTTCTATTCTGTAGAAAATGCCTTGAGAGCCATGTTTATTCCTACCGGTGATCGTCTTGTCTCGATACGTAAAATTAACGAATCAACTGTACTTATTACCTTTTTCAGCGGAGAGACCTTTAACCCTACCTCTGAATTTACCTTTGAGACTGATCTTAACCCTGTTGCTGGAACTCCGTTCATGTACCAGCGAGAAGAAGGGGCTGTAGTGGTACTTGAAGGAGACGGTATGGCTCTTATTGCCG
This sequence comes from Candidatus Sabulitectum sp., assembly GCA_023139045.1. Taxonomy (GTDB): domain Bacteria; phylum Fermentibacterota; class Fermentibacteria; order Fermentibacterales; family JCC-6; genus Sabulitectum. The sequence goes on from JAGLOJ010000086.1 coordinate 29,511, forward strand.
TGGTCACTTCTGACGGTATTCAGCTGCAAACATCGATCAATTCCACCGTTCTTTCACCCCGTTCCAGGCTCTCTGCCGGAGAAGCTTCAGATGGAACGCCACTGCTGATAATTACCGGAGGTGCCAATCTCGGAACTCTTTATGATTGCGAATCCGGTGAGCCGCAGCATATTGGTTCGCCAATTGGTACCTGTCCCGTGTTTCTTTCTGACGGAAGCATCTTCGGTTCCGTTATTCAGGCATACTCATCCTTTGGTATTGCACACATCGTAGATGTTTTCAGTGGAGACTTCAACAACGACGGCATGGACGACATGGCCTTTACCACCCGTTTTTCCCTTTCCATTTACTCCGGTGCTACAGGGGAAATTTTAAGAGCGAGTCCCGGAGGATCTCTGACCTGCTGGGGAAGCGTAGGGGGCAGAACAGGCCTCTGCGGAATGTGGAAGATGCCCGTGGGAGACGATCAGTGGTTCCGCCTGGGGTATGACGGGTTTACAAAATTCAGCCCTGGCATGGTTTATGAACTGGGCTGGCAGGGAAGATTCCAGGGTTTGGGAAATACACTGACAGGTATAATCGACGGTAGCGCAGTTATCGCCTCTTCATCAGGGTACATTCTTGAACTTCTCAATGGAGAAATTTTTACAGGTGATGCAGACGGCGGTGAAACAGATTTTTTCAGAACAACCGAGAATGGTGTTGATGCCTGTTTCAATCCGGTGAATGGTGATGGAATCGAACTTGCCTTTTCCACTGTTAACCGGTACAGAGGTAAAAAGACTCCGGGAGAGACCTACATATTTTCCATCTATGAATCAGATGGCAGGATACGGGTCTTTCACACTCTCGAGGGGCTGGACTTATGAGAAAAGGCTTTACCCTTGTTGAGGTGGTTGTAGCATCAGTGATAATACTTGTTGTACTCTCCGCTCTTTCTGTTGCCTTGATCTTTTTCATCCGCGGCGGAAAGTCTCTTGAGCTTCAAGAAGGGGCACTGACTCTGGCGAGGGTCGAAATTGCTGAAATTGAGAGACTGGAAGAAATTCCAAAGTCTGGCAGAACAGAAAGACCTGACACTCTGTGGGGTCATCCGTACACAATAGAAACAACTGTTGGTTTCCAGGGAGATAATGATAACGCCGTAGATGTGTTTGTGGCGGTTTCTTCCGGAGACTCGGTCTCAATAGAATTAACCAGAAGATTTTACACGGATAGAAACACAAACCGACAGGAGCTGCTATGAACAATCTGAAATTACACAGGAAGAGGGGAAGAGGATTCACATTGATCGAGGTTGTTATAGCTGCGGTCATCCTGGCAATTGTCGTCACGGGGATAGCCGTCTTCTTCATGCATATTATTAAGATGTCTGATCAGATGGACGATCAGAGCAAAGCTATGGAGATATGCCGTGAGGGCATAGAAACTCTCCGTACACTTGATGTTGTATCCATGAGCGACGGATGGCAGAGTCCCCCGTTTGTTACTGATGGATTCACCCGGTCCATATGGATAGATACTCCTTACGATCAGTATCCGGAAGCAAAACATGTAAAATGCCGAGTAACATGGACTGGGGTTGATGGAGCTGACAGCTTAAGCCTTAGTACTATTTTATAGGAGGTGAGCGGAATGATGAAGCACTTATCAAAATTGAAATTCAGATCAGGAATGACTCTCATTGAACTGGTCGTTGTCATGGGAATACTGGGAATCCTTTTCGCCGCTGTTTACATGTTCTTCGTCAAAGGAACAGAGCAGTTTCACTTCACCCGTCGTCAGAACCAGTTGGCCACAACGGGAAAGCTTGCCCTTGAAATGATATCAGATGAAGTTCTGTGGGCAGGTTATATGCCCTCGGGCGGCTGGACAGAAGACCAGTGGCATCCAGTGGAACTTGCCTCTGCAACCTCTTTCCACTTTTATGCCGACTTCGAGGCTGACAAGTCTCTGGAAGATTCTGATCATCGGAAAGTTTTCCGTGATCCTTTCGATGTCGTTCACATTCAGGATGGCAACACCATGGACCGGATTGCCGGCCATGATATTGTTTTCATTCAATTCAACTATCTTGATGGTGCGGGGAACTTTCTGGGACCTATGCCGCTGGATGCATTAAACAGAGATGCTGTTCGCCATGTCGTTATCAAAATAACCCTTCAAGACACATACATGGGTGATGTTTATCAGACGGTAATGCAGACCATTGTAACACCCAGAAACCTTGGCGTTTATCACAGTTTCGATCCCCTGTTCTATATGCCACCTCCTCCAGACGCCAAAATCGTGGTCAATATAGACGGTGACTCATTAGGCCACTCGCCGTCTGCTGACCAGGATTCACTTCTAAACAGACTTGACAGCTGGGGATATTCACTTGTCAGACTGTCGGATGACCAACTGGAAACTTTCGATTACAGCGGATCGGGAGTTGATCTTGTTATTCTCAGAAGAATAGCAAATACAGGCAGTCATCTCAGTATTGCCGACACTCTGCAGGCAATCACCGTTCCAATAATCGCCCTTGACCCTGATGATGCTGTCGACATTTTCTTCATAGCTAAAGATGGTGATGATTTAGTTCAGGCTGATTTTTGTAAGATGTGGAAGTTTATACCACACCCCATACACGACGACATCGGTGATTTCAGCTGGTTTTCCATCTACGATAACAATGCAGGAACTAAAATTACCACTCTGGAAGATTTTGAAACCGGTGCAGAACTTATCACAGCCTTCTCGGACAGTCTTTCTGGTCTATCCGGTGTGTCTGTGATTAATCAGTTTGGTCCTGAACCAAGACGAGTTCACTACTGTGCGTATGAATTTGAACATTACACCGAGCTTGGGTGGGATTTTCTTTACAATGTGATCATCTGGAACCTTCCTGACCCATCTCCTCCTCTGGGAGATAAGATCAATGTTGAGGGATTTGAAGGAGAGTCTCCAGGCGACGTGCTCATGACATTCTGGGAAGATCAACTGGAAGGTGGAGCCTGGTTTCCTGATTCAGTAGTTCTTTACTCTGATTTTGAGGTGGGCGGAGGCGCCGAAATGATGTGGTCATTCTTCTCTACAGGGGCTGGTAGGATAATCAGGATGCCCGACAATGTGCTACAGACCGACAGAACTGTGACTGGAACTGCTCCTGATCGCAATATTGTCTCTACCATTCTTGACCTTTCCAACTACAGTACTGCCTCGGATGACCTTTACATAAGGTTGAAGACCTGGAGAGGTACAACAGAGAACATCAGCTCGGAAGAAGGTATTTTCCTTCTGGCCGGCAGCGGTTCGCTTGTTCAGCTTGTATCGCAGAATTTTGAAAACGTTGTACCGGGCGGTGGTGATATGGAGTTCTGGGAAGACTTATACGGTCGTCACAGAATTCACTGTCCCGATCCGCACTGGGGGGGCAACTCAACCAACTTTGTCACTATGGACAGCAGGAGAAACCGCGAGTTCAGCAGGGTTCGCATGATATTCGAGTTGGATACTTCCGTGCTTAACGACGGAGTACCCATCAGTGTAAGCTACATGATGAGTGACCACGGAGATGAAACCCACAGCTACAGTCCTGTCACCGGACAGGGAGACTTTGTCGGGTGGAGCCTCGGAAAGGGGATTAACGATCCCATTGAAGACTGGGTTAACCTGCTGCCGGGCACTCAATCCAACGGCGACTGGTACGGGGGCAACTACACATTTGTACCCCCGGGAACCATGCCGTCAACTATCTATGTTATTTTTGGTCAATACGATGACTTTGGTGCCGCCTCTGCCACACACGAGGATGGAATGAGCTTCGATGACATCAATATCGTTGCCAACAACAATACCTCGAACATGGACCGTATCGGCATTCCATCCTCTGATGGAGGTTATCAGAACCTGCACATCGATCTGGATGACAAGGCACAGGCGGCAGGCATTCAATTCTCTTCCAGCTTTGCAATTGCACTGAGTCAATACGGCTTTGGCTCGTGGGCTCAATACGGTATTCTCTGGAAGAATTTTGAACTGGGATGCATAGGCACAGTTTATGAAGCTCCGGGATGGAGTCACGGACCTGTGATACCCGGTGCAAAAGACGACTGGATACTGGAAACAATCCTCGGTAATCACAAGTATACCCTTCATGCGAACAACCTTACCCAATACAGTAACTCCGTTGACTGCTGGCTTGAGTCTCCGGAATTCAGCATTCCATCCGGCACCAGGGAGGCCAAATTATCATTTGCACAGACAATCGATCTTGAGCCGGGTTTAGACTTCTGCTGGGTTGAGGTATCCACCAATGGCGGTTCTGTGTGGCAGGTGGTCGATACTCCTACATACAACGGTTTCTTTGACGGGCACGGTGCTTATACCGGTTATATCGGTCTCACCACCACAGAGCTTTCTCTTGATCCCTACGTGGGGCAGTCGATTAAATTCAGGTTCATGTTTCATTCAAATAACAACGGTGTCCGAAATGGCTGGGCTCTTGACGACTTTGTGGCAAGCGGCATCGTCTCCGGATTGGTAATTGAGTCAATCGGATTCAAACCAGCAAGCCCGGGCGGAGCCTGGAACTTCGATCAGGTGGATGTTTACCTTGGTCGTGTTTCTGAGACCAGCTTCGGTGCCAGCGGCGAGTGGGATAAACAGCAGCTTACACACTTCGGCACCTATCCGGTAAGTCCTCCCGCTTCGGGAGACTGGGTTACAATCGATCTGAATGATGATTTCATTCTTCTTCTGGCGACTAATCTGCTTGTAAAACTGGAGATGAGTCAGGCTGCACCTACCGCAGGCTACTCCTGGGTTACAGCACACCGCGAGAACATGACCAGATGGGAAACCTCTCCGGGCGGTGATCCCGGTCTGCTGAAGGTGGGAGATTACAGGCCCGCGTTCATGGTCAATACCCTGTCTCACGGGCAGATCTTCGTTGATGAAGACTCCACCGGCTCCAGCAATGACATACCTTTGAGCTTCGGCAACAACTACAGCGATTTTGAAGGGTTGTACCTTATTTCAGAGTTGGGATTCAGTTCTGAAATCGGGTGGGTTCACGGTGGTCTGAATGATGACTGGGAAATTGGAGCACCGATATATACTGATATAGATCCTCCGCTTTTGCCCTCCAATGGGAATAACATCGCAGGAAATGACCTCACGGATGACGGGCTATACATGGATAATGCATGGAGCTGGATTCACTCGCATCCGTACGATCTGGCTGAAGCAGCTGTTTACGATTCCGTCTGCGTGGCCTACGACAGATGCCTGAGATTGGCAATGAATGATTTTGCACTGATACATATTGCTTTCACTGACTCGGCAGGTCCTCCACTTGACGAGAGCGGCTGGACAGAAGTGGCGCGTTATGTGAAACTTGACGAGAACTGGGAGCAGGATGTAATTCAGTTGACAGATGTCTTCCAGGAAGCAATTGCGAACGGGAAAAGCTACTACTTCATCAGATTCCTGATAGATTCGGGACCCTTCGCGGAAAAAGGCGGCTGGAATATTGATAATATCGGTTTCTACGGCCGCAATTCGAATTAGGAGGATGGTGATGAATACAATACACAGAAGAGGTTCAGCTCTGATTATGGTTCTGATTGCATCTATGTTCCTGATCATCCTCACTGCGGGTGCATTCCGATACTTTCAGACCAATGTCACTGCTCAGATCTGGACAAGAGAGAGGATACAGGCAAAACTGTCAGCCGAGGCCGGTATCAATCTTGCCACACATATGCTGATTGCCGGCGCTTCTCTTCCTGCAGATACCCTTCCCAATGACTTTCTGGGTACGGAATTCTTACCTATGGATCTTCCCGGCGGCATGGGCAGCGTTTATGCCACCGTTGATCCGAACAACAATAACAGGAAAATCATCATGGCAAACGCTTTCCTGATAAGATGCGTAGCCTTTGTTTCCGGAACCACACTTGAATCATATGGAATGGCGACAATTGTCATGCCTGAGAATCTGGCGAGGTTTTCGGTCTTCATGGATGATCCATCCACCGGCGGATACTACGATGACGGTTACAGGTTTGACGGACCGTTCTACGCCAACGGGCCGGTATGGGTACAAAGTGAAGATTTTACCAGCGAGAACGATGTCTTCTTCTACAGTTTTGAACTCACATCCAATTACTATTTATACGGTCCTTCGAAAAGTTATGAGACAACTCCGTCTGTTGGAAAACTTGAGATGCAGCCGCACCACAGGCTGATCCTGGGAGCTCCCTACTTTGATCTGGGAGTAGACACGATTCCATTCGGATCGAGTGAGCTTAACTGGCAGGGAGTCAGGAACGCCGCCCTGGCAAACGGGTTGTTTCTTAACTCCGCCGAGGTGTCAAGCGGGTCAAGACTGGCTCTTAAGGGTGATACTCTTTTCGTCAAGCAAAACCCGGCAACTCCTGCAGTTGCATACCCCCTGGGCGGTCTGGTTAACCCAGTTGTGTGGATAGATGATGCAGTTGACAGTGTGTTTCTCCGCGGTGATCAGAATCTGGGTCTTGATATGGCCCTGACCATAGGAATGAGGGGCTCTTTCTACATGTCCGGCCCACTGCACTACAAGAATGAAGATCTCCAGGATCCCGATAACGAGAACCTTCTCGGACTTATGTCTGTGGAGGGTGATGTGATCATAGCGGATGATCCCGGAGTGGATGAACTGCAATGGGGTTTTGAACGCTTCTGGATTCGCACAGACTCCGGCTTCACTTGCTCTGCTGTTCTGGTTGCTCTGGATGGGGTACTCGAGGCAGAGAACCCCTGGGAGCCTTCTTCACCCCAGGAATTCCAGATCCTCGGAGGTTATATGGTACAGAGTGAGGGTTTCACCGGTACCAGCAGAACAGGATACAGCATTGGGGTTTACTTTGACCCCCGGCTACTCTACCTGCACCCGCCGTTCTTTCCCACAACAGCCAACTGGAACACAACCATGTGGCAGGATATGCCTGATCTGACCGCCGAAGAAGTCAAAAAAGGTCCCTTTCTGCAGTATTAGATCAGGTTTAGAGTGTAATGGAGTGTTTAAGTGAGGAATAACGGGGGAAGCGCGCTGGTGGTGGTTATCGGAGTGGCAGCGGTGATGTTCGTTCTCACCGGTGTGGTTTATACTTACTTTCAGATGAACGCCAGAACTGGTCTGTTCAAGATGAACAGGGTTCGTGCTGCCATGGCAGCGGAAGCGGGAACTGCTCTGGCTCTGCATCACCTTTCCTCAATGGAATCGATTCCACAGGACGGTACACCCTTTGTACTGCGGATGGAAGGTGACAGTGCAGGGTGGATTCGTCTGCCGGACTGCGGCAGTTTCCGTGTTGTTATTGATCCTGTGAACGGATTGAGTGGGCTTTGCAGCAACGGGGCGGTAGAGCTGCGTTCCAGGGGTTTATCAGGAGACGTAACCAGAGATGTAGAGTTGAGAGCTGCTCCTGCATACCCATCCAGTTACGCCTTGCTAACTGATAACGGTATTCCTGATGGATATTTTGTGGATGGCAGAATAGTGAATGGTCCGGTTCATTCCAACGGGGTGATTCATTTCAGCAGCTATTCACCCGATTCCACAGACGACCCGTATGCTTCAATGATTTCGACCACAGGTAACGGAGGGTTCAGCTTTGCGGGGGCCGGAAGATCAGATCTGCCCCACCCTGAGGGCAGCAGCATATGGGTAAGACCGTACACCCGGCACATGCAGGGCGTTCCGTACTGGTGTTCCACTGCATCCGAAGTGGATTTTGTGCGGATGGCTGATCATTTCCGGGGTATTGTTACCGGATCTGTTCACAGCGATGGTGTTCGCATAAATGCCGAGAGAATTCTTATAGCGGGGGAGACTCTTTTATTCAAAGTGAATCAGACCGCCGAGGAGGAAAGACTTGATCTTGCCGGTGTAAATCTGATCATTGTTCGGAACGGTTTCTCCCCTGTTATGGTCAAGACGGTTGTTAGACCCGATCATCCGCTTACAATCATTGCATCAAACGATATGGAAATAGGTGGCGGAATAGACGGTGGTGCAACCGGCTCGGGTGGACCTCTTGGTCTGGTGGCTCTTGGAAACATCATTGTTCCAGTCGACCCGGATGAAACTGGTGACAGCGACTGGCCGGGGCGCTGGAAGATAGAAACTGACCGGGGATTTCTTATCAGGGCATGCCTGGCCGCACCCTCCGGTTCATTTAAGGCCAGAGTACCGTACCTTCCCTCGGAACAGACCAGAATAACAGTGACTGGAAGCCTGGTTGAGAGAACAATGGGACGGTTCTCTTCAGGTAACAGCGGCTACTATCTGGGAAATACATGGGAGCAGGGTCTTGGCTCTCTCCACCCGCCCTACTTCCCTATGCTCGGCAGGTGGAATGTATTCAGCTGGATAATAGATCCCCCCGAACGGGAGGGTTCACAAATGGAAGATGATAGAATTTGATAGAAATAGCAGCAGGTGACATTTAAACGGAACCGGGACGGCCATGAGAACTTCATAGAGTTTAGTGGAAACTGTTATGGTCGTTGTTCTGATCGGCTTCCAGCCGGGAGCATGTCTGACTGTACTGCAATGCCTGTTCCCGGTCGCGCTCCTAGCCCTGCCTTGTACCCAAAAA
>JAGLOJ010000087.1 GCA_023139045.1 Candidatus Sabulitectum sp.
GGATTGATTTGTCGGGGGCGTCATAGATAGTTTTTTGTATAATTATTTATTGGCTAATTCAGGTACTGTTCTTCGCACATACTCATCAAATTTCGGAACAGCAAAAGCAATAAGTCCTCTTTCTGGACTGTAGGCTATCCCTTTATCAATAATCTCTTTTCTAATTGGCGCTGCCTGCTTGACAGATATTCCCAGTACATCAGCTACTTCTGATGAATTGGATGATCCTGAACCCAATTTTGCCATTGCACGGACATACATCTGCTGCCTGTTGGTTAATTTCTCCAGCCGTATTCTGAAAAAACCATTATCAAGCTCTCTTTGAGCTTCTCTGGAAGCGTTCCGGGCATCTGATAGGCAAATAGGCGATTTTTCTGCTTTCTTCCAGGTATGAAACCCCCACAACTGCAGAAAATACGGATATCCGTCAGTGTCTTTGAGAATTTGATCAAGAGCTTCTCTTGAAAACTTTACACCCTCCAGCAGTGCTGGTTCAACCAGCGCGGATCTTGCGTCGTGCTCGTCAAGCTTATCAATCTCACGAAATACAAACAGGCGTTCAGCATAAGTTTTAGCGTTACCTGCAAGCCTTACCAATTGAGGAAGCCCGGCACTGAAAATAATCAAAGGAAGCTGTAATTGCGATATTTTATGCAATGCCATAATAAGAGCACTCAGACCCTCCTTATCAATGTCTTGAACTTCATCTATAAACATAGCAACTGCGGTTCCCCTGCTTTTTGCTGCCTTTCCAACAGCTACGAACAAGTCAGTTAGATCCAGGGTCAGATCCCCTGTTGCTTTTTCAGAAGACAAACTCAACTCAAGCTCACCCATGCTTACTCGAAATGCACTGGCGAAACTTCGTAAAATGCTGAAAGCCCGTCTTACCTCGACGCCGATTCTTTCTCGCCTATCAAGCTTCAACAGCAATCTATGTACTTCTTTTGTGATTTGCGCAGGGAAGGTCTGTGCAGGATCTACCTCGAATATCGCAGTTTTACATTCCAGAATATCCGCCTTCTGCTCAATTCGATTAAGCAACACGGTCTTTCCGACTCCTCTTAAACCCAGCATCATCATACTGCGTGAGTAGTTCCCTCTTATAATCCTCTGGAGTGAATTGCTTGCCAATGTCAATAACTCACCTCTCCCTGCAAGCTCGGGTGGAGGGGCTCCGGCTCCAGGGCTATATGGATTCTTAATTGGATTCATTATATCGAGGCTCCATGTTCTTGGGTGAATGACTTTTACAGAACTGCGAAACTCTCCAACTTTTCTTTCCATCGTCTACGCTAGAAGAGTGACCTTCGTTAATGTTTGGTTCAAATATACTAACTACCACTAACTTCATTAGAGTTCAGCTCCTGATTCAAAAAACACTCCACCTATTGTTTGGTGTAATATGCCTAACTATATCTAACTTGGGTAGAGTTTCTCATAAAGCTATTTAATGAAAGTACGGACTGGCGCCCCGTAGTGGACACTTATCGAACCATTTGAAGAGGAATTCCCATTCTACGTGGAAATGGCTCTACCTGCTTGCAGTGGCGAATGCTTCTCTAATTGCACTGGAGTAAATTGCAGCATAGTGCTGGTGTACCACGCCTTGCTCATTCTCAAGCAACCTGAGGAAATGAGTGAGTGCTATTGACAAGTTAACGTAAATGGTTTAATTTTGGTTAGGGTTAGCAAAAGGAGGTGTAGATATCTAGAAAGTAGAACTTTGCGCTATATGCGCGAAACAAGTCCACAGGTTGTGGATTGGCTCTTTATATAAGATGTGAAGCGTTAATCTAACTTGTGGAGGTGGCAAAATGAAAAATACAACTAGCAAGAAGGTCATAGAATTATTTACTATGGCTATTTTATTAACAACTGCACTGATAATAAGAGAATTGGGATTCTCTAGAGAGGCTATTGCAGGTACACTTCTCTCTACAGTAAGCATTTCTATTTCGATTTACGGAGTGCGCAAACCCACGCACACTTCTAATGACTCAACCAAACCAGTAAAAAAGTTGGCTAATACACCAGTGTATTGCTGTTGCCTAACAAGTATATCGAAAGCAATCTCGGTCCTAGAGGAAATAAGGAAGCTGCAAAGGAAGAAATGCTGCAAAGCGTGGGAATCATTACCAGGAAAATACAGCGACCTTCGTGGTCACCTTTCTGCAGTTGCCGGGCTAACTCTAGAATATGATCCAATGTGCTCTTCACTTCTGCAGTCACATATAGCTGACTATCGGCATTACGAGTACTTATTGGAACTGTATCTTGACGGATCTACAAATGAGTTAGATCTCGTTGGGATTAATTCCATCCTTGCAAGTCACGTGGACTATCTATCACAACTAATAAATATGCTAAAATATTCAATGCACACTTCATCAAATGATACGTAGCAACGCTATTTCTCGATTTACGTAATTGTTGCTCTACTTTGGCACCCCGTAGTGGATGCTTATCGAACCATTGAGCGTATTCTCTAATTCTCTATTTTTTATGTAAGCGCTTTTCTATTTCTATTGCTAAAAGATTGATTGACTGCCACCTTGTTAATCCTTGCTTGTATGTAGGACGCTATTTTGCACTATTGATTTTCCATAATTCGTATATTTTCTTATTACAGAAAAATACTCAATTTAGGAAAATTCATAAGTACTTGCTCATTTTCCTATAATCATATATTTTCTTGTTTAAGAAATTGAGAGGAATTAGGAAAATGATAACTAAAACAGACATGCTGAATATGCTGATGAATGAACAAACGCCTCTATCTGATATGCTATCAATCGAGTTTGTTAGTGATTTAGCAGTACCAGTTAATCGTGACTTATTTGACGCCACTGTAATTATTTCTTGGGCCGAGAGACAAATAAATTTCATGGCTGAGATCAAAACACGCTCAACTCCAAAGACATTCCAATATGCTATCACTCTACTTCAGTCCACTGAACTACCAGCTGGCTACCTGCCATTGCTAATCATGCCCTACTTAACAGAGAAGCAGTTATCAACACTCGCCAAACTAAAGATAAGCGGGTTTGACTTATCTGGTAACTGTGCGATAAATGCACCTGGTGAGTTTGCTTTCTTCAGAAGTGGACAACGCAATGCGTTTCCGTCATCAGCGTTAATAAAAAACATCTATAAAAAAAACAGCTCGATGGTTACTCGAGTATTCTTTTCTAAGTCCGAGTACTCGCGCGTTGGTGATATTCTTAATGAAATTAACAAAAGAAACTTACTTGTTTCTTCTGGACTTAAAAAGCCAATGAGTTTGTCAACTGTTTCAAAGACACTTAAAACCCTTGAGCAAGATTTGATAGTTAGCCGAGATGGTTCTATTTCGCTACTGCAACCTGATAAAGCTCTTAGCAAACTTGCTGATTACTATACTCCACCTAGTATTTCCAGATCTGTCAAATTGAAAGTAAAAGATCTCAAGTCCACAATGGCTGTACTATTAGAGATTTCAAACCTCCGGATGCCTATTACAGCAACCGGTCTTTCCTCTTCACCTCAGCTTGTAGTAACTGATCGAGGAGAGCTACTATCAGTATATTGCACAAACCTACAGTTAGCTCTTGATTACATTGGTGGAGATTTCAGTAGCAATTTTCCAAATCTAGAGCTGATAGAAACGCAGGATGAGAGAGTCTATTTTAATGCTTCTAAATGCAATTCGTTTATATGGGCCTCTCCTATTCAGGTATATCTAGAGCTTATTGTCGGAGACAAACGGGATAAAGAAGTTGCTGAACAGGTTAGAAATGTCATTCTAACTCTATTGGAGCTATAATATGCGCACTAGTATTCTTGAAAGAGCATTACTTGACTTGATTCATGAATTGAAGGATGATGATATTGATTTAATCATTGGTGGTGGATATGGTATTCTTCTAAGAGTGAACGAGAGAAAGAAAAGTGGAACAAGAACACTACTTTCTGCTTGGCCTCAAGAAAGAACTACTGGAGATATCGATTTGTTCTTAAGAGCTGAATTGCTGATAAATCCGGAGCAGCTAAGGCCCTTACGCACCGCTTTAGACAGCCTAGATTACAAACCCGTTGAATCGGCTAAATTCTATCAGTTTTATAAGGATATACCCGATCTACCTTCTGGAACCTCTCTTAAATTAGATATTCTTACTGGACCGGTTAGCAGATTTGTAGGCACAAATGTGAAAACAGATAACAGAAGAGCGAAACCACGATATCCAAAAGTTGACCTGCATGCTCATCCAACAAATGAAGCAATTTCTCTTGAAGAGTATCTTGAACCGGTTAAAATTTCCGGAATCACAAGTTCAAGCACTCAAGTATCAGGAGTCGTGTTCACACCCCATGCATTCACATTCTTAATGATGAAACTCTTCGCATTTAGAGATCGCTATACTGATAAAAACAAGGACTATGGAATTTACCATGCACTTGATATTTATAGTATTCTTGCTACAACAACAGAGGAAGAGTGGGAAAGCGCTTTTGAATTAAAGGAGCAGTATAGAAACGACCAATACTTCGTAGATGCTTGTTCCATTGTCCAAAGTTTCTTTAGCGACAAGGAAAGTATTGGCATAATTCGACTCAAAGAAAGCCCGTATTACCAAGAAAATTTTGAAGTAGATGACTTCATTATTAACATCATCAACTTGTTTAGCGCCTAACTATTGCTTATGACTTCTCTCCATTTGCCAATATACTTTGTTACCAGGCACCCCGAACGGGATTCGAACCTGCAGGAGAATTGATACAGTGAATGTCTTTCCAACTGGCTCAATTTCCTGTACTTAATCTAAGGAGGGCTTTATTCCGGGACGGGAGTACTTGAGGAGAGAGTTGAGGTAGTCAGTTCCTTTTTTTTCCCAGTTCATCGAATTGGTTGAGAGGTAGCTGAAAGATGTGCAGTGCTCTTCGCCTGAAACGGAGAGAATGTCCATTACTCTGTTTGCCACATACGGTCCCGGTGAGACTGTCGCTAAATTCAGCTCTTCCTCAATCAAACCGGCAATCAGAGGGTAGTGTGTGCAACCGAGAATCAGATGACTCAGTTCCAGGCATCTGAGGGGCTCAAGTTCTTTACGGAGATCATTCATCAGCTCCAGATCCAGACCTCTCTCAAGAATATTCTCAATTATAGAGGCAAGTCTCGGCATTGAGACATGCAGGATGCTGCCTGTCGGGTCTATTCTCTGTTTCAGTACTTTGAACTTCTGCGAGTTCCCGGTAAGTTCTGTGGTAATTACAGCGGCTTTTCTGATTCCGGGAAACTGATTGTTGTGATTGAGAACATTGATGTAAGGCTCAACTCCTACAAAGGGTATCTCCCGGTGTTCCTGCCTTAAAGCTGCAATTGCCGCTGCTGTGGCGGAATTGCAGGCAACAACAATGAGAGAACACCCTCGATCAAGCAGCATTTTTGTAATCAGCTGACTTCTCCTGGTGATATCAGAATCGGACTTTTCCCCATAGGGGGCAAAGGCATCATCAGAAATGTAGTCGATTTCCACAGACGGTACTTTCCCCATAATTTCGCGCAGAATGGAGAAGCCGCCTATCCCTGAGTCAAAGATGCCGATTCTGGTTTCAAACTGCTGCATGTGAAAAATTCCTGTTTTGAGAGATTGTCAAAAGAGATTCAATAGCGTCCCAGCCCGCTCCG
>JAGLOJ010000088.1 GCA_023139045.1 Candidatus Sabulitectum sp.
TACGCAAAAACCTGAAGGGCCGAAAAATTAACTTCTCGCACTACATTGAAACTGATTTATCCGAATCGTTATACCATACTCTGCAGAATATGGCAGATCTCGAAAGCCCTGTTACTCTTGAGTCATTCCTGGGTTACCAGTGTGAACAGAACAACCCACTGGCAGTTCTGTTCCATGCAGGGGCTCCCCTGCTGAACAAAAGGGAATCTGAAACTCTCTGCAAGAAGTATGTAATAGAAGAATCGGAAATGGTTACCGTCTGGAGAAAACATCTTGAGGATTTTCTAAGGGAAACAGCCGTTCCGCTGGGTCTGCTGAACACAGTTTATGCAGAAGTAGATAAAGAAACGGTTCCGGTGATCGAGCTCTCAAGCATCGGTATGTTCTTCACAGGGAAAACCACCGAGATCGAACTTACCGACACAACCCCCCAGCCGGTTGTTGTGCAGGCTGATTTCATGATTCGATTTGAAGGTGCTAATCCAGCAGCAGAGATCGCCTTGAGCCGCTTCACAGAGCGTACAGGGTTTTCCACAGGATGTCTTCTGAAGATTACTGCACCCGGAGTGCACCAGGCAGTGGGAAACAGTGTTTCCTCCTTTGAAATGCTTTCCATTCTCTCCGAGTATTCAGCGGATCAGGTGCCAGGCAATGTATCCGACGCAATCGAAGCCTGGGCTTCAAAATGCAGGTGGATCACTGCCGACACCAGAGTAGTTGTTACTTGCCCCGACGAGGGAACTGCCTCCCGTATAGTAAAACTTGCCGGCAAGAAGGTTGAACGACTCTCCCCAGTCGCCTTCTCTGTTTCCAACAGAAAGGTTCTTAAAAAACTCATGAAGCTGCTGGGCGAGCAGGGCATTTTTCTTGGCAAATGATGAGGATACCGGGCTTGGATTTATCGCAGGAAACCCGACGGGCATATCTTTCAAGTACTTCACGAGTACAACAAGGGCAATTGATGCGGCAGCAGCCTGGAGTTTCTCGGATGAGTGGATGATGGTTCACAGCAATTACCTGTGGCACAACTTTGGTGACATTGAAGTTTCAAAGGGACAACTCCCGTGGTACTAAGGACTTGGTGGCTGGATAGCTTTCGGTAATGATGTTGTTGCAGGAGGAAGACTCCCTGTGGGTCTTGAGTATCTTTTTGCCAACCAGAACATTGACATTTTCCTGGAGGTGGCGGCAGGTATTTCAGTTATACCGGACACCGATTTTCATGTGGATGCTGCCATTGGAGCAAGATTCTTTTTCTAAAATCCGTGCTCCATGTAGAAATCAACAGTCCACTTGAGGCCTTCTTCGAATGACACCACAGGCTCATAGCCCAGGAATTTCTTTGCCTTTTCGATTGAAGCCCTGGAGTGTTTGACATCCCCTGACCTGTCCGGCCCGTGAATCGGTTTCAGGTCAGGCCGTCCTGTGAGTCGTCCTATCTCTTTGGCAAGATGATTTACCGTTACAGACCCGTTACAGGCCACATTGAACACCTTTCCCGGTGCTTCAGGTGCATCTGCCGCGAGAAGATTGCCGTGAACTACATTTGCGATATAGGTAAAATCTCTGCTCTGCTCACCATCGCCGTTGATTCTTGGGGCTCTTCCTTCTGAGTAGGCTTTGATAAACAGGGGAATCACCGCAGAATAAGGACTGTCCGGATCCTGCCATGGACCGAACACATTGAAGTACCTGATTGCAACGGTCTCAAGATCATAGATCTGGTGAAACACCTGGAAATACTTCTCTCCGGCCAGTTTGCTAACAGCATAGGGAGAAAGGGGTCTCACATGAAGATCTTCACTTTTCACACTTTCGGGGGCATTGCCGTAAATTGAAGATGATGACGCGAATGTCAATCTTCTTGTTCCCCGTTCCTGGGCGGCATGGAGAACATTCAGCGTTCCTGTAACATTAACCTCGTTACTTGTAAGCGGATCGGCAATAGACCTGGGAACAGACGGCAGGGCTCCCTGATGGTACACCACTTCCACATTCTTCATGGCTTCACTTACAATGTGGTAGCTCCTGATGTCTCCCTCAATAATTTCAATATCATTCCTGATATCAGCGAGATTCGCTCTGTGCCCGGTTGAGAAGTTATCAAGTATTCTTACTGATTTTCCCCTCTTAAGAAGCTCTCTTGCGATATTGCTTCCTATAAACCCTGCTCCCCCGGTGACAAGGTGAATGCTCATGAATATCCTCTCTTTATTTAAGCGGCAGTTTTGAACGCTTTGCCAGAAGACGAACTGCCTCTTCTGCTCTTTTTAATCGTATTTCCGGTCTCTTCGCCTCACCGACCCACCCCATATACTGCTTTCTATATGATGGAGCAAGTTCCGCGAAGAACAAAGCGGCATGCGGATTGTTGTCGAGCATTTCTTCCAGTTCAGGGGGCATTTCCACAGATGGCGGTCTCAGATACCATGAACCATTTTCCCTGGCTGCTTTAACAGCTTCCATTCCGGCTTCCGTCATTGCCCCTGATCGCATCATATCAAGAGCTCTTTCCCTGTTCAAATTTGACCAGCTGCTTCTGCCTTTTCTGGGAGTGAATTTTCTTGCATAGCTGTCCTCATCTACAGATTTCATCAGGCTGTCTATCCAGCCGAAACATATGGCAGTTTCAACCGATGATTCATAATCAATACACTGTTTCCCGGTGTGTCTTTTCCAGAAAACAAGCCAGATCTCAGAAGCTGTGCTGTGATTCTCTTCCAGCCACTTTCTCCACTGTTTCTGAGTTTCCGCCAGAAATGTCTCCACAATCCGCCCTTTCAATGAATTACTTCCACCATAACAAAAGGCTCCGGCAACCGCCAGAGCCTTTATAGACCGGTGGAGATCACTGCCAGATGAGTGATATCCTCTTTCTCAGTGAAACTTCCACCGAAGAGTGATTCCAGTCTGTAGGTCTGAGAATTTTCTCATCCGGACAAACCAGAGAACCAACATAGCTGGCATCATCGTAAACGCGGATTATCTGCGCTGCAATTTCGGCAATATCACCGTCTGAGGCTACTCCATTTGAGGTTGCCTTGTAGAACTGAACAGTTACTCTGATCGGGAATCTCTCATCACGAACGATGGGCAGTCCGTCGATTTCTCTGAATGGTCCCTCCAGTTCACCATGGCCGATAACCGCTGCCTCCACATCTGATGAGCTGCTCAATGTTTCGCTTTGAGCCATGGCCATGTCATTGCATTCTTCAAACCACAGATCGCGCCTTTCCTTCTGCCTCAGGGGTATTTGAATAAGCATGACCATATTCATACCCTCTTCTCCTCCGGCGGCTTCCATGTGCTCTGCTGTAAGTTCGCTCAGATTGTCCGGATTCTCAAGAAAATCGGATATTCTTGATCCTGTAAGACTGGCTCTTTCGCCGTCCTCGTTGAAGTACAGCCTCTGCCCCCATGAATAGTAGTCTGCATTGTATTCAGAGCTGTTGTCTATAATGGTTGCGCTTGTTCCCTCGCGGGTGGCGAGAATTGCAAGAACAGCGGGACTTCCCTCGTAACTCTGATAATTGTAGAGAACTGGATTGAATGTCGCGATTCCATCCTCTTCTATTGGAAGAAATACAGCCTGCGCACTGACAAGAACAACGCTGTCCCGCTCTGCGAGAAGGCTGTTCACTCTGCCGCCCCAGCTGTCTCCGTCATGAAGGTAATCTCTGATGTTGTCTACATAGTCGGTCAGGCTTACCGGTTCAAGGTCATCTCCGCTTTCATTTCCTGTGAGAAGGTAAAAATCCTCGGGGTTGATGTCTGCGGTAAGATCGTGGAAATTGGGAAATCTGATAACAGGCATGCAGGTGAGAATTTCAGAACCTCTGCTGCCGTGATGAACCTGAATAGTCATGTCGGAGATGTTGGGTCCCCAGCAGGAACCGCTGTATCGTCCGGTATCCTCCCAGGTCACATTTACTACATCGAGACCGTAGTGAGCTGCTGCTTCAGTTACCTTATTGTTCCAGACCATTTCAGCTACATTGCTGACTGCGGTTTCAAACGATGTGGAGGCAACTGCCACTGTTCCTGCCAGAATTAGTACTGCTGTTGTAGTTTTCATCACTGCTCCTCTGTTAAGTGTTTCAGCGATGATACACAGCCCCGGAAAACTCTATTCCATTGAGATGATAAATATTCTCTGGAAGTAATCAGGATTATCGTCATAGGCAAGAATTCCTTCGGGGCAGAAGCTGAATTCCCATGAAAGGGAGGCTCCTGGAACAATATAGCTTTGTATGAGTTCTCCTTCGGCAGTCCACAGATCAAGAACGGCGTCATTATGTGTTCCTCTGCGAACCCAGAGATTTCCATCTTCACTGACTCCAAGCCCTGTTATTGATCTGCGATCAGCATAGGGTTCAATATCAATGCCCATGTCTCTTCCGTTAAGAGCAGTGAGTCTTGCGCGGAGGTATACCGCTTCATCTTCGATTTCCCTCTCAGTCAGAGGAATCTGCTCGATATCAAGCTCAATAGTATTCAACAGAACACCTTCCGGTGAGTATCTGTATACCAGATACCTGTTGTTCTCGTAGGGAGCGATATAGACATCTCCGGTATTTCTGTCTGCAGTCCAGTACAGATTGAAAAAATCCCGCACTGCCACTGCGAGATCCTCCATTGAAGCAAGGGAATACTGCTGCTGCCAGTAGATAACGGAAGGATCTTTTGACATACTGTATCTGCCAACCATTATGGGAAAACCCGGGTTATCCGGTGAACTCTCTACAATCCGCAAAGCAACCATATCAGATGAGTCGACAGCACACATGCCCAGATGAACATTGCTGTGAATATCAAGAAGAACACCAGTCTGAGAATAATCCGGATCAATCCCGGTAAGCCCTTCTCCTGCGGGATCCATTACCGCAAGAAGATCATTTCCCAGAAGAACCATTCCCATGGGTCTCTGGAACTCTCCGGGGGCATTCCCTCTGCGACCTATGGTTCTGATGTGTTCACCGGCAGGTGAGAAGATTCTCAGGTTGCTTGCAACCATGTCCAGTACGGCAATGTTTCCATTCGCATCATAAATCAGTGTTTCAATGGCTCCGAACATGTATACGGAATCCCCCAGTTCAACACCGATTGTATCTGAGACGGTGAGGGTCAGATATTCTTCCCGGGGAGCGATATCTGAATCCGGAACATCTGCAGAATCAGAACAACCCGCCAAGAAAGCTATGAGAATAAATGCAGCCAGGAATTTCATTTGATACCTCGCATGGTTATTGAAAAAAGAATCAGTCTGCTGAACAGACTTTGTTTCGACCGGTTTCCTTTGCCCTGTAGAGGGCGGAATCTGCAGCTGATACAAGTTCAGCCATTGTGTTTTTCCCATTTGAATCAGCTACGCCGAAACTGGCAGTCACTGAAAAATCGATTTTATTGAATTTGAATACTACCGCTTCGATCTCTCTACAATACCTGTCCGAAGCAATGCAAGCTTCCCTGGAAGTGGAATTCACCATGATTATGCCGAACTCTTCCCCACCGTATCGACCGACGATATCACCGCTCCGGATTGAACGCTTCAGAATGTAAGCGATCTTCATAAGCACATCGTCTCCAACGGGATGCCCATGGGTATCATTAACCAGTTTGAACTTGTCGATATCAACCATGATAAAGGAAACAACCCCGTTGCTTCGGAGGGCTCGATCCCATTCCTGCTGAAGCCTTTCCATCAAAACTCTTCTGTTGTAAATTTCTGTGAGTGAATCCACCTCACCATACTTCAGAAGAAGATCCTGCAGTCGCTTGGTCCTGAGGGCTGCCCTCACTCTGGCGCGAAGCTCAAAGATATCAAAAGGTTTTGTTACATAATCAACAGCGCCTAAATCAAGACCCTTCACCTTTTCGCTGATATCATCGGCGGCAGACAAAAAGATGACAGGAATATTACATAGTTCCGGATCTGATTTCAGCTCCGTACAGACTTCGAAACCGCTTCTGCCCGGCATCTGAACATCCAGAAGAATAAGGTCCGGGAACTCTTCCCTGGCCTTTAAAAGACCGTCCACACCATTTCCAGCGGATTCGATTACGTAACCGTCTTTCTTCAACCTCAATTTTGCAATTGCTAAAGAATCCACATCATCATCAATGATGAGAACCTTCATTGATTTCAAAAGAACCTCCCCTTATTGCTTGTCAGATGATAGTTAAAACAACAGAAGAGGTAAAGGTGTCAGTTTTTCAGCGGGAAGCTACTATTGCAGCTCCCAGAGCACCGGTGATTCTGGGGTCGGGCGGCACTGAAACTTCCAGTCCGGTCTCTTCTTTGATTGCTTCCACAACCCCCCGATTCATGGCAACTCCTCCGGTAAAAACCAGTTTTGGTATTATGCCGTTCAGGCCAGCCATTCCAAGGGTTCTTTTTGCAACTGAGCGGAATACTCCCTTGAGAATGGTTGGTATTGGTGTACCGCTCTGAAGAAGACCAATCATCTCACTTTCAGCAAAGACAGCGCACATCGTGCTGATCTCCACGGAATCGTTGTGATCTTTGACAGCACTGAACATTTCAGAGATATCAACCTCCAGAGAAGCAGAGATCATCTCAATGAATTTACCGGTGCCTGCTGCGCATCTGTCATTCATACTGAAATCAACCGGTTTCCCTTTCTTATCAAGCACTATCATTTTGGAATCCTGTCCACCTATATCAATCACAGTCCGTGCATCAGGAAACAGGTATGCAACTCCACCGGCATGACAAAGAATCTCGGAAAGTGTTCTGTCCGCGCCTGTAAAGTAGTTTCTTCCATAACCGGTGGCTACTGTTCTTTCTATTTCTTTTCTTGTCAATTCCGCACTTGCCAGAACTCTTTCCAGCAGCCTTTCTGCATTCTCACTTGGTTTGTGCCCTGTATCAGCGATACCAGTTTCAATTATCTGGGCTCCATCAAACAACACAACTTCGATACTTCTTGATCCTATGTCTACTCCGCAATACATTAAATCATCTCCAGCATTGTCTGAATTCTGATCAGCAGTCTTTCTCTGTCACTGTTACTGTAGTCTGTTTCGATCTTCATATAAGACAATCCCAGATCATCTCTGACAAAATTGCCCACCTGATAAGCCTCTACATTATACGTATGGCATGCATGCCAAACAAGATCAATTACGCCATCCGCACTGAAATCACCTACCAGTTTCCTGATTAGATCAAGACGTCCACTATTCGGTGTCATACAAGAACAGGATATCTTGAAGTGTTTTTTTGCGATGGCCTCCAATGGATCTCCAGACATATGCCCCTCTACCGGCAGTAATGGTTTCAAACCACTGCAGGTCTCCTGGGCAACCACTACTCCACCGGCATCTTCAACCAGTTCAATTACCTTCAAAGTTCCTTCGGACATGGGGCATCCGGAAACAATGATTCGAGGACATGTTCTGCCTGCAGGGTAATGCCCTGATACTTTCCGATCACCTGCCATCTTTATGAAACTTGAAAGCATTCGTTGATGCTGCTCAAGACCACTCACCCTGTATCGAAGCCTGGCCAGTTCCATACCGGTTACTATTGAAGGATTCTCCGCACCGAGGTACAGCGCTTTCCGCAGCAGTGCTCTCTCTGCATTCATAACCTCAATAGCATTTCTGAGTCTTTCATTTGTGATTGTTGTTTCAAATGTTTTTTCAAGAGTTTCTTTCAGCGAGTGAACCTCACTGAGCCAATGTATCCAGGCCTGCTCTTCGTTAACCTTCTGGGTAAGTTCAAGAATATGCTGAGGTTTCCTCTCTGCGATAAGCTCATACATTTTTTTCTTGCCGTCGCAGGTGGTCTCTGCGACAATAAGATCTGATACCATGAAGAACGGGCATCTGCCTGTAAGGATGTAACCGAAGCTCGATTTGATGAGAGGACACAAATTTGATGGCAAAACTGTTTCCGCTGCGGGAATCGTTCTTCTATTGGCACCGCACAGACACACGGGGTATGCATTTGCAGCCAGGATAAGGTCTCGCGGAGTATACTCGCAATAGATACCGACAACACCCCTGCCATGGCGCTTCATTGTTCTTACAGCATCAACTTCAACTGACATGGAGTTCCTGAAGTAACTTAATATTGCTTCATCCCCTGTCTCAGTCTCGACTGAAAGTACAGCAGAAGTGGCATCTTCAGAAACTCGCCTGGACTTGATAAGCTCAATAAAACTCTGCATTCTACTGACAACCTGCTCATTGAGTCTGCCTGGACTGTAAGGTACATCAAACGCAAGAACTGGAATTCCAAGTTCTTCCTGAACAAGGTCGTGCAGGGCGGAAACATCCCAGGGGCAATGGCTTGCTCCGAATATTCCCGACATGAGAATACCCTCTGCGCGATATTTTTTTACATCCTCCACTACGCGTCTGACTCTTTCTGTAGGGCTGCACACCAGCCTGTCGTCCATGCAGTTTTCAGCAATTGCTGTAAGAGGGTCAGTATCCTCACGCAGTGGCAAGAAGGAATGATTGATAAAATAGTCTGTACCGGCGATACATCCTCCCATATCTTCAAGAAGGGTTATCAGAGAGGCATCTGTTGAGGGATACATCCAGTAAACCCTGTACGGCTTTTCGACTTCAAGTGGTGATTGATCCTGAAGCAACCTCTCTTCAACAGTGTCGAGAAGACCCTGTATAACAGAAAAACACTCCACTGGTTCACTGCAGGTATGTATAGTGATAAACTCTGCCAGATACATCTCAAGTCCCGGCAGCGGAGGCCTGTCTGCCGTGTACACAAGCTCCCTTAAGCGGGCAACCATTCCCCTGAGACGATTGAACATGGAAACACTGCTTTGAAGCATGTCTTCCGTGCATTCTTTTCCTGTGAGTTTTTCCATTCTTTCAACAATTCCCTGGAATTGTTCCCGGAGAAAATCCACAGCGATTGTCTGATACTCAACATTTCCGAAGGGGGTTTCGCTGTAATTCTCGGTAGTATCGAACAATGGTTTCGTCCGTCTGCTGACCATCTCCCACCAATGTACATCCATACCGAGACCCTCAATCAACTGCATCACTGCACTGAAATCATCACAGCATCCACCCACTCCGGCAATGCAGAGATCCGGGGGGGGAAAGTAATCCTGAGTAACCATAGCTCCAAGAGCAGCTCTCACATAGCAAAGCTCTTCTGTTGCACCAAGTTTTGACGCCTCGTCCAAAAGATATGTTTCCTCGGCGAAACACGGAGCCCACCACAACTCATCTGCGTAAAAAGATAACTGTCCGGGAAATGCATAGGTGATAATCGCTGTCTGCCCCAGATCCTTCATCAGCGAAACTATCTTGTTTCCCTTTTCCTTCGCAAGAAAAAGCCTGTCTTTCTCACTGAAAAGAAAAGCCCACAATCTCAGGGAAGATAAACTGCTGTCAAATTTCAGCCTGCGGAGCAGCAGATCACCTTTGCATGAATACTCGTAAGGACTGAAAAGATAAGGAACACCGCCGGGAATCAGATCCCGAAGAAAACAGCACTGGTCACGGAATTCGTCTGGAACACTCTTTATTCGCTTCTCCCACTGAGCCACTGTTAACTTCTTTACCGGATCACTCATGATTATCCACTTCCAGTGATTGTACAAAAGCTTCAACCCTGACTGCAGTTCTCTCAGATTCACCCGGAGAGAATCCTGTGTTCAGAACCAGAACTGGAACTGAAATCCTCTCTTTCACTCTAACTTTCTCTGTGAACCAGAGGTCACAGAATACCAGGCTTTTCATAATAAGACCATGAGCTGATGTGGATGAGACTTCATCAGACAAGTGATCAAACGTCTTGTCGTTTGGTCTGCAGCGAACACATTTCATTGAATCGAAATACATCTTTGATATGGAAGCAGGAGAATAATCAGCTGGTTTCCCTTCGGGGAACATCTGAAAACCGGTGCAATTTACAGGGATCAACGCTCCACCCATTTCTTCAACGATCTCGGCCACAGTATCATCACCCGGCGATATCGGACCTCCCGAAAGAAGAAGGGTAAACTTTGGCTGATACTCTACTGAATCGCGAAGCAGTTTCTTCAGTTTTTCCATAATGGAAGAAGGATCTGAGATTCTGAAGAGATGAAGAACGTACTGCAGAGCCAGAGGGGGAATGTTCATCATTATTGATCTGACAAATTCCGCTGCTTCAATGGTATTTTTGTACCATTCTTCCGCAATTTCCGGATTGTATCCATCAGATATCCCGTTCAGCACCAAATCATCACAAAGCCTATGAACCTGTGATGTGAAGAATTTAAGAGAAGCTGAACCAATTACAGCGGGAAGTTGAAGCTGATGAACCGGAATTGAAGAAAACCTGCCGCTCTCCTGAAAAAACCTCCGTGTTGTATCGCAGGTATGCATACCTATCGCAACATCAGCGCAGTCAGTTTGAATACTCTCCAGTAATTCCATTACCAGCGGGCAGACATCCTGCCTTACAAGAGATTTCTCATTTTTCTCCCGGTCTGTGGTAATAATTAACGGTAATCTGACCGGTCTCAAGCCCAGACCGGCCAGAACAGCGGGTGGAAAAGTACTGCACACAAAAGCCGCAGTTTTTTTTCCCGCAGCTCGAAGATCGACCAGGTTGGAAAGCTCCTGTGC
The DNA here is from genome assembly GCA_023139045.1 of Candidatus Sabulitectum sp. Lineage (GTDB taxonomy): Bacteria > Fermentibacterota > Fermentibacteria > Fermentibacterales > JCC-6 > Sabulitectum. Next base: position 10,618 of record JAGLOJ010000088.1, read on the forward strand.
GTATAGGGCTTTGGCCCTTGTGGACAGTTTTTCCATTTATTTTTTTACTGCGACAAGACGTCCACGTCCGAATTCACCAGCTTTTGCCTTCTCCAGCATAAAACCGAATTCAGCCCCGAGGAAATTGAACACATCGTAGTTCCAGTCAAGAATCTGCATAGCGTCAAAATGCCTTTGCCCGGCAAGCTGACCAAGATAGTTCTCAATGTGTTCTGCCATTGTGTCTGTAAGGTCTGCAGATTCTATGATCTCAAACCCGTTCCTCTGAAGCAGCTCTTCATATTCCTTCTGATCAAGCATGTAGGGGAATTTCATCGTGTTGCAGATTCTGGCCGAATCCTCTTCTCTCATCCCGGCCGGGCCAACAATCCAGTCTGTAAAAGCAATCTTTCCACCGGGACGCAGCACTCTGGCTGCTTCCTGAATGAGCTTCTCTTTGTCTTCAACATAGCACCAGGTATCCTCACCCCACACACCATCAAATTTTTCTGCGGGGTATGGAATATCTGTAGCATCACCGAGTTTGATCTCGATTCTATCGCTGAAGCCATCGGCTTCAATCCTCTGTATTGATCTGTTCACCATGTGCGGCGTGGCATCAACACCATATGCTTTTACTCCATAGACTCTTGCAAGGAATCGCACTCCACCGCCAACGGCACTGCAAAGATCAAGGACTTCTTCGTTCTCTTTCCATCCTGCAGAGTCTCCCAGAGCTTTGGAACTGGCATATCCACCGACATGGATCTGCTCACCCATAATGAGTTCCCAGAGAGCACCTTCGAACCCGCTGTAAACTTCCTGCACATCACTGAGTTTGTTTCCCGTTTTTTTCACGATACACCCTTCCGAGATTCAGACGACCGTCTGCTACTGAAATGTACCGCCAGGGGAACCTGAGTAAAGCAGGGAAACTTTCTTTGGAACCCCCGGCGGCGTGGAGTTCAGACCGAACTCCAACGGCACCTGTCAGGTTCCAATGCTGATCACAACATGGATCATGCAAACTCTCCCTTCAGTTACCGGGGGTGGGAGATTTTCCCGCCCCGCTTCGTGAATAATAATACATCACCCAGGTAAGGAATAGTGCCGGTGAAGAATCAGTCTGTTTTTCCCCTGAGGGCAAGTACTGAGAAATAGACAATTGAAGAGACCAGAATAATTACAGGACCTGAAGGCAGGTCAAGCCACCAGGCAAGAAAAAGGCCGGCTATACTGAACAACAGGCTGAGTATGGAAGCCAGAATCATCATTTTCCGCAGTGAACTGCTGAACTTCTCAGCAATTGCAGCAGGTATTGTCAACAGGGCAATAACCATAATCAGGCCGGTTACCTTCATGAGCACAATTGTAGTAAGAGCTGCCATGATCAGGAATAATCCGCGGATGAACAATACAGGTACACCCTGTATCCTTGAGAATTCCAGATCATAGGATATTCCGAGAAATTCCTTGTAGAGCAGAATTACCGAACCAAGTATACCCAGGTCAAGAGCACCGGTAAGAATAATATCGATTCTGGATACAGTCATCAGGCTTCCAAAAAGCCAGCTCATGAGATCAGAAGAGTAGGTTCCGGAAAGCTTGATAAACACAAGCCCGGCAGCCATTCCAGTGGCCCACAATGCCGCCATCGCTGTGTCCGACCCCAGTTTATTCCGACCTGAGATAGCACCTATTCCAAGAGCTGATCCCACTGCAAAAACAGTGGCGCCAATGAGGGGATGAACTCCAGTCAGATATGCAAGACCCAACCCCCCGAATGATGCGTGAGCGATGCTTCCTGTAAAAGCAGACATTCTGTTGACTGTGATAAGACTGCCCACAACTCCACAGGCAATGGAAGCAAGAACAGTAAGAATAAATGCATTCTGCATGAAAGTGTAACTGAACATATCAACCATGTTTACTGTCCTCTCTGGCTCCGATGACCCGATGGGGAACACCGTGGGTAATGAGCTCGAATGGACATCCGTAAGCCCTGACAACATCTTCTTCGGAAATAGTCTCTCCATGGCTTACAAGATTTCTGTTGATACAGGCAATGCTTTTTACATGAGAGGATACTGCACCTACATCGTGAGTGACCAGTACTACAGCCATTCTGTTGTTAAGCCGGGAAAGAAGGTTGTAAAAACTGTGCTGGGTTTCAGTATCGACACTGGCCACAGGTTCATCCAGGAGGAGCAGTTCAGGTTCACCGGCAAGTGCCCTTGCAATTAGAACCCTCTGCTTCTGTCCTCCTGAAAGCTGATCCATTCTCTTCTTCGCAAGGTGAAACACTCCCAATTTCTCGAGATTTTCAATCGCGATACTTCTGTCCTCGTCACTGTATCTTCTAAAAAGACCGGATGAACCCAGACGCCCCATTAGTACCACATCCAGTACAGAAACCGGGAATGTTCTTGAAGGAATCACCTGCGGGACATACCCAATATTTTTCCTTGAATGTGCAGGTTCTTCGCCAAAAACCCTAACCGTTCCGGCATAGGGCACCAGCAGACCCAGAACAACTTTCAGCAGGGTGGTTTTCCCCCCGCCATTGGGCCCGATGATGGCAACAAAATCGTTCTTTTCTACAGAAAGATCAACATTCTCAATGGCAGGGTGATCTCTGTTGTATCCTGCGGTAATATTTTCAAGTTCAATCAATGCCATAGTTACTCCACCGCTGCCGCTAGTTCACTTGCCACAAATAAAAGGTTTTCTGTCCAGTTCGATGCAAGCGGATCAATGAATATTACGCTGGCATTCAGCTCGTCTGCAATGGTTTCTGCTGAAGATTCACTGAATTGCGGTGAAACAAATATCACCCTTACAGAAGAGCTTTTTCCAAAATTCACCAGCCGGGCCAGCTCGGCAGGAGAAGGTTCACTGCCCGATATCTCAATGGGAACCTGAATCAGATTAAATTCATCAGCGAAATATCCCCATGCAGGATGAAACACCATAAAACCTTCACCGGCAAACGGATCAATCATCTCATGGATTTCATTCTGCAGATCACTGATTTCCTCAAGGAACAGTGCAAGATTATCGAAAAAGATATCGCTGTTCGAGGGATCTGTCTCACAGAGAGTTTCGCAGATCACCACAGCCTGCAAACTGACCAGCTCGGGCGAGAGCCAGACATGGGGATCGAGACTGCCATGGTCATGGTCATGCTCATGCTCGTGAGCAGTATGCTCTTCTGGAATACCATATCTTCCGATCGGCAGTCTTTGAACATCCTCAACAGTACTTACAATGCTAAGCCGCTCATTCAGTGAAGAAAATTCAGGTATCCATGTGATCTCCCTCCAAAGACCGATAGTGAACCATATATCAGCCTCGCTGACTCGCCTCATGTCTGAGGGAGACATTTCATAAGCCGCCGGGCTGGCTCCGGGAGGTATCAACACTGTCACTTCCACCAGATCTCCGGCAATCTTTTCAACAAAGTATCTCTGCGGCAGTACGCTTACCAGTACGGTGATTTCTCCCTTATCCTCACGTATCTCCTGTCCGGAACAGGCAATGAGAATCAGCAAAAAAATGAATACTGTTAATTTCTGCATTTTAAACATTTCCCTTCCAGTAAAAAATCAGCAGACTTCACACTTACTCCATACTCCTTCTCAAGAAGTTGAAGGAAAGTGTCCGGCAATTGTCTCTTGACGGCCATGGTTCCACCACACTCAACGCAGCAGAAATGCCCGTGATCCGGGTAAAAAGCACTTGTGCATCTGTACTGAACAACCCCTTCAGGGCTTACGCTGTGCCTGAGGAAACCTTTCTCAACAAGGGAGTCGAGAGATCTGTAAACTGTGGAAACATCAGGAGTCGATGCAAGCTCCTCCATTACATCCTTTGCAGAAAGACCACACCCTCCCCCCAGAAACAGATCAACGATCTCAATCTTGAGCTTCGTCATCCGCAGGCCAGAGCGTCTCAGGAAATCGTACGCGTCTTCTCTTTTCATTCTATTCCTTACTGCAAACTCTTTGCAATAAGATAATGTAAACGTGGTACTGTTACAAGAGGTGGAATTGAAAAATACATTGCTGCAATCCATGTTTTCTCAGTTCAGAAAGACCGTAACCTGAAAAGCAGTCACGAACTCTCTGATCAGAATTCTCATAGGCATTCCTGTTACTTTTCCTCCAGCTCCATGATGTATACCCGGTGAAAATCAGATCTTCTGTTATCGATAGCGATATAGCCGTAAGGATTAATAATCAGATTGTGACAGACTGAATCCGGCAAAGCTACATCAACCACGGCAATTCTGTTTCCCTCAGTGTCGGATATGTCCCATGTATTTCCGGGGAAACCACCTCTTCTGGACCATAGACGCCCTTCAGAGTCAATGGCAAGGGCACTGATAATCGGATGATCTTCAGGCAGGTTTGTGGTTTTCGTCATGGATAAACCATTTTCACCTGTCGTCATTATTGTAAAGGGCTCTATTCCGGGAATAACCGGTGTGTCCTCCGCAGACTCCGGTACAATAACATGTTCCCTCTCTGCAACATCTGTTCTCTCAAGAGTGTTCAGCAATTCACCGTCTCTTGAGTAAACTTCAACAGACCAGTGCTGAGTGTTTGCCCTTGATAAAAAAAGACTGCCATTGCCGTCTGCCGTCAGCATTACATAACCTGGAAGAAAATCGGAAGACGGCTCCATGGGTTTCTCATAGAACAAAATATCCGAGACAGGTTCCCCTGTATCAATATCCAGACACTGAACAGAATAAGAGACATCAAGCGTGTTCCATTCAACACCCAGCGTGTAGAATACAGCGGTAGAATCATCAAGAAAAACAATGTCTGTAATCATGTTCTCCGCCAGATCTCTTTTGTCTGCGAATTCCCCCTGAGCCGAGTATGTAAGCCAATCACTTGTCACATCCTCACGGATTGCAATAAGCTCACTTCCGGGAAGCCAGAGGACAAATGTGGGGGCATGCTGAAACTCACCCGGGCCGGACCCGGATCTACCGATCCGCCTTACGAACTGACCCCTTGAATCAAAAACAGAAGCACATCTTTTAAGAAGATCGACGACAACCAGTTCCCCGGATGGCAGAACAGTAGCATCAAAGATGTGCCCGAACACTTCCGTTGAATCCCCCATGAGAACCCCAATGGTGTCTACAGGAACCAGTCTGAGTGAGTCAACTCCGTAAACCGGAGCTGCATCAACATCTGTACTGCAACCAACCATTGAAAGAATCAGCAAACAAGCCGATGCGACAAATTTCAGTTTTCTCATCAGAATCACATTCCTTAGCTGAACAGGACATTTCTTTCAGTTGTGTTTGTTTAATATACTGCTCATAATAACACTTCATTGACTGGAAAGGAAGCATCTTTTCAGTGCTGTTCTTAAACAAAAGGGGCATGCATGTGCACGCCCCCCGAAAGTCTCTTTTGTTTCTACTGCGGTGGATTCAGAGTGAAAGGAATTGTAACCGGAATATCTTCCGTCTGATCGGAAGCAGGACCAAAGTCAAGCTCAGCAAGTACTGAGAGTATGTCTTCCCGAAGAGTGGAAAGCTCTTCCGGAGAATCAACATAAGCGTCAACAACTGTTCCTTCAGGAGTGATTGAAAAACTGATTGTGATTGTTCCACCGACTTCGGGATTTGTTGCCAGAAGAACCTCGTAGTCAGTCTGAACCACTTCTTTTATCTCACTGATTTTTCGTCTGATGCTGCTCATGTCTCTGCCGGTCGACTCAATGGGATCCTCAACCTCAGCTATGGCAAAAACAGGTTCTGAAATAACTGCCTCGTCGGTGGCAATAATTTCTTGTCCAAAGACCGTTCCGGCAACCAGCAGCATCAGTAGAACCAGTATCATAAAGTATCTCATTGTTCTCCTCCTTCAAGCTGGAATGATTTTGGCCAGCTTCAGTAGTACTCTGTCAGGTATTAAGTGTCGGTATAATGCGTCGCTATTCCCCATGCTATCGCAGGGGGAGCTCTCAGTTATCGGCCTTATAGCTAACTGAGTTCCATACTAACGTTTGGGACGCATTCGGTTACTGGCCATGCTGCTTTCCAGCAAGGCTCTGGTTTATGCGCATAGCACCGCTATGTAATCGAACCAGTAACGCCGCTGGGGCTCCGAAGAGCCAGCAGAATACGACAGCTATTGCTTGACAGAGTACAAGTATAACAAAAAAAAAGAGCCCGGTGGTTAAGCCGGACTCTTCCATTAATATCAGAGATTTATTTCGAGTAGAACTCTACCACTGCACGCTCGGATACCTCAATTGGTACATCTTCACGGGCGGGAAGAGCTTTAACCGTGATTTTTCTGTTTTTGGGATCGGCTTCAAGGAAACTGGGAACACCGATTCCTGAACCGGCGGCCATGTGCTCAGTAATAATTTTGAGATCTTTGCTCTTCTCTCTCAGGCTCACTATATCGCCAATCTTAACTCTGAAACTGGAAATTGTTACTTTCTTGCCGTTGACCTTGATATGACCATGGTTGACAAGCTGTCTTGCTGCCGGGATTGTGGGTGCAAAACCGCCTCGGGCGACTACGTTGTCTAGCCTCTGCTCGATGATCTTGAGAAGGTTAACACCTGTCTCGCCCCTCATACTGCAGGCATCCGAGTAGTAACGACGGAGAGCTTTCTCGGTAAGTCCGTAGTTGAAGCGGATCTTCTGCTTCTCCTGCAGCTGGAGACGGAAAGTGGAAACCCTTCTGCGACGACGCATGACTCCCTGCTCACCGGGGCTGTTACTTGATTTGGGCTCTTTGCGGACAAGGCCTGGAAGCTCTGTTCCAAGTGATCTTACCTTTTTGAGTCTTGCTCCTGTGAATCTGCTCATTTCATCTCCTTCTGCATTTTTTATTTTCTGCAGTTTTTGACAGCAGCATCAGCTTTACACATCTGCCGTCAGCTGTTACATCGCACCGTGTTGTGCGCAAGTTGTCGAAATCTAGTGCCTTACACCGTAAACGTCAATTGCACGAGAGGGTTCGGTTTTTACCGAACCCCCTCACCTCATTATTTTGAGTGTCTCTCAGGGAAGAACAATGCAGTTCTTCACCAGGCTCTGATCTGAAGTGGTAAGTCTGAGGAAGTAGATACCGCCGGCGATATTTGCACCCCAGTTAATGCTGTGCTCACCTGCGACAACTTCGTTGTTCACAAGTGTTTCCACGACACGACCATACATATCGAACACACTCAGGTTGGCATGTCCGGAAGCAGGCACTGTGAAGTTAACAGCAGCACTGCCTGTGATCGGTGTACTGATGTTAAGCGTGAGACCACCTGTTGCGTCAATGCACTGCTCAACAATGCCTGTCTGCCAGGCGGGAACTGTTGC
>JAGLOJ010000089.1 GCA_023139045.1 Candidatus Sabulitectum sp.
CATCATTCAAAGATTTAAAGAATCCATTTAACCTTGCAGTACGGCCACAGTATCACTGGACAGATCAGAAGATGAAAGTGCACAATTTCATCTGTGTAATGGGTTATCAACTTGCTACAATTTTGCTAAGCGAAGCACGAGAGAAAGCCGGATTTACCGGTTCAATGCAAACTTTGTTAAGCACTTTTAATAATATTCGTCTCGCTCTTGTATTTGAGAAAAAGAAAAAAAAGAATGGTAATCGAAAAGTCACGTACAAATTAGAAGAGCTTTCAAAGAAAGAAGAAAAGCTAATGAGCTCACTGGGGTTACAAAAACTCCACAAGAGAAAAATCAAAATGAGTGGGGTTGGTGTATACAAATGACACAGGGCTATTTTAATATATACCAATGTTTTAAGTGAAAAGAAGCGAGGGTTTAAAGTAAACTCACGCTAGAAGTTGTTCAATCAGTTGCAGCATGTAGGTGGATTTCCCACATCGCCGGACTCCCATACAGATAGTTGCCTTCCCGGACATTGTCTCAATTTCAAGTTTACGGGGAACACCCGTGTCAGCACTGAAATCCTGGGAATCCAGGATAATTCCTTTGATCTTTTCCAGCATTACCACACAACCTTCCTGATTTCCAACCGATTCATGTACCAACTGGGTATAAATATGTCCAGTTCGGAGATTCTTGTCAATGCTGAATCGTGGAAACAGACTTTCTCCCGGCAAACAGATACACCGATCGACAGGCTCGCGGAATCCCATTCGCTTCCGCTTCGTCTGCAGCCGGATGCAAGGTATCACCTCGTTTGCGGAGAGGCTGAAAGTGAGCTGGGCAAATCTGCAAAGGGCTGAAATTGATTTTCAGAAGGGATATGAGTTCAGGTCCGACCTGCGCCCTCAGAATTAATATCAGTGAAGAAGAGCAAATGACTGTGTAAGGTTTTCAGTCTGCTGGAGTACCTGTTCTGCCATTTCAATCTGGTCGGATACGGGTTCATCTGTTGAGATCCCGTCATTAATGTATCTGCCCAATGCCATCTTTCCGGAAGAAGAACTACTTCATTACCTTCAGATACCGGTTGTGGTACTCCAATTCCTCTACAGAACCAATGATGGAGGACCTCTCATCTCCGTTGTCACGGAGCATTTTAAGGGCTTCATCAGCATCGTCAGGATGTATGAAGACCAGCAGACCACCGGATGTTTCTGCTTCGGTGAAGAGTTTCAGTTTGTCAGGCAGAACACCTTCCTGCACGGTAAGATACTGTTCGACATACTCGCTTACTTTGCAGACACCAAGTGTGGTGAATCTTTCCAGCAGTTTAAATATGTCAGAGAGAAGGGGTACCGAGTTCTGGTCTATCCGGATCGTGAGGTTGCTGCTTCTTGCAATGGGCAGAGCATGGCCAAGCAGTCCGAAACCCGTGACATCTGTCATGGCGCTCACCCGAAATCTGTTAAGAATGTCTGCGGCATACATGTTCAACCGGCTCATGGATGCTGTTACTTCTCTGTACTGAGCATCCGAGATTCCATCTTTCATCATTCCATTAGCATACACACCTGTGCCTACCGGTTTTGTAAGAATAATCAGATCATGAATGTTCGCACTGGTATTTGTCTTTATTCTGTCGGGATGCACCGTGCCGGTAACACTCATGCCGTAAAGAAGGTCCTCCTGCTCCATGGTGTGACCGCCAACAAGAGCTACTTTCGCCTCCACAAGCTTCTCACTTCCACCGGCCAGCATCTCCCCAATTACCTCAGCATTTATCAAGCCGGGAGGATATGCAAGCACATTCATGGCAGTATGCGCCTTTGCTCCCATTGCCCACACATCAGAGAGGGAATTAGCCGCGGCGATCATTCCATTCATTCTGGGGTCGTTCACCACGGGATAGAAAAAATCCACTGTCTGCACCAGAGCGATGTCATCTGAAATACGGTAAACACCGGCATCATCCATGTTCTCCATTCCAACCAGAAGATCGGGAGAGTCATACACGGGGAGCTGTTTCAATATTCCCGCCAGCCTGGCGGGTTTAAGCTTGCCTGCTCAACCTGCGCAGGGCGCGTAATCCAGCAGCCTAATTTCCTTGCCGGTGGGAATAGCCCGCTGGGGCTGAGCCGGCATGTTATCCAGCTTCCCGGCAAGGTGTTCGCAGTATGTAATGTCACCTCTGCCGTGATGGAAATCAATACACTGTTTACACTTGCCGTGGCGAACACAGTCCGCCGGGCATGGGCAGTTTTTACCGTCGTACAGTTTTATGGCCATCTTCTTCTATTCAACTCCATCCAATAGTCTCACTCTATTGTCAGTGGTGAGGAGTTTCATTTGATGAATTGCAATCGCATTCAGCTTCAGCAGCCGGTCTTTTTGTGAAATACCTTCATTGATGAAAAGGGCGTTAAGGTTCTCAAGATTGGAAAGGCAGACAAGTTGAGATACATTGGCATAAACATTTCCGACCTGCCTCTTCGCAAGCTGTTTAGGGATTAACACTTCCTTAATAGCATCCGTATGAATACGATAGTTGATTCTGGCAAGATTCCTCTTGATATCCCACCCAGGTTGCTCTCGCTCCTGTTCTTTGAGTCGTTGAAATTCCTTGATAAGATAAAGCTTGAATCCAACTGATATCCATGATGCAAACTCAAAAGCAATGTCCTTGTGTGCGTATGTTCCACCATAACGTCCCGCCTTGGAGAAAATACCAATTGCTCCAGTCCGATCTATCCATTGCCCGGGGGTTAATACAAAACTGTTAAGTCCCGCTTTGTTTCTTAACCCCTCGAATTCGAGGGGTTTAAAATCCGGATTATTCAACTGCTCCCATATTCCCAAAAACTCAAGGGTATTTCGGTTTCTCATCCAATTCTGAATGATATGATCCGTCCGGCCTTTTTCTTTGTATCGAGCTATATCTGTGATACAGATGTAGTCTTCACTGTTTCTGGTTAAGAGAGATATTTCCTTGTCAAACACATGAATTTTCTCCACAATTATTCTCTCCTCTCCGTGCTAACGCTCGGGACGCCCTCCGGTGAAGCTACTGTACTCTCTCTACTTCAGTCCCCATTATATAGAGCTTGTGGTAATCTTCTGTGAAGATATCAAAGGCCAGTATTCCATGAGGGGTCACATCCATATCAATGTAATATGCAGAATCTGGAAGAACTGCCATTACCTCTCTCAGGTGTTCTCCTTCAGGTGAAACTACATCCCACATGTCTCCGGGCAATCCGCCCCTGCGGCACCAGATGTTTCCTTCCCCGTCCACTCCCAGTGCACTGATAAAGGGCTGTTCTTCGGGCATATTCACCGCTGCTTGCTGAAAATTGTCTCCATCCTGAATTTGATATTGCAGCGGCATGATGCCAGGAACAATACCCATCCCGGACAGGGGAGTCCGCTCTTGATCAGAGAAAAGAACAATTGTATCCACTGGAGCGGGATCTGCTCCATATACTTCCACCGCCCAGACATCAGACTGAAGTCTACTGAGATACATGGTTCCTTCTTCATCAGAAGCAACAGCAAGATAGGCAGGAGTAAAATCTGTTGATGCGCTGGGTTCTCCGAACCAGTTAAAGTACTCTGACTCAATTTCTCCGGTAATGGCATTATATCTTTTCAGTGAATAGTTTATACTGAAACCTTCTTCAACTCTCTGCATGGAAAAGAAATAACAGACCATTGTTGATTCATCGAAGGGAATGCAGTCAAGCAGTGCTCCACCCATTCCACTGAAACTCCAGCTCCCAAGGAACTCACCGGACATGTCATAGGAATTGACGTTGGCGTAACGGTCAATTATCACAACTGTACCGGAGGAGAGCTTGATTGCAGACATGGGATGCTGAAACTCTCCAGGGCCTTCACCCTGTCTGCCGTAGTTCCGAACAAAAACACCGTTCTCGTCGAATAGGGCAACTGTACCCTTCACCCTGTCGACAATTACAGGCTGAGCACCTGAAAGCATGGTAAAGTTGGTAATTGCCCCTATAGTGTAGCAGCTGTCACCCATGAGTATTCCTATAGAATCTACAGCGGTCAGAGTATCAACGGGAATTGCTTCCTCCTGAACAAGTTCATTCCCTGCAGGTGGTTCCCCGCAGCCCATAATGATTAAAGCTGACAGTATCGGATAAAGGAGTTTCATGGAATTACCTTTCTCTGGACGTTGCTGATACAGGCACTTTTTGCCGTTACAGAGTGATGATCATTTCAATCAGTTCACTTCCCGGTTAAAAGCTTGCGTCTTCAAAGCCGGGAGTACCCATTCTGCCCACGGCTTTGTCTGAAGTACCGGCCTTCTCCGGCAGTGGATCCTTATCTTCGCTAAATACTACATTCATTGATAAAATACAAGTTCTTGAACTGAAGTTCGTATTCGATACCTGTTAGTGTTTTCGAGAGGGTAATTACTTGCCCAGGTAAAGCCGTTTGGCAAGATTCTCCGGGAGGCCCGCATCAATTATGGCATTTGCTGCTGCATGTACATCGTATTTCACCCGGACGTGCCGGAAGGTTCTTTCCTCCGTGTTGATAAGAAGATAAGCTGCTCTGGGATCACCATCCCTGGGCTGCCCTGTGCTGCCGCAATTCAGAAGAGGAGTATCAGTGAATATGCCGGCAGGTTTGCCTGAACAATCACCAAGCCTGTCCCACTGCATGGGTATGTGTGTATGCCCGTAGACAGAAAGAGATTCACCTGCGGCAAGAACTGCATCAATTGCTGTTGAAGTGTTCAAGATATAGATCCAGGAGGAAGGGTCTTTTACAGAGGCATGACTGAGGGTCATGCCGCAGTAAAACGTGTGTAAAGAAAGCGATTTAATCCAGTCAATATGCCGCTGATCAAGCCGGGTGCGGGTCCATTCAATTGCCGTCTGCCCATCCGGATTGAAGTGGGAGATTCCTATGAGCCCGGCTGCTCCCTGGTCGTGATTCCCAGCCACGACCTCATCACATACCTTCCTGATAATGTTGATACAATCCCTGGGATGAGATCCGTATCCGACAATGTCTCCAAGGCATACAGTACTGTCTGCTTTCGCCCCGGCAGAATCCTCAAGAACGGCTTTCAGGGCAGCAAGGTTCCCATGAATATCACTGAGTACTCTTATGAGCATACATCACTCCAAAGGATTCGGTTCTGAACGAGGATTCCTGAATCAATACAGTGAAAATCAGAAAAGAAAAAACAATTGTCAATACACCTGTGAATCAATACCTGCTTCAGCTGAATTCCCTCTCAACATCCCGCCGTTCGTCTGGTTGCTAATGTCACTGTGATATTGTCGGACGCGCTCCCGGGCAACTTCTGTTCCCAATATACAGAAAACCGGAACGGGTAACCCGCAGTGCATTCATGCTGCCGGGTGCAAAACCGTTTATATTGAAACTTCTGGCCGGAAACAGGAGGTGATTGGGTTGGATAACAGAAGAGAAGAACTGAGATTTCTTTGGAAACGGTTTCTGATATCCCTTCCTTTCTTCGGGGTGGGACTTTTTTTGATGATACCTGTATCTGTAAAATCAATACCGGGAGTTTTTCTCCTGAGTATAGGTGGCTTACTTATCGGAAAACCACTTGTCGGTCTCCTGACCGGCTCCGCGGGGTCAATTCTCTTTCCCGCCTCCGCAGGGCGCAGGGTCAATCTCATGTTCAGCATTCCGGAATCAAGAATCATGGAAAGGAAATACGATGAGGCTCTTTCTCTCTTTCTGGAAATGATACCGAGAGATCCGGAAAGGCTCGATATCTATTTGCGAATAATGAAGCTGGCAGTCAAACAGATGAAGCAACCCGAAATTGCCAGGGACGCTTTTAAAACCGGTCTGAATAATCTGAAAGATATGGAAGAAAGGAAAATTCTCGTACGTACATACAAAGAGCTGATGAATCCTTAAAGAAACAAGTTATTGTTTAGCCCCGGTTTTAGCCGGGGCTTCTGCTCTTATCGCCTGATAAGTATTTTGTCCAGCACTCCGTTTACAAAGGAGCCGGTCTTGGGGCCTTCAAACTCAATTGCCAGACGAACGGCTTCCTTGATAACAACAGGCGCCGGGATGGACAGGTAGTTCTTCTCTGCTGCTGCCTGCTCAAGGATTAGCTTTGTTATGGGAGTAAGCCTGTCCATGGACCAGTTCACAAGGGAACCCTCTATAAGGGTATCAATCTCTTCTCTGTTCTTATCAACGGCCTGTGCCAGTTCCTTGATCCATATTCTGGTGTCAGGGTCGGGAATCCGTGTACTCATCTGCATCAATTCCATGTTCCCGGTAATGGATTCTCCATTGGCGTCCGCCGCATACCGGCACTGAAGAAGGAACTTTCTGCCCCTGGTGCGAAGACCCAAACTACTCCTCCGAACTTTCCGGGCTGGTTACCGTAAAGCCATGAATCTGCTCGTAAAGGCTTACCAGCTCGAGAGCAGTCATTGCTGCATCAAAACCCTTGTTGCCGCTCTTTGTGCCTGCTCTGTCTACGGCTTGCTCTACTGTATCGGCAGTGATCATGCCGTAAACCACAGGAACCGGGGAGTTCATCCCAGCCTGGGCAATACCCTTGGCATTCTCCGAAGCAACGAATTCGAAATGTGGAGTCTCTCCACGGATTATGGTACCGAGACAGATCACAGCATCAAATGATCTGCTCTTTGCAAGATTTGCGGCAACTGCCGGAATTTCCCAGGCTCCGGGAACCCAGAAAACATCAATATCCTCTTCCTCAACTCCGTGACGAATCAGACAGTCCTGGGCTCCGTCAAGTAGTCTTCCGGTAATAAAACTGTTGAAGCGGGATACAACAATAGCGGTCTTCAGACCCTCACCTTCAAGTTGTCCTTCATGTATCCAGGCCATTTTCATCAACTCCCTTCAGCAGGTGTCCCATTCTGTCCCTTTTTGTTCTGAGATAGAAGCGGTTCTCATCCGTGGGACATACTTCAATTCCGACACGCTCTTTAACTTCAAGACCGTAGCCGGAGAGACCAATTATTTTCTTCGGATTGTTAGTCATAAGTCTGATTGAGGTGAGCCCCATATCACTGAGAATCTGGGCTCCTATACCGTAATCCCTTAGATCCGGGGCGAAACCCAGCTCAACATTGGCATCAACCGTATCCATGCCTTTATCCTGCAGATGGTAAGCCTTGATCTTGTTGGCCAGACCTATTCCACGACCCTCCTGAGCCATGTACAGAATAACTCCGCAACCTTCTTCGGAAACCTTCCTCATGGCTGCATGAAGCTGGCTTCCGCAATCGCACCGTCTGCTGCCGAAAACATCACCTGTGAGACACTGGGAATGAACTCTTACAAGGATAGTTTCTTCTTTTGTAATGTCCCCTTTATAAAGAGCCACATGAGTTTCCCTGTCAATCAGGCTTTCATAAACCTTCACACTGAATTCACCGAAATCAGTGGGCAACGTGGCTGTTGCCACACATTCCACCAGTATTTCGTTCCTGTGGCGGTACTTGACAAGCTCCTCAACAGAAGTAAGAAGCAGACCGTGTTCCCTTGCGAAAACCTGCAACTGCGGCAATCTTGCCATAGTGCCGTCGGAGTTCATGACCTCGCAGATAACACCTGAGGGGTGAAGCCCTGCCAGTTTTGCCAGATCAACAGCTGTTTCGGTGTGTCCGATCCTTCGGAGAACGCCGCCATCTCTGGCTGCAAGGGGAAAAATGTGCCCGGGCCTTCCCAGTTCACTTGGTTCTGTACGGGGATCAATGGCGACAGCAATGGTCTTTGCTCTGTCTGCTGCGCTGATGCCTGTGGTGACCCCGTCAATTGCATCAATACTGACTGTAAAGGCTGTCTCGTGGAGAGATGTGTTGCGGGGCACCATCTCATGCAGATCAAGCCTTGCCAGATGTTCTCTCTTCATTGCCAGACAGATCAGCCCCCGGGCATGTGTAGCCATGAAATTAACATGCTCCGCATCACAGAATTCCGCAGCAATCATAAGGTCGCCCTCATTCTCGCGGTTCTCATCATCAACAACTACTATCATCTCACCGCGCTTTATAGCGGCGATGGCTTCTTCAGCTCCTGCCAGATTCGTACTGTTCAAGGTACTCCCTCAGCGATTCTTTTGATCGGACTGCCAGCGCAGCCCTTGTCACATACTTACCTATTATATCGAACTCAAGATTAACACAATAACCGGGTTTCCATTCCCCTGCATTGGTTGCTTCAAGTGTCTCGGGAATGATGGCCACGGTAAAATTCCCATCAGCAAGGGAGGCCACCGTAAGACTGATCCCGGAGACTGTTACAGATCCCTTTTCCACAAGAAGCACTGAATGCTCTCCGGGGAAGGAAACAGTAATCTCACTGAAACCGGAGGCTTTTTTGAGCTTCGTAACAGTGCCCACTGCATCCACATGCCCTGTAACAAAATGACCATGGAACCGGCCTTCTGCAGACATGGATCTTTCCAGATTCACTCTGGTGCCAGGGACAGGGGCAACAATTCTTCTGAAAGTTTCAGGTGAAACATCAAAGAACAGGTTTGCTCTATCTATTTTCGTCACGGTAAGGCATGAACCGTTAACCGCAAGACTGTCTCCGCGACTGAGGTTCAGCTCTTTCCCGGCTTCGACCTGAAATTCTCTGCCTGTCTTTCTGACTGTTCCGGTACACTCAATCAGCCCTGTAAACAACTCGCCCCTCCGTAAGAATGTCTTCTCCGATTCTTGTCACCTTAACATTCTCCATTCGGAGAATATCACCAATGTTTCCAATTCCCAGGTCTCCCATAAGGGGAAATCCGGTACTACCCAGCACTGCCGGTGCAGTGAATATGCTTAGTCTGTCAACAAGGTGCTCCTTCAACAGTGAAGCTGCAAGCGAACCGCCACCCTCGCAGAGAATCAGACCCAGGCCTTCTTCTGCTGTTTTAGCAAGAAGCTGCGCCAGGGTTTCAATGCCCTGCCAGACCTCCACCGATTCCGGAAGATCGCGGTGCTTATCAGTTACCACCACGGTTCTACCCGGAGAATTGAACAACTTGAGATGGTGTGGCATCTCCTTGCTGCCAATTATGATCCGTACCGGTTGATCTTCATCCGGGCAGTCTACATTTCTGGCTGTAAGCTCCGGATTATCTGCTACGGCGGTTCCTATTCCAATGAGAACAGCGTGGGAATCCCGCCTGAACTCGTGTACTCTTGTCCGGGATTCCTCACCGGTAATCCATCTGCTTGAACCGTCTGCAGCGGCACTTCTGCCATCAATGGTTCCCGCCATCTTCAGGTGAAGAAAACTTCTGCCTGTGGCTGTGTAATGAAGATATACCTCATTGAGCTTCTCTATTTCATTACTGTAGAGACCAACTTCAACATCAATTCCTCTATCTCTGAGGAAGCTGATACCTTTCCCTGCAACCAGTGGATTGGGATCCGTAAGACCTGCTGCCACCCGGCTTATTCCAGCGTTGGCAATGGCTTCGGCACAAGGTGGTGTTCTGCCGTGATGGCTGCATGGTTCAAGGGTAACAACCATGGTGCAGCCGGTAACATCAACATCCCCAGCTTTGTCCAGGGCATTTCTCTCGGCATGGGCTCCACCGAAGAAGGCATGGTAGCCCTCTGAAATTGTTTCTCCCTCGGGGGAAAGAATAACAGCACCGACTCTGGGGTTGGGGAAAACCTTCTTCCCTCCCTGCAGAGCAAGCTCAATTGCCCTTCTCATGGCGGTCTGCTCAGATTGACTGAACAAACCCCTACTGCTCTTCTATTGCAAGGCGTCCGAGAACTCCATTAACCACATACTGAGCATCCAGGCTGCCCCGGGCAAGAACGATGTGGGTGCAATCAGCAATCTGCTGACCGAATGTGGGGTCTATGGCTACCCACTCGCCAACCCATACTGCAGGCCATGCATGGTAACCGAAGATGCCATTGTCCACGTATACTATGCCTGCGCAGGTAACAGCCGGAATTCCAACTGCCCGGCAGAGTGCCACTGTAAGTATTGTGTGCTCGTTGCAGTCTCCCCGCATATTGTCCAGAACATCAACCGCAGATGGAAGAGAGACTGTTGGCACATTCTCCACGCCTCTGTCGACAAATCTTGATATTCGTGTTACAGCATCCCAGGCATCGGTTGCGCCTTCTGTAAGACTGTCTGCAACGGAAACCATCACAGGATCAACACACTGTATCATTGCGTCTGCCACCAGGTAAGGTGCCAGTTCATCGGCAGGCTCTGTCATGGGGAAAGTAACAGGATTCTGCGGTGCAGCAGCAGTTACTGTGATAACCGGACCATCGGATACTGTCTGAATTCCAGGATAGTCAAGCTCGAATTCACTCCACTCTATATCTCCCACAAGAAGCCATGATCTGTCACCTGTTCTGCGGGGGTCTCTTACAGTGTTGGAAGTAACTGCATACACCTCATAGAGATCGCTGGAGGGAATTATGTTGTCCTCTGTATCCGGTGCTACTCTGGTAAGAAGCATGCCCATACCTGTTTCTTCCTCACGAACTATCTGACCCTGGTGAACCCAGACAGTGTTTCTCATGCCCTGCTGGGCAATAAGAAGACGGGCTGCGGGAACCATGTCACCCATGAGCGAGACATCCTCGATTGCCTCACAGGTCACAGTAGCCTCAAAGATCATTCCTGTTGAGGGATCAAATGTGGGGAAGGTCTTTTCATCTCCTGCTTCCCACTCCATTGTGGCTGCAGCAAGATCAACAAATGATGGAAGGTAGTCTCCCTCGAATTCACTGGAATTTGTAATTTCCCTGCCGGAGGTAATTACTGTTGTCTCAACAGTATTGCCAACTCTTCTGGCGGTGGTCTCAATCACGGAGGTACCATCGGACATTGTCATGGTCAGGTAACCCAGATCCATGTTTGTTCCAGTGCGTGCATGTACATCCATGGTAACTGTTCTTGTGGTTCCCATGAGAAGCAGATGCCATTCCATCGACTGTGTTATAAAGAGAGAATCCCCGACTTTTTCAGTCTGCATGGTCATGTAACCAACATCTTCACCCCGAAGAGCAACTGCGAACTTCTGGAAATCAGCTGTTGCAAAAGTCTCGTGAGTGGTTTCCTCAACCGCTTCCGCTCCACATCCCGCGACGGTGAAGATGGTTATCAGGGCAAGTAGAGATCCTGTCAGTGTTCCCTTCTTCATTTCAGTATCCTCTCTATTTCACAAGCTATTCTTGCTCCGGCGCCACCATCCCATAAGGGGATAATCGGGGGAACCGCAGGTCTTTTCTTTATCTGCTTTTCAACTGCTTCCGGTATTTCCAGTGGATCGGGGCAAAGAATATTTGTTCCAAGTGTGCAGGTTATCGGTCGCTCCGTGTTCGGTCTCACTGTTACACATGGTACACCCATCACAGAGGTCTCTTCCTGCACTCCTCCGGAGTCGGTTATTACAACTTCCGCAGCCTGTTGATGCCCGATGAAGTCAAGGTAATCCATGGGTTTCACCATTGTGAGATTATGCGGTACTCTGCTTTGAAGATCCCAGTTCTGAATGTTCTTCAGTGTGCGGGGGTGTGCAGGGAAAATGAGAGACAGTGGTGCGAGCATGCCCAGAGAGTCAAGAATTTTTCCCAGGAGCTGGCGATCATCAACATTCCCCGGACGGTGCAGTGTAACAAGACCGAATTTATCATCTGGCACCTCACGGGCATCCGCTTCTGGAAGAAGCCTGAGAAGGGTGTCTATCATGGGGTTGCCCACCATAACTATGGAACCGTCGGGTCTGCCTTCTTTCAAAAGATTCTCTCTTGCTTCTTGGCTGGTGATAAGAAGAAGGTCGCTTATCTGATCAGTCAGAAGCCTGTTTATCTCTTCCGGCATTGTTCTGTCAAAACTTCTGAGACCGGCTTCCACATGAATTGTGGATGTTCCATGTCTTACTGCGGTGAGAACGCATGCCAGAGTTGAATTAACATCACCAACAACCACAACTGCATCAGGTTTGCCCTGAAGAAAAACAGGCTCGTAAGCCTTCATGATGTCAGCTGTCTGTACTGTTATTGTTGAACTGCCAACACCAAGATTGATGTCAGGTTTCGGCAACCCGAGCTGGTCAAAGAAACTGCCTGACATGGCATAGTCGTAGTGCTGACCTGTATGAATCAGTCTGACCTTTTCGCTCAGATTTCTGATAATCGGATCAACCTTCATAAAATTCGGCCTTGCCCCGCAGATAAGATCTATCATCGATTCACTTCCGCCGAATCGAATTTGTCAGTTCTTCTTTTGTGTCTTCCACCCTCGAATTCTTCAGTAAGAAAAACATCCACAATTTCTGAAGCAAGGAAAAGACCGGTAAAACCACCACCCAGCGCAAGCACATTGGCATCGTTGTGCCGCCTGGCGTAGAAAGCCATTCTGGGGAAATGGCAGAGGGCAGCCCGTATTCCCTTGAATCTGTTTGCGGCGATACTCATGCCCACACCGGAATTGCACACCAGGATGCCTTTTTCCGCTTTACCGTCAAGTACAGTGTGACAGAGAGCGTGAGCAAAATCAGTGTAATCAACCGACTCTGTGGAAAAGGGACCCAGGTCAATGATCTGATGCCCCTGTGATTCCAGTCGGGTGACCAGTTGTTCCTTCAGAGGAAAACCTGCATGATCACTGGCCAGCACTATTTTCATTTTCGGCTACCTTCCCTGATATGCAGCCACCACTGCACTGAGTACCAGACTGCAGAGCTTGCTCTCGGCACTGTCCGCACGGCTTGTGAGGATTACAGGGTTCGCAGCACCCATTATCACTGCGCCAAGCTCGGAATTAGCCAGGAAGATAAGACCCTTGTAAAGTACATTTGCTGCCTCAATATCCGGCATAAGAAGCACATCGGCGTCTCCGGCAACCTTACTTTCAATCTTTTTAATTTTTACAGCAACAGGTGAAACCGCAAGGTCAAGAGCCAGGGGGCCATCGAAGAGGATGTCTCCGAACTCTCCTGCATCAGCCATCTTCTGCATTTCAGCTGCTTCCATGGTGCAGGGCATCTTCTCGTATGGAACTTCCTTGGCACACACGTAGGTACACTTTGGAACCTCTACTCCAAGAGCCTTTGCAACAACAACTGCATTGCCGAGAATTCCTTTTTTCTGCTCAAGGGTCGGCGCGATATTCATTGCTGCATCAGTGACCACAAGCAGCTTGTGGTAGGCGGGAACATCAAAGGCCGCCACATGACTGAGGACACCCCCTCCACGGAGACCGTGTTCTTTGTCAAGGATGGCTTTCAGGAATGTACTGGAAGCTACAAAGCCCTTCATCAGCACATGGGCTTCCCCGTTGCGTACAAGTTCAACACCTTTTGCTGCACTTTCCTTGTCGCCATCAGCATTCACTATCCTGATGTTGCTGATATCGAAACCGGCCTCTGCTGCGGCCTTGCGGATGCCCTCTTCCGGGCCCACAAGGATACATTCCACCATTCCACCTTCCACTGCCTCTTTCACGGCGGAAAGGGTTTCAACTTCATCGGCACGGACAACTGATACAATACTCGAAGGAAGATCTTTTGCATATTTTTTCAACTGTTCCAGGGTGCGAATAGGCTTCATGTTGCTCCTTCATTCAATTTATGAGGGTTCTATAAATCACATAACGCTAATACCTAATTGATGACGTATCCGTCCGTGCGGAAATATAGGTAAAGGCTATTTCTGATGCCACACTGAAAAAGTATGACCTGTATGTGCATAAACCTTTACAGGATTCAGCTTTGGATCATTAATCCTACCTGCTGTCCTTCAATCTCCATACTTGACACAGACCATAATCGTACATGTATTCATACAATTCGGTGAAACTGCTGTCGTCGAAGACGTACGTCTCTTTCCACTCGAGAAAATACTGGACATCTCTGGAAGCAAGGTATGTACCCACCTGGCCCGGTAAAACAGAAAGAAGCTCTGAATTGACCTTGCCATCTGCATTGATTGTTCTGTCATGAAAATATCCCAGAGTGCCGGACTGGCTGGAAGCAACCCAGGTGTCCGCAGACACATTGTCTCTGACCCAGCCCCAGTGATACTCGTGCATTGTGTTAAATACACGATTGTAACTGTACCCTGATATCAGAAAAGTGAAAAAAAGTGCAGCTCCTAGAACAAGATAAGTGTATACAGCCTTCAGCCGATCAAGGAAAATCGCCAGCAGAACTACAGAAGCAATTGAAAACGGAACAAGGTAACGATTCATGTACCACTCGACATTGAAAAAGAATATGTAAAAGACGAGAAGTCCTACCAGAAACAATGGGAAAAAAGACAGCTTCTTCCAGGATAAAGTAGATTTTAATTTTATCGAACTCCAGTTTTTCCTCAAAGCAAGAAAAACAACTGCAAGAGACAGTATCTTCAAACCAAGGATAACCCCGGAAACTACACCTACTGTTTTTATCAATCTCAAAGGCGTGATAACAATGAAAAGCAGATTGTCCAGAACAACATGCAGCGCATACCAGAAATTCACAAGGTACTCCTTGAGATTAATGAGCGAACTGGTTGTGTGACTCATGGTTTGAACAAGCCCGGAGATGGGAAGTGGACTGCCAGCAAGGTCTATGTTGTAGAGCCACCATGGCAGAGTTATGCTGAGCCAGCCAAGAAGCCAGAACAGTGGTCCCCGTAGTAGACTGGTGATCAGGCCGTTCTTTCTATTCAACCACGCGTAATGCAATGCAAGTGCTATGCAGAAAATTCCAGCATCAATTCTTGTGAGAGTGGTCAGTCCGAGAAGAATGCCGAAAAGAAAACTGTAGAAAAGTTGAAGCTTACCACACCCGATCAGTTTGAAATAATAATAGCTTACCCCAATAATCATCAAAAGATAGAGACCTGTCTCTAGACCGTTTGAAGACAATTTAATAATGTTATACGAAACCATCCAGAGAGCAGCAGCAATCCATGAAGCTCTCTTCATACCTGTAACCAGCCGAACAAGAAAAAACAATGCCATTGTGCTGAGTATGTGGATGATGAAATTCAATGTTTGTACCAACCGAATGGCTTCAAGGCGATTATGTGTCATAAAGTAGGGCAGAGAACACAAGTACACAAAAAGAGGCTGTATCCCATTAGTGGCAATTTCCCCATTTGAAACCGAAAGCCCGTTACCGAGGGCCAGATTCCTTGAAACAGTAAGTGCATAGAATCCGTCATCTCTGAAAGGCCTGTCGGAAAGCATTTCCGATGATCGAAAAATAAGAGAAAGGTGAATCACTACTCCTGTCAGCAGGCATAAACCAATTAGAAACCAGAAATTCCTGTTCTGTATCATCATAGATTCATCCCATCGTTGTGACTGAATATGAGGTAAAAGGTCATACCACTATGAAAGGAAAAGGCTTCGTCAGAGCACATTATGGCAAACTATCTGGAACAACAGGCATGTAGCACCCCAACCAAAAGAAATATAGGTAAAGGCTATTTCTGATGCCACAATTACGAGAGTTGACAAATGCTTCCACCGCATTCAGATTTGACGCATCAATCTCAAATGCTGATACGATCACCCAAACTCGCAGGAAGGCTCCATATGAAACACATACCGGCTAATCAAATCAAATCGACCATTGGTAAGCACATGCTTGCTGATGGGTACGACATGGCTCTTGACCTTCGCAAAAGTCATGGGAGATACATCCATGATGCTGCAACCGGAAAAGAATACCTTGACCTTTTCAGTTTTTTTGCCAGTGCACCCCTTGGCTTCAACCACCCGTCCATGACCACCCCCGAGTGGAAAAACCATATTGCCGAGGTGGCTATCAACAAACCCTCAAACAGCGATTTCTACACAGAGGAAATGGCCGTTTTCGTAAACACATTTGCAACAACTGTTATTCCCGACAGCCACCCCTACCTGTTCTTCGTTTCAGGTGGTGCTCTTGCAGTTGAGAATGCTCTCAAAACAGCTTTTGACTGGAAAGTACGCAAGAACATTGAAGCAGGACGCGGCGATAAACTCGGTTCAAAGGTCATTCACTACAAAAAGGCGTTCCACGGTAGAACCGGTTACACACTCAGCCTGACAAACACCGCTGACCCTCGCAAGTACATGTACTTCCCTCTGTTCGACTGGCCCAGAGTTGACCCGCCTGCCATGATCTTCCCGATTGAGGACAATCTTGAAGCAGTAATCGCAGCAGAGGAAGCGAGCCTGAAGCAGATAGATGCCGCAATTAAAGAACACGGTCACGATATTGCCTGTCTTCTCATAGAACCAATTCAGGGAGAAGGCGGCGACAACCACTTCCGTTCCGAATATCTGCAGGCCCTTCGCGACAGAGCCGACAAGCATGAATTCCTTCTTGTCTTCGACGAAGTGCAAAGTGGAATGGGAATGACTGGCGAATGGTGGGCATGGCAGGTGCTTGGCGTAGCACCGGATGTGTTCTGCTTCGGCAAGAAAACCCAGGTCTGCGGTATTGCCTCCAGCAGAAGAGTCGATGAAGTAAAAGACAATGTCTTCCACGAATCCAGCCGTATCAACTCAACCTGGGGCGGCAACCTTGTAGACATGGTTCGCTGCACCAAGTACCTTGAGATCATGGTTGAAGAAAATATTCTGGAGAATGTAAGAGCCAGGCACGATCAGGTTATTCAGGATCTCGAGGCTCTGGCAGCAAAGTATCCCGGTCGGGTAACCAACATCAGAGGCCGTGGTCTCATGATAGCCTTCGACATGGAAAATACAGAGCTTCGCAATACTCTTCTTGCAAAGATATTCGATAATGGAGCCATCATTCTTCCCTGCGGGAACGTAACCGTAAGGTTCCGTCCACCTATGAACATCACAGCGGAGGAAGTTGAAAAGGCCATGGGCATCATCGATAAGTCACTGGCAGAAGTGCTCTGATACAGCATGTAATTGCTACCATGAAGACCCCGGGAGCAATCCCGGGGTCTTTTTCACTCTCATTTTCATATTAACTGACATTCTGTTCAGAGAACCGTCTTCGTTCGTTCCCGTCCCCGCTTTTCGAGTCGTCGACACAGCAGGTACAACAGGATCGGTAGCCAGAAGGCCATAAATACTGGATTCAGGACGCCTCTGGAACTGAAGCCGCCTGAAACATTTCCGGGAAGCAGTCCCAGAAACAGTATGACGAAGAAGCTTCCGAGGGCTGCCGCCCCAAATAACGAGCCCAGGCGCTCCCATTTGAGTGCCAGGAACATAGCCACTATATAGATTCCCATCAGGGCTAACCCGATTGCTGCGATCGGCTCAATTTGCTCGGATGGCGGATAAGACTCCAGGGATTGCCCGATAAACATAAGCAGTAAGAAACCCGCCATGATCAACCCGAGTACGCGAGCTGACCACCTTATAACCACTATTGCCGCATTCTTCCTTTCCCGGTCTGTCTTCATGGAACTCTCCTTTCAAGCAGAACCGCCACGCCCATTCGTCTGTGAATCTTGCAACGCATAACAGAACGCCCTGGTGTGCGTCTGACATTTGAGTTCAGGGGTGCACGAAAGGCACATCTGCTGCTTACATTTTTAGCTGAACCCTCAGAAGCAGCGCGAGAAAAACCTCCGGCTACCCGATTAATATGCCTTGTTCGTATTCCGCCATTCTTACCGACATCTACAAATCATAACCGATAATATCATATCGTAATTTACCTTATCTACACCCTTTATCAACAATCTCTGCTCTTTTAACAACTCCATATCGTTTGTTTCCAGCAGTTTCATAGTATATTGTGGTGAATGTTTGAATATTGAGACACCCCAAGCTGTCGATTCTTCAACAGAATCGGCTGATGTCTCCTGCGGTGCAATTGTAAAAGCAAAGATTCCTCCACTTCTCATCACTCTTTTGACTTCAGAAAACAGGGCAGTTAAATCACTCACAAAGTGCAAGACCCCACAACAGACGATATGGTCAAAATAATGATTTTCATACGGTATAGGTTCTCGAGCTATATCACATCGTTTCAATGCTTCAGTGAATGATTTCGACTGGCAGGCAGCCAGCATTTTCTGTGAGTCATCCAATCCGTAAACTTTCAACCCAACTTCGGAAAAGTGTATTGAGGCCAAACCAGTTCCTATACCGATATCAAGCAGCTTTTCTTCTGCGCTGACAAACTCAAAACTCATTCCGAAAATTACTTCATGCCCGTAGCTGCTGTACGCTTTGACTTCCTCGTCATATTGACTTGCCAATTCTTTGTAAACAGGCTCATTCAAATCCAGGCTCATAATCGTTTCCTATCTCCCCCATTTGAACGCTCTGTTTATGTGGTTTCCAGATAAAACTGAATATGGTTCATTGCCATATGCGAATCAAATGCACCGCTATGTAAAGCATTTCGCGACAATGAGATAATCAATTTTATTCAAATTACTGAACCTTGTCTGGTTTCCAACTTGTCAAGTTTCCTGCTGTGGTCATCAATCAGATTTTCTGCAACCGCCTCAGTTCGTTTCACGGAATGATAAACCCCTGCGTTTCGACAGGGGTTTATCGTTTACCTTACTCGGGCAATCCAATCCAGCAGTTACTCGAAAGAAGCGATAGACTTCCTGATGATCTCCACGCAATCCATAAGCTGCTCTTCGGTGATAACCAGAGGAGGGGCAAAACGGATGATGTCACCGTGAGTGGGCTTTGCCAGAAGACCGTTCTCAGCCATCTTCAAACACACATCCCAGGCAACAATGTCGCCCTTTGGCTTGATAATAATAGCGTTGAGAAGACCTCTGCCCCTTACCAGGGTGATCATGTCGGAATCGATAGCCTCAAGTTCGTTTCTCAGTATCTCTCCCAGGTACATTGCTTTCTCCGCAAGCTTCTCGTCGCGGATAACTTCAAGAGCGGCCATGGCTACTTTTGCGCCGACAGGGTTGCCGCCGAAGGTTGATCCGTGCTGACCGGGCTTGATGAGAAGCATGATCTCATCATTGGCGAAAACTGCGGAAACCGGGTACATGCCGCCACTTATAGCTTTTCCAAGAATAAGTATGTCAGGTTTTACATCCTCGTAATCGCAGGCAAGAAGTTTTCCTGTTCTCGCAATACCGGTCTGTACCTCGTCAGCGATAAAAAGAACGTTGTTCTTTCTGCACAGCTCCTGTGCCCCTTTAAGGTAACCATCTCCCGGAACATAAACACCGGCTTCGCCCTGAATGGGCTCTACCATAAAACCTGCTACCGTTGGGTCTTCAAGAGCCTTCTCAAGAGCATTCAGATCATTGTAAGGAATTCTTATAAATCCGGGCGTGAAGGGGCCGTATTCGGCATAGGCATCCGGGTCATTTGAGAAGGACACAATTGTGGTGGTTCTGCCGTGGAAGTTGTTCTCGCAGACGATGATCTTTGCCTGATTCTTTTCAATACCCTTGGTCAGATATGCCCATTTGCGACAGAGCTTGATGGCTGTTTCAACAGCTTCAGCACCGGTATTCATGGGTAAAATCTTGTCAAAACCGAAGTACTCTGTTGCAAACTTCTCAAACTCGCCCAGCACATCGTTGTGGAAGGCTCTGCTGGTGAGAGCAAGGGTTTCTGCCTGATCAGTCATCGCTTTTACAATCCTGGGATGACAATGACCCTGGTTTACAGCGGAGTACGCAGATAGGAAGTCATAATACTTTTTCCCCTCAACGTCCCAGACATGAACGCCCTCTCCTTTTGCAAGTACAACGGGCAGTGGATGGTAATTGTGGGCACCGTATCTGTGCTCAAGTTCAATAGCCTCTTTTGATGTGATTTTCGGATTTGTGCTCATGGTTTCGTCCTTCTTTTGTCGGGTTCACCGTCAACACCGAGGAGGACCGCCAATACTCCGGCGTAAGCCTGACGGGAAGTATCTTCCGGTTTACAGAAAATGCTCAAGCGGTCTGATGTGTATTACATTATCAGGGAATATATACTCTTATAATACAAGTGCCAGAGCCGCTGGATTCTGTGCAGACAGCGCAGGTGCCGGGGCTTCGTATTCCAGCAACCCCACTGACATTCTTTGATCTTCTCAATTTTCAGAAAAATATGCAAATCCGGAAAAAGCATGCAGAAATAATGATATGCAATCGCATTGGCTGCTGACCTGCCGGCAGAACTGCACCGTAAGCTTACTGTGTCTCGATAATCTCAGATGGCCGTAAAGTTAAATCATGGGGAATATCTGATGGGGCATGGATAAGACTGATGTCTCGCTGGAGGAGCGAATA
>JAGLOJ010000009.1 GCA_023139045.1 Candidatus Sabulitectum sp.
GCTATTTGTGATGGATTCGGGTTAAGGAGGACGGAATGTTAGTATTCGTTTCATTTATTATTTCTCTGGTCTCTGCAACAAGTGTTTCAATAACAGAACCGATTGATGGGGAAACCTACGATGGTGACTGGCTGCCCCTTCGAGCTATTGTTGAAAATGAGAATGAAATCCCTGATTCAGTTCATTACACTTTAAACGGTGGACCTGTAACACTGATTCCCAGACTGAACACTGACTGGCCTACCTACATGCAAAACTATCTTAATCACGGCTATTCAGAAGCACCAGCTCCTCATGATAATACCATTCTATGGGCAGCTCCGATTACCGGCACCGATCATGAGTTCCCCACACCGGTTGTCTGGGAAGGTATTGTCTTCTATCCTCAGGATAACGGTGGTGAAGACCTGTACGCTCTGGATGCTGCCACAGGCGAGATCTTGTGGGTTTATGAGGGTACAGGCTACACCGACGATGCTGTAACCATCTCTGATGGGAAACTCTACACTGCAAGTGATTCTATCTTCTGCATTAATGCTTACACCGGAGACAGAATTTGGACAAGCAGTGAAGGTGACTGGCATGGAAGTACACCCATTGTACAGGATGGAAAGGTCTACTGCAGTGATTATGGCGCTGTCGGAAGGTCGATTGTTCATACCGACCTTTACCACTGACCCGGGTCTTTTAGCCCTTGATGCAACTGATGGAAGTCTGCTTTGGCAGAACGCCGATTGTCCCGGCGGGTACTGGGATTCTTCACCGGTGATCGAAGACGGGATGATCTACATCTGCGGTATTTATGGATATGCACTGGCTATAGATGCAGTAACCGGCACCACGGAATGGATCAGCACTTTGGCCGGAGGGGTTACCGCTACGCCAGCGTTTCATCAAGACCGACTGTATTTCGCCACCGAAGGTGATGATACCTACTATTGTCTGGATGCTTTAAACGGCTCAACAATATGGACTTCTCCATACAATCATCATGGTTCATCAGGGGCTGCAGACGGGCTTGTTTTCTTCGGTGAAAGCGTTTCAACTCAAGACAGCGCCAGCATTGTTGCACTGGATATAGAAACAGGTTCAGAAGTATGGAGTTACAGGACATCATGCAATCCGAGTGTCGGATTCGGGTCCAGTCCTTCCATCACCGACGGTGTAATGTACTACGCCTGTACCGACGGTTACTTGTATGCTTTCGGTACAGGCTTGAAGTACACATACAGGGAGGATTACTTCTATGCGGATGTTGGTTCCAATGAACTCATTGTTACATCATTTGATGATGGAGTGGCTGTAGCTGGAGCCCATCTGAAAAGATAATATCAATTCATAAGCTAAAATAAAATAGTTTCTTTCCTTTTGCTCTACATAAGGCAAGTCATTTCAGTATCTTCGCACCAAATTCAGAGAATTACCCGTTTATTGCTAATTATAGCACTTGACAAGAGTGCCGTATTTCAGTATATATTAAGGAGTTAGCCAACCAAAGCAATCCCTAACAGAAAGACGGCACTAATGAATTATACTCATTTCTCTCAAGAAGGCAAGAGCTACTCCCTGTTTCCCCCAATTGAAGTTAACACTGAACTCAGTGAAATCCTCACAAGAGCCTTCGAACTTTATGACAAATGTCCAGAGATCAGGAAGAAAATACTAAATGACCTGAATGCTTATGCCCTGGAGAAGAAAGAAAAGCGTTTAGCGGATGCCGCCTGGGCAAGGAAACAGACTCTTCCACTGGGTCTTAATGCAGTACCCGGCAAGTCTCAAGCGAAAGT
>JAGLOJ010000090.1 GCA_023139045.1 Candidatus Sabulitectum sp.
TAAGGCCAACGAAGCCACCAGGCCGCAGGACTCCTCGGGGTCAACTGAATTTGCTGGTTATAAACCTGGATGGTATTGGATGACTTGTGTTAGTGAAGGTGACACTTGGTACCCGATATATATTAACGAGAAATATTACTTAATGGATGGCAAGCCGCGATATGAGCTTGACGACCTGAAAAACATGATAGTTAAGCCGGCAATTATGCCTACTGGTTTATAACGTTGAAGCTAAGACGACAAAAGGGGAATGAGGAGGGAATAACGTGAAATGTGGATCAAAAGCCTGTTGCCCGCACTACAGGCGAATATTTGACGACTGTTTGCTTGACGACGGAAGCTGTACTTTGCAGGTTGGCGAAGCCCCGAAAAACCCGACCCCTTTTGGTCTGCTTGAGCGGCTGGTTAAGTGGCTAAAAGCTGATTTTGAAATGACCATGTATAGAGTAAGACCTTTGCGGTACTGTAAAGGCCATGGCTGCTATGTGCAAACGCCAGGGCGGAAAGATGGTGTGCCATACTGCCTTGCTTGTAGGGAAGAAAATAACAGCTTGGCCACTTAACGTTTGAGATCAGGAGAACAGCCGAAACTAGAAAGGAGATAAACGACCATGTGTAATAAGCCGAATAATTGCCGAAGTAAGGCTGATTGCCCTGCCGCAACATTTGGGTGCTGGCTGAAGGAGTGCTATGTAGAAGAGACCGTAAGCCCCCAGGCCGGAACCGAGGCTGGTTCTGCTGAATTGGCTGGTTATGCCAAGTTTGACCGGGAAGAGTATATAGAAAAGCTTTGGACTTGCTACCAGAAAGGCATTGGCGAACAGGATCTACCGGCAGAAGATTTGTTTAAGGCCTTGATAAATGATTTGCTGGAGCAAATTGTGGACGGTAAAACTGTAAGGGCATAACGATTGAGATAACCAGCGGCCCCCGGACTACGGAATAGGCCGCATAAGATCCAGCCGTCTGCGTTTATTGGCTGGTTATGAATCACAGGAGGGTAAAGAATATGAAAACCGGAATTGAATCGATAGCTATAGAGAGGCAACGACAAATTGACGCGGAAGGGTGGACACCGAGCCATGATGACGAACATGTCCACGGAGCTTTGTCGGCGGCAGGGGCATCATACGCCATGAATGCTTCTGAAAATATCGACAGAGCTATAGTTGGGGTGGTTGACACAATAGAAAAGCCGAACGATTGGCCTTTCCTGCCTAAATTTTGGAAACCGACACCGAAAGATTTAGTGAGACAACTTGCCAAGGCGGGGGCATTAATAGCCGCTGAAATAGATAGAATAAACCGTGATATATAACGCCCCATAATAAGGGGACGGCCCTTTGTTTGGGAATTGGCCCGCAACCGTGGCCCGTTCCCTCTTGATTATTTTGTTATATTTTACGGAGGTGGATTGAAATGGAAAGAAACGTGATAACAGACCCGTACAGAAATGAGGCGAACCAGATGTGCAGCATATTGGTAAAAGAGATTGTAAAGACGGGTTGCTGGGCTGATATGCAGGACTGTATAAATGCCATAAATGTAATTAGGGCTAGAGAAATACCTATGAGTGCCGAGTGGGAACACCTGCACAAACCAGATATGGGAACACCTGCACAAACCAGATAATGGAAACACGAAACCTGTAGATCCTGAAATATAACGCCGCTAATAACCAGCGGCACTTGAAACTTGCAGATCTTGACGCCCATGCGTGGCACCGTCTGCGTTAATTTATTTGTTAAAAGGCGGGAGGCCGAGCATGAGTTATAAACAGGCACTAGCAGACCACAAGGTTTTATGGGGGATAGCCCCGGCTGGTGATATGAGTGGTGGATATGTTGACCAGGAAGACCTTGACCGTCTGCTGAAAAGCCCTACCAAGAAGACGGCTGAAAAATGCCTAATTAGGCAGATAGTTTATTGGTTTGAAGTAGGTATGGATAAATTTGATTACCCTGGGTCTTTTGATGATTGCGCTAAAGAACACCCAGAGATATTGGCTATAAAGAAAAGGTACGATGCCACAAATCTTTGCTGGTGAGCGCCTTTTAACGCCCATAATCAGTTGCCCGTAGGGGTAGAGGGGGAAATAACATGGAATGCAAAGACTGCAAAAACGAACTGGAACGCCAAACAGCCTGCTACGAATGTTTAGATGGCAGCAATTTTAAGCCAGCCGAAGCCACCGAAAGCCCGACCCCTACGGGTCAAGCTGAATTTGACTTGTTAAGACGCAAACAGTTTTTAGAGATAAAATATGAGATGGCCGATTGTGACTGGATGAGGGCCGTTGTTAATGACTATACGTGCGCGAGTGTGGTGTGGCTGTTGGAAGAAGTTGAAAGACTTTATAAACTGGATGCGTCTTAACGATTTAGATCAGTTGCCCGAAGGGGTAACGGGAGGGAGTGACATGGAAAAGATATGCGCCTACAGTGAGAAATATTGCCAGTTTGATGCGTGTGCAGTTGCCACTGCAGATGAAGATTGCGACGAGAATTGTATTTACTTGGCCGAAGCCCCTGAAAAGCCGATCCCTTCGGGTCAAACTGTATCGACCTGGTTAGCCAGCCAAGACTTGGCAAATGCTTGTAAGACGAACCTTGATGCGAATTGCACTTGTTCAAAAGAATATCAAAGCCGAGCAAGGACTGACCCTAACTGTGAATACTGCACCGTGGGTAAATACATTTTGCCTTTGGCCATTAAAATTTTAGCGGCTGGCTAACAGAGTCATACACAGACCAAGTAATATTCGGTGAAATTATGCGACATAGAAAGTTTAGCCATAAACAAGCAATCGCTGGAGTAAAAGCTAGGCTCAGTAATCTGATTGATATACCACCACCCGAACAACTTATAGAGCGTGTGCCTGGTTATATTATCCATTTTGTTAACGGTAAATTCACGGTGGTAGGCTTGGAGCCAGAAGGGAGGTGTGATCAACACAGGGCTTTATTCAAAGGCGGTGGTAGCATTTTGTCTGGTATGGACGGTATTCATGCTGAGATCAGGAAGATCATGCCACCGTTGAATGGGTGTTGTAACTTTTGATAATAATATATGCTATTTTCCATAGCATCCAGGTACAAATAGTTGTAAAATATCACAATGAGCGCAGAAAAGTTAACAAAAGGCGAATCAAAAGTAATTGCCAATTATGATGGAACCGTGAAGGGTACACATATTGCCACCGGTTTATCATATGGCTATTGTCGAAAGGTTCTTTCGTTTGATTATATCAAAGAGGCGATTAAGGAACTTGAGAAACTGGATCCACCCGAAGAAGAAAAGAAAACCGACAAGCGGATCGGGAACAGATTCTGGGAGGCGCGTAGTTCCCACGGCAGGAAGCCGATCTTTCTCAATGCAGATAAGCTATGGGAAGCATGTCTTGAATATTTCAAATGGGTTGATGATAATCCCCTGCATGAATCTAAGCCCTTTGCTTACCAGGGAACCGTTGTTTTAAAAGAAGTCCCAAAGATGCGGGCCATGACGATAGGAGGCTTATGCCTGTTTCTTGATATCAGTGAGGATACCTGGGCTAATTACAGGAAAAGAGAAGGTTTTCTAGGAGTCACAGCCGATATCGAACGAGCAATTAAGAATCAGAAATTTACCGGGGCCGCTGCCGACCTGCTCAATGCCAATATTATTGCCCGTGATTTAGGGCTAGTTGATAAGACCGATACCACCATATCAAACCCAGAAGGTCGCACTTTCAATATGCACTTTATACGGAGCCCGGATAAGAAGGGGAGTTGAGTATGTCAGAGTATAGCGAAAAAATAGAACTACTCAAAAAGGAAATCATGAAAGAGGCGGAGTTCTTCTGCAATCAACTTGATTGCCTTGATGAGTCTTTGCCTGTTGTGTTGCAACACGAAATTAAAAATGAAATGAAGGGCTTCACGATATCAATTTGTGTAAAGGAATTTTGGTAGTTGTATTTTTGTACGCTCTGAACGGCATTCAGCGTTGATATAGCTAAATTCAATTTTTTAATTAAATGCAGTAAAAATCAAAGGAGGGTGACTGTGAAATCTTTAAAACATCTTTTCTATTTTTTATTTGGTACCAAGGCAAAAACAAAAACCTCCACCGGGTATATATTTCAAGGAAGATATTTTAATAGAGATGGTTCTGTAAGTGCTGGAGATCTAGTTTGTACTATGCCAACCCACAAACCTCATCTATTAGGACAACTAGGCACACAGCCAGAAAACCCTTGGCCTAGGGCTTGATAACTCACGACATAGAAGTCCACGAAAAGTTTGAATTCCTGTACCTCCCCAAACGGTACAAAGTATCATGGGGTGGCCGGGGCGGCATGAAGACATGGGAATACTCCCGCGCCCTGGTCATCCTCTCCTCACAAAAGCGGCTTAATATAGTATGTGGTCGCCAGTTCCAAACCTCAGTAAAGCAATCAGTCAAGCATTCCATCGAAGAGCAGATCATACACCTCGGTCTGGAAGATGAGTTTGATATCCAGAAGGAGGTCATTGTCCAGAAAGTGACCGGTTCAGTTTTTGAGTTCCAAGGGCTTGATCGTAACATCATGAATGTGAAGGGCTGGGATCATGTCGACATCTTGTGGATCGAAGAAGCCCAGACCATGCTATCCGATAAACTTGAGATCGTGTTGCCCTCGATCAGAAAGGCCGGATCTGAGGTCTGGTTCTCTTTTAACCGTGGGAAAAGGTCTGACGCTGTTGATAAGATGTTCCTGGCCAAAGATTCCGACTTAACCGAGGCCACGGTAGTCCAGGTAAGCTGGCAAGATAATCCAAACCATCCAGCGGAACTCGAGATCGAGCGGCAGCGATGCCTCAAGATGCACCCGGAAAGATATCCCCATATCTGGGACGGTGAGCCAGATGACACCGGGGGCAAATGGAAAGTTCTTTCTTATGCCAAGCTGCTAAAATGTGTCGATGCCCATATCAAGTTAAATTATAAACCGTCTGGCATGGTATATTCCGGGCTTGATATAGCAGATGAGGGGAACGATACAAATTGTTGGTCTAAGCGCCAAGGGTCGTTGTTGTCCGTGGCCAGAGAATGGAAAGTTAAGTACCTCCACATGACGGCAACCAAGGCTGACTTTCTTAATCAGGAAAGCAATGTGATCAGCATGCACTACGATG
The DNA here is from genome assembly GCA_023139045.1 of Candidatus Sabulitectum sp. GTDB lineage: Bacteria > Fermentibacterota > Fermentibacteria > Fermentibacterales > JCC-6 > Sabulitectum. The sequence goes on from JAGLOJ010000090.1 coordinate 5,160, forward strand.
CTGGTGGTATGGGTGCCGGGATCAAATCTGATCTGTCACGGATAAAGCACAATCCTAATTCTGGACTCGGTGCCCAGGCCAAGAGGTTTATCCCGTTCCATTTCGGTGGTAAGGTTAAGGGCTCCAACAAATACTTCATCAAGCATAAGCAGCTAAAAATAAGGAACAAAGATTATTTCAGCAAAGCCAATTCGCAATTATGGTGGAACATCAAACTGCGGGTTGAGAATACGATCAAGGCACTAGATGGCGAAAAGGTAGATCTTGATAAATGTTTTTTTATTGATTCATCTATTGACAACCTCGATAAAATACTGTCAGAATTATCCCAATGCGTGTATGATGATAGCAGTGGCAAGATTGTTGTGGACAAAGCGCCAGATGGTGCCGATTCCCCGAATGTAGCTGATTCAATAATTCTTGCGTATGCCAATGACATCAAAAAAGGGCTCAAGGCGGCATGAGTAGAAAACGCAACCGAACATCAAGGCAGCGCAAACAGGCCGTCAAGCGCCGCCGTGATAATCTGGCACAGACTCAGTATGGTTTTGTCAATCCTCTTTCCGGGGCCGGTACTTCCTTAGACAAAAATAGCGCTTCATTCTTTCAACCCACCCTCCTATTTTCAAAGAATTTTCATGAAACGATTTATGTTGAATCCTGGGCGGCGAGAAAGTTTGTCGATATTCCCGTTGATGATATGTTCGTTAAGTGGCGGCAGTTCTCCGATATGGACAACCGAAACATTGAACTGGTTGAACGAGCCGAAGTGGCCTTTGATATCCCAGGGAAATTATCTCAATCGCTTAAATCAAGTACTTTATATGGCACAGGTCTTTTTGTTATCCTGACCAAAGAGGCTACACCGGATAAGCCCTTAATCGTCAGCCGGTTGCGACCAGGAGATCTAGCCAATATAATCACTGTCGACAGGTTTGACGCTACGGTTGCCGGGGTGAACAATAACCCCTATTCGCGCAATTATTCAAAACCTGAATTCTACAAAATCAACCTGAAGCGTGGTGCCGCATTTACGGTGCACCATTCTCGTGTGATTAGGTTTGACGGTATCAAGCCAACATCTGATAACTCTTGGCAGGTTTACGATCAGAGTTGGGGGGTGGCTTCGTTGATCCCGGTCATCACTGAAATATTTCAGGACTCAAATGTGTCGAAAGGCGTTTCCCATTTGGTCAACGAGGCATCCATCCCAGTACAAAAGATTGAAGGGTTTGAAGATGCGTTGGCCGGTAATGGCGATGAAATGTCCATTGCTGACAGGATGGCAGAAACCACGGCTTTGCGTTCTATATACCGGACGGTATTCATGGACTCCGAGGATGATTTCTCGCGCCACGACATTACATTTGCCGGGTTACCTGATATTCTCGATCGTAACGCCGTGAGACTTGCCGCCGCCGCCAATATTCCCCACACTAGGTTCTGGGGCAAGTCTGCTGTCGGCCTGGCCGCTACCGGTGAAGGTGACGCACGAGATTACGCATTGCAAATACAATCCAGCCAAGAGAATAAATTACCGGTTCCACTCAGTTTGATCGATTCAGTGCTGGAGCGTCATCTTGGCTTACCGGAGAATATCAATTACGAGTTCGTTTCTATTATTGATGCTTCTGAAACTGAGAAGACAGATATTTTCCTCAAGAAATCTCAAGCGGTAGTTCCCCTAGTTAACGCCGGTATTATCGATGAAGATGAGAGCCGGGCTATTCTTGATGGTGATCAGATCGCCGGGAATCTTGATGATTTGTCCGTTGGCCAGATCAAGCCTGACGACCAGAAGAAAGCCTTGGCCGCAGCACAATCGGCACTTAGTTTAGGTGGAGCCAGTGGCCAAGCGTAAGAACCCAAAAGGTATTCGGCCTTTGCGGAAAGACGAGCGGGCCTATGAAAAGGCGATCAAGACCAATATCCTGAATCCGCTGCTTGCTACAACCAGAGACCGGCTGGCCTCCGTGCCGCAGATCAAGACTGCATATGCCAACACCGTGGCCGCTGTCTTTGAAGAATTCGACATTGATGCAGAAAGCGCCGTTGTGGTTGGTGGTTATATTGACGGCTTGAGGCGCAGCCAGAAAGCTCGTATGGCCATACAGTTTCAAGCAGCTTTAGGTGTTGATGTCGGCCCAGCCTTGACAGATCTTGCAATTAGGCCTTTAATGGATCAGGCTATTGCCACCAATATCAACCTGATCAAGAGCATCCCAGATAATTTAAAGGGACAAGTGCTGGATCAGTTCGATACTCTGCTGGCAAAAGCCCCATTCGATCAGCAAGCGATGGTCGGCGCATTAGAGGATCGGTTTAAAGTTGCCGGTAACCGAGCCCGGACAATTGCACGAGACCAGACCGGCAAGATAGTGGGCAATCTTAACGAGGCAAGGCAAGGCCAGCTCGGGATTAAATCTTATACTTGGCAAACCTCAGAAGACGAGAGGGTTGTCGGTACACCAGGCGGAGAGTTTCCAGATGGCAACGATGTGCATGGCAATCATTTTGACAGAAACGGCAAGGAGTTCTTGTGGTCGCAACCGCCTTTTGATGGACACCCTGGAGAGCCAATCAATTGCCGATGCATAGCGATCCCGGTAATCCCTGAGTTACAGGAAGAGGAGCAAGCAGCATGAGACAAAGAACCATGACAAAACTCAGGGATTTTAATTCTGGCAAGATCCAGGTCAGCGATAACGTCACCCTGCCGGCCACCAGCACCCGTGAATTGACTCCAGAAGGATATCTCAAAGCAACCGCCGCCATTACCATGGTCGGGGTTCAGATGTATCCAGCAAGAGACTTTGGGATTGACTCGGACGAACTTGTTGGGGTGCTCCGACCGAAGGAGACGGTATTCCACCCTGAAACTATATCGACCATCAAGCTAAAACCAATCACCCTGCATCACCCCCAGGACGATGTAGATTCAAAGAATTTCAACAGGCTGACAATTGGCACCGTTGGTGAAACGGTAGAGGCTCTTGACTCTGAACATCTTGGGGCATCAATCCAGATTATGGATGATGATGTTGTAAAAAAAGTATTGGCCCGCGAGATCGATGAATTAAGTCTTGGGTATGATGTATGGGTTATATCAGAAGAGGGTACATTTAACGGAGCAGGCTATCTTTTCAAGATGGATGGCCCCATGACTAATAATCACCTCGCCGTTGTCCCTGAAGGGCGTTGCGGCGATTCAGTAAAAATCCTAGATAAAGGAGAAAGTATTATGTGGAAAAAACTGCAAGCGATTAAAGCGCTCAGGGACGCTGGAGTTCCCGAGGGATTAATCAAAACGTTTATGGTCGGTCAAGCCGATGACGCTGAGGTTGATGTCAAGGCCTACACCAAACTAGCGATGTCGGCCAAAGACATCGACATGACCCAGCTCATCCCCGGTATTATTGCTGAGCTGAAACCGGCGATTGAAGAGATGGTCGGTAGTGAAGAGTTCAAGGCTACTTTGGCCAAGGAAATTGCCGCTGGCATGGTTGGTGGTGCGGCTACCCCCGCGACTACCACCGAGGGCGCTGACGGTGAAGGAGAAGGTGAGCCGATGACCACTGAGCAGATCGATGCTGCTATTGTGGATGGGGCTGCAAAACGGGCCGTTCTCATTGGCACTGCCAAGCTGTTCATCACCGATGAAAATTTTGATATATCAACTGCCAGCGATCACGACATCCTTGTCAAATCCCTGGACGCTCTTGATATCAAAGGTGACGATATCGCCGGGAAGGATGATACCTATCTTGCCGGGATGCTTGCCGTGATCAGTAAAGACCGCGCCGAGGCAGGTACTTTTATGAAGCAGGATTTCAGGGCCGCTGATGGTGTTGCCTTGGCTGCTCCCATGACCGGTATCGGGGCCCGTAAGTTAATCGGCTAGTTAATAATCAAAATCAGGTTTAACCTGGAGGAAAAAAAATGCTGCAAAAAGATTACGCAAAAAAATTACAGATTGGTCAGGTTGGTTCCAATGCCCGCCCGTCTGCCCCTTGGGATATCGACCGTGGCGTTGCCGGTGTCGAGCTGAAGCCCGGCGATGGTGTCTTTTACGATGCTGCCACCAACCGGTATATCAAGCCGACCACCGCCGATACCAGAAAGCTGGTGACTCATATTGTCACTTTCAATTCAAATTCGTTCAATACCGATATCGCGGTGCCTAGTACCAACAACACTTCCGAGGTTGTTTTTGCTATCGGCGCTGTTATGCCTCTGGCCGTTCTCGGTTCGTTCTTCGTCTTGGCTGGTGAGACTGTCGAAGCTGGTGACGCTGCCATTTTCAACGAATCAACCGGCAAGTGGATCAAATATAGCCCGATTGGTTCCGCTGCAGACCTGCGGAAAAAGGCTTTCGAGTTTTATCTGGATCCAGGCGCAACGAAAGGTGATGGTGAAATTGTCGAGGTTCGTATTCCGACCTTGAATTACGCATTCCCGGCCTTGGCAAGTGTTGATGTTACCGCTAAGGTCAGTATGACCGCTTTGGAGATCAAAGCCCTCCGGGCAACTCCGATTGAGTTGGTCGCCGCCCCTGGTGCCGATACGATCCTGCAATTTGTTTCCGCACTGTTCATATTGACTGCCGGTACTGAGGTGTTGACTGAAACGGCTGACAACATGGCTATCGAATATGATGACGGGAATGCCGCCGCCGTGACCGGTGCCATTGAATCAACCGGATTCATCGATGCCGCCGCTGATGCAATCACCAACGCCATCCCGGCTGGTGATGTAATCGATGCCTCTGCCGATATCGTCAACAAGAACCTGGTTCTGCTCAACACCGGAGACGGTGAGTTTGCTGGCAATGCTTCTGACGATGCGGCCCTTGATGTTTACGTGACTTATCGCATTGTAAGTCTGGCGTAAATCTGGTTAAATAAAGATGAATGGCTCGGCTATTAATTAGCCGGGCTATCAATTTAAAAAAAGGAGTAAGAACAATGCCTGATATTTTTGGAAAAACCCAAGCTGATTACCGCATGCTTGCTGCACTGGGTAAAGCAAAAATGCTTGATTCCCATAACGTGCAGTTGCAAGCCAGGGGCAGAGTACATAACTTTGATGCCCTTCCGTCCGTTCATGCCCCGATCAATGTCCCATTGAATGACATCGAGGCAAACGCCCAGGCCGTGCATTTTGTGACGAACAACATGCAGGCTATTCAGGCCCAGATTGAGGAGATCCTTTATACTGATTTCCGGCTTGATTCCTTCTTCCCGCTCGTGACCAATATCCCTGAAGGTGCGCGGACTTATTCTTACCGGGTCGTCAATAAGTATGGCCAGGGTAAGTTCATTTCCAATTCCGGCCGGGATGCCAATAGTGCTTCTGTATCTCTCCAGAATGTGCCTTATTCCCTTGAGTATGGTGGAATTATTCCGTCATGGACTCTTGAGGATCTGCGGGCCGCTGCCTTTACCGGTATTTCTCTGGACACCATGACCGTTGAAGCTGGTACCGAGGGTTGCATGGATCATATTGAAACTGTCGGCCTGGTCGGTGATTCCTCTTTCGGTTTCACTGGTTTGACCAATGATGCCAATATCCCGGCAGCTGCTTCGGCAAAACTGATTTCTGCCATGAGTGCTGACGAGATGGTCTCTTTTGTTCAGGACAATGTAGCCCTGCTGATTTCCCAGACAGAGGAAGTATTCTCTCGGGTTATCCGTACCGGCCTGACCATTTACCTGCCGATTGCCCAGGAAGCGTTGATCGGCGATACCAAGCTGGCCACTGACGCATCCAAGACCGTTTGGGAATATGTCAAGGTCAACAATCAGTGGACACGCAGGACAGGTCAGGAATTGAAGATGGAAACCGTGACCGAGATGGCTGGCGCTGGTGCTGGTTCTACTGACCGGGCACTGTTTGGCTTCAACCATGATCGCGTAATGGAAATGGCTATGCCGATCCAGCCCCGTGTCATCCAGACCATCAATACCCACTATGGCGTAGATACCCCGATGGAATACAAGGTGTCTGGCCTCAACGTAAAACGTCCTACCGCAATGCGGTATGTCGACTCAATCTAGGGTGAAATTTTGGGACAGGTAAAAATTAAAAATAGCGGGGCTCCCGTTGTGATCGGTGGTGTGATAGCCAACGGTTACGGGGCGGTGACTCCGGTCGATGAAGATGCCTTGAAAGATTATTGCAAGGCCGTGGCCGGTTCCCATGTCTTCACCAATTTTCTGACCGTAGTTGATGAAGATTACGAGAAGAAGAAAAAGGCCGAAGCGGCCGCACTTGAAGCCAAGGCAGTAAACGATGTTAAGGCCAAGGTGGTGGGAGAGGTTGAGAAAGAACTTAACGCCAAGATCGGCAAGAAATACAAAGCCGAAATTGAAGGTCTCAACACCAAAATCTCCGACCTCAACCTCAAGGTTAAAATCTTGACCGAGGAGAACATGGCTCTCAAGGAGGGTAAGGTTCCTTCGGAAGAAAAAGCCAAGGCCGAAACCGGAGACGATGGTGATTTTGTTCTCGATCCTGAAAAGCACCACATTGAACATCGTGGAGCCGGGAAATGGTTTGTCATGGATCAGGAAGAAAAAGTACATGGGCCTTTGTCTGCCGATGACCGGAAGAAGTATGAGGAAATGCTTAAGTGACAGCCGCCGAACTGCTACCGACATTTCGGGAACAATTTCCTGAATTCGCATCAAAAACTGACGATGCGGTATTGCTGATCATCAATTCCGCTCTGGCCATTCATGCCATATGTGAGCTTGCCACTATTTACTTGGCGGCTCATATATGCACGATTGACGCTGATAGCGGGGTTGGTGGTAGCGGTGGCAGTGTTGATGCCGGTGGAGTACGGGAGAAAACAAGCGATGCGGCGAAAAGTATTTCTGCCTCGTTTGTTTCTCTCGCTTCTAAAGAGGGTGATGCGTTTTATACCAACACCCCTTATGGCCGGATGTATATCACGTTGCGTGATGCCTGCTCGGGGCGTAGATTCTCAGTGAGGATCGGTTGATGGGTGCTACTTTTACCGGTGGGGATAAGTTCAATGAGTTCATCAAAAAAGCTGGGCGTGGTAGTATTCGTGGGGTTGATGTCGGTGTTTTTGCTTCTGCCAAGTATCCCAATGGAACACTCGTCGCGGCTGTTGCGGCCTGGAATGAATTCGGGACGGCGACGATCCCGGAGAGGCCAGCGTTAAGGAATGCCAACAAGTCCCATGAAAAGTCATTACTCCAGATCCTCAAGGTTAAAGTTGATCCTGAGACCATGGTTGTCACCCCCCGGATAGCCGCTCTTTTGGGGACAAGTCTCCAGGGTGCAATGCAGCAATCAATTGTTTCATTGAGTAGCCCGGCCAACGAAGACAGCACGATCAAGGGTAAGGGATCGAGTAATACGTTGATTGCTTCTGGTAACTATCTGCGGTCGATAACTTATCAGGTTAAACGATGAAAACAGGGACGCTTGCCTCTAAGGCTGTTTTGAGTGACCAGGCTAATATTGAGCCATTCATTTTGACCAAGCAACATCCCGGTGGGCGAGATGATACCGGTGAGTATATCGCAGGGTCTGACATTGTTTTTCCAAATCTGGAGGGGAGTGTTCAGCCGCTTGACGGTAAAAGTCGACTGCAGTTGCCGGAAGGTGAGCGCCTGCTCGATGCAATTTGCATTTTGTTTCACACTCTTGATCATGACGCTATTGCCCCATTAAGGATCGGTAAAAGTCAAACTGAATCCGATACCATAACGTGGAATGGCCTTTTGTGGGCTGTGCGAGTCGTTTATGATATGGCATCTTATGGCCACCTGGAAGTGTTTGCAACTCGACTAGAGGGTCAAGATGGCTAACACGCCGTTGCAAAATGATCTAAATATCATTGTCCGGGCCTTTGTTGCACTGGCAACTGGTCTTGATAGAAAGTGTGTTATTCCAGGTAATGACAATGGCCCGGCCCCGACCGTACCTTATGCCTCTGTGCTGGATATAACAAAGCAGGGTGATGGTATAGATTCGGAGGTGGCAAGACCCGGGTCAGTACCTGAAGAGGCAAAGCTGTTTGTTTCCGGTCGCCGGAACATTGTTTATTCAGTCCAATTTTATAAGGATTGTGCGGCTGATAATGCCGAGAGCCTTTTGCAGTTTGCGGCCACCACGCCAGGCCAGATATTTCTGGGCGAAAATGGTTTAACTTGGAGAAGAGCTGGAGAGGTCAGAAACCTTGATTCTGTTATGGGATCAAAGTTTGAAGTAAGGCGTTCAGTTGATATTGAGTTCAGGTTCCAATCCAAGACAGAGATTGACGTTTTAACTATTGGATCGGTTGAGATTGATCTTACCTTATCTGCCGGATCTGATTTAACAGAAAACATTGAGGTGACAGAAGATGCCTGATATTGAAAAAATTGTCAGAGTGACAAGCCAGATTACCGGTGGCGGTGTTCTGCGCCGAGAGTTTGGGATAATGATGTTCATTACCCGCGATTCTTCGTTCCTTGGCACTGGCGCAAACAGAATAGCCGTTGTGGCTAACCCTGATGATGGGGCCGACTTATTTGCCCTTGGCACCGAGCCCCGGAGTGCGATAGATATTCTTTACCAGCAGGAGCCCTTCCCGAAGAATCTTGTTGTCGGTCGGTGGATCGAAAACGACATCGCCGCCGAGCTACTTGGCACTGACCCCGGAACATTCGCCGCGTTAAATGCCATTGCTGACGGTTCGTTTGTCTGTAAAGCCGAGGATTTTACTGCTATTGATTTGACCCTCGCGGCTGATTTGGCCGGGATAGCTGCGGTTATTCAGACCGAACTACGCACCGGCACCGACCCTGATTTCGCTGCGGCAACATGCGTTTTTAATGTCGCCAAGAATAGGTTTGAAGTGACCACCGGTACCGGGGTCGGCGCTGATCAGACCTTATCGTTATTCTCGGTCACTGATCCTCTAGTCGGCACTGATATCTCGGCCCTGCTCGGGCTCGATGAAGGTGCCACACTCAACCAAGGGGCTGATGCTGAGACAATCACCGAAGCCATTGAGGCCATCACGGCACTTGACGACTCCCCTTATTTTGTCACCATGGAAAATACCATTGTCGATTTTGCCACCATTGATGAAGTCAGGACTTGGGTGGCGTCAAGGCCATACATGCTATTCTTGGACAACCTGGAAGTCGGAGCACTGACACCCAGTGAATCTTCCACCGTTGTCGGACAGCTTGCAGCTTTGGAGCCTCCCAGAACTGTTGCAATGTGGTCAGCTACCGACGATTACAAAGCCCTGTCTTTTGCCGGTCGATATTCATCTGTTAATTTTTCCGGGTCGAATACCGTCATAACTGGCAACCTGAAAGATCTGCCCGGAACGGTATCGGACAACATCAACACAACTGCCCAAGCAGAGCTTGAAAGGAAAAATGTCAATTATTATGCTCCTTTCTTTAGCACTGGCTCTGAGCCGGTCAACGGAGTTTTCAACGGAACCACGATGAAACTCAACGTGTGGGCCGATGTTAGATATTTCCTTGATTGGGCAGTCAACTCAGTCCAGGTGGATGTGTTCAATTTGCTCAAGACATCCAATATCGTGCCGCAGACCGAGCCAGGTGTTACCGCTGAACATAGCGTTATCGAGGCCGTAATGCAGCAAGCCGTGAGAAATGGCGGCATAGCCCCCGGCCAAATGTCGGCGGCAACTATCCTTGATATCCAACAGACAACCGGCAATCTTGATTTTGACGGGTTCCTTACGAAAGGTTATTTGATTTATGCTCCTCCAATCTCGCAGCAGTCACAGAGCGATAGGAACCTGCGTAAATCACCTCCTTTTAAGGTTTGGATGAAGGGATCCGGCGCAATTCACTCAGTTGAAATTGCATTAATCTTTGAAAATTAGCAGGAGGAATTGTAATGCCTGATTTTTCGCTTGAACAATCGAGTTTTATCCTTAACGGCCACACGGTTGTTGGTTGGAGTGATGACGCTGACGCCTTGAGTTTGCCAAACATTGACCTGGCAAATGTCACACGCGGGGCTGGTGGTGGTATGGTTTCAACTAGCACTGGTGAGAAGGGTGGCCCTGTCATCTTAAAGCTGTTGCCCAACAGCCCATCCACCATATTCTTCATGAACGCCTTGGCCGCACAGCTAAAAGGCGCATCTGTAAAATGGGCCGGGGTGTACCGGGATCCGCAAAACGGTGTTACTGTCCTGGTATCTGGAGGTGTGTTGACTAATGGCCCGCTCGGGCAGACCATGGGCAAAGGTGAAACCGCAAACCGTGAATTCACCTTTGAGTTTGAGCAGGTAACGCCTGATTATCTGGCCGCTAATTTTTAATAGAAATGGAGTGACATTATATGTCTGATCAAGCTCAAGCCATGGCTGGAAAGGTTAAGTCATGGCTACTCAAAACAAAACTCAGCAGCCCTAAATTCAAAATCAAGGGAACCGAGTTTGTCATTTCAAAGATCCCCCCGATGCAATCTTTTGATGTGGCAGAGTTTATTAGGTTCAATCTGGCAAAGTCGGCAGACTCATTCAGCATCGACGATAAGAGCAGCGAGACAGATAACGCCATCCTGTTTTTCAAAGCAGTTCTTGGCCTTGATCCGGCGGTTGTTGCCCATATTCGTGAGGAGCTGTTCGCATATATCGAATTCACCGGGTCAGGTGTTGAAAAGGGTTACATGCCTTTGGCCGGTGCTGAAGATATGGCTTTCCAAAACTTTGAGGTTGTCCATGTTTACGAGGTGATTGGGAGGGCCTTGTTTATAAATTTTTTCGGGTCTTTTGCCGGGATCGCGTCAGCTTTCCCCGGCGCGGAAAGTTTTATAAAGTCGCACTTACCGAAAACATAGCGCCGATATTTTCAGGGCCGTTGCTGGCCGGTATGGTAAAATACTCTGATCTGATCAAACCAGGCATTGGCCTTGATGATATCTACGATATGAACGAGATTCTTATTGTTAAAAACGAGAATGAATACCGTTCAAGCGTTGCGAACAGGGAAACTAAATAATGGCCACCATTTTAGACACGCTAATTACAAGACTTGGATTTGAAACCGACAAGTCTGGTCTGAAAGAAGCCGATAAAGGTCTTGGAGACTTTAAAGCCTCTGCCATTAAGATTGCTGCCAGTGTTGGCGCAATCTTGGGCGGGGGCTTATTTCTTAATGCCATTGCTAATGCCGCCGATGAGACTCTTAAATGGGCTGATGCAAACGGGATCGCCGTTGAGTCAATAGGGGAACTTGAATTTGCTGTTCAGCGTCAGGGTGGCAGTGTTGATGGCTTGCGTTCTTCGCTTGCCAATCTGAACAAATCGATAGGTGAAGTTGAGAGGGGAACCGGTCGGGCAAAGCTGGCTTTTGAAGATTACGACATAACAATCAAAAAAGCCAATGGCGATACCAAGACAGCGGATGAACTTCTTGTCGATCTCAATAAAAAATTTGGGGATTTATCCAGGGCCAAGCAGTCAGACCTCGCGGCAAAACTCGGCATTGATAAAGGGACAATCAGGCTATTACAGACCGCCCCGGACGAATTGGAGAGATTAACCTCTCAAGCTAAAGCACTGGGCGTTTTGTCTCGTAAGGATGCCGAAGCCGCCGCCAAATTTAATGATGGCCTGACCAACATGGCCCAGGTGATCAATGCAATTAAATTTGAGATTGGCGGTTTTGTATTTGAACCGATTTCAAAGTTTTTTAAGGCCTTAGCTGAAGGGATTGCATTTATTAAGCAGCACAAAGTTTTGACTCTTTCTTTTATAGGTATCCTTGGTCTTCTCGCCGCCGCGTATAATGCCGCAGCAATAAAGGCCGGCATCTTGTGGCTCATATCATTGGGGCCGATTGCATTAGTAATAGCCGGAATTACTGCATTAGTCGCAGCCATAGCAATTGTCACTGAGGACTTCGTGGCGTTTTTCAAAGGGCAAAGCTCTTTCATTGGCGATTTGGTTGAAAAATGGCCATTGCTCGGAGATGTAATATTTGCCGTGCGCGATGCCGCAGTCTTTTTATTTGACAAGACTGTTGCCGGGTTCAAAATCTGGTGGGATTGGCTGGGGACAATTGGCCAAGCGATGATCGATTTCGTTATTGATCCGATAGAAACAGCCATGAAAGCGTTTAATAAATTTTCTGGACTTTTCAAAAAAGCTCGGGGGTTTTTTGGCGGCATAGGGGGCGTATCTTTAAACCAAGAGCTTGGCATTGCAGGGGCTGGTGGCGGCATGGTAAGTCCCTCGATAATATCTGGCGGCACAAGTACCAAAATAACAAAGAGTCTGTCAGTAGGCGCTATCACCGTTGATGCCAGGGGTGGAGATGCAAAAGAAATCGCCCAGAATGTTGGCGCGGCCATGTCTGAACAATTCAAAAACACCGTTGAAGATTTTGACAGCCCGGTTGAAAAATAATGACTGCATTAGTTGACATAATATCACAGGCAAATATCGGGATATTCTCATCCAGTCCGACAGACATTGACGCAATAACCGGAGTTGTTGATTTATATTATGACGAATCTCACAGTGTCGCGGTAACTAAAACAAAATTCCAAGTAGAAGACGGATCGAGTCGGACGGACAATGCAGTTGTTGAGCCACAGCAATTGGTTCTCAAAGGCATAGTTTCAGACCTACAGGGTTTTTTGGGTGGCATTGTGAATGTGGCTGACCAGTCGAGAGGAAAAGAAGCGTGGGGGCGTATATTGGCCCTCAAAAACTCGCTTGAGCTTGTCACGGTAGTAACCACCCTTGGCGTTTATGGAAATATGATGGTTGTCGGTGCTGATGCAGTAGCCAATTCCGACACAGGTAATTCATTGTCGTTCACGATTAACCTGGAAGAAACCCTGATAGTCGAAACCGAAACCGTTCAGCTTGCCCCTGTTAAATTATCCGGGCCTGCAGACACGAAGGGCAGCGATGCGGAAGGAGGACTCAAGCAATCGGAAGAGGCAACCGCCGAAGTTAAAACAGTCCTTCAAGAAATAGCGTCAGGTATTGGGGGAATATTTAATTAATGCAAACCATCCCTTTGACAAATGATTTCAGTCAAAAACTAACCACAGTCCTCGGAGGTGTCTCGGTTGATATCAGAGTATGGTATCAGGATATCGGTGAAGGCTGGTTTATTTCAATGGAGTTCACCGCCGGCGCCGGAATAGTTTCTGGCCATCGAATAAACACGGCATCGCCAATAACCATAAGCTATCTGACTGATTTTATCGGGGAAGTAATCTGCCTTCCGACAACTGAGAATAACACCGAGCCCGGAAAAGACGCGCCGTGGGGCAACACTCACCGACTGGTTTATATGACAGAAGAAGAAGCAATCGAGGCTGGTCTTGCGGATATTTAAGCGGATAATCAGGATTGTAGTCGGCCAGGAAGATGGCACGGCGCTGGCCATTGAAAAGCTCTTCATGGAGATTGAAGTTAAAAAGTTCCTGTCTGGCAAACCAAATGAAGGATTTGGGCGCATTTACAATCTGTCAGAAACGTCCGAGAACCAGATCAGGGAGAAGGGGATCAGGATACGGATATTCGCCGGATATGATGGCCAGCCAGTTTTATTGCATGACGGAGATATCAGGCGGGTCGACCGGGACGGATTTGGAAAACTCAACAGGATAACCACAATCAATATCGGCGGGAACGTGGCCAAGTTGTCCAGCGCTTTTTTCAATAAATCATATTCAGGCCAGGTGGCAGTCAAACAAATTGTTGCCGATGCTGTCCCATCCTTTGGCATAGACGCTATTAATATTGATCAGATACCAGACAACGCTTTCCTTTATGATTATTCATTCACCGGCAAAACAGGTGACTTGCTTGACGAGATTTTAAACCCTATTGATGTGCAATGGTTTGAGAATGACAATTTCATTAACTTCTCGTTGAAAGGATCTGCCCTGGAATCAGTCGTGGTGTTAAGCAAAAATACCGGGTTGATTGGATCACCATCGGTTACAGAAAAGGGTATTAAGTTCAAGTCGGCGCTCAATGGTAGAATAACAGTAACCAATCGTGTTAAAATAGAATCTCAAGCCGCCACAGGTGTTTACAAGGTTGGCGATATTGCCCATACCGGAGATAATCGGGCCGGTAAGTTTGAAACTAATGGGATAGGTTTAGAAATTGGCTGAGAAAGATCCAGAAAAAGAATACGATAATCTTACCGACACGATAAAGTTTGCATTCCAATCGATGTTGGAGAAGATGTGGGTTTATATTCCTGGCATAATTGAATCTTACGATCAGGCAACCAAGCGTTGCACTGTACGGCCAGCAATAAATATTAAACTGAAAGACGGGGGAACTGTCGCCCCTGCGGCCATAAAAAATGTCCCTGTTATGTGGCCGTCCGGCGGCGGATTCACGATATTATCACCACTGCCAACCGGTTCACCTGTTGAGATACTTTTCTCACAACGTGGAATTACGCAATTCAAAGAATCGTTTTCTCAGGCTGACCCGGGGAATGGGGTGTTCGCCAAAGAGGACGCTATTGTCCGGGCCGGGTTTGGTGCAAAAAGCGTGACCCCTGCTACGGCTGATGGCATGGCGATGCAGAGTGAGGACGGAAATAACTATTTGTATATTGAAAATGGTATTGTCAAAGTGGCTTCTACCACCAAGATAATAAATGAAGCACCTGAAATTGAGTTCAACGCATCAACAAAAATAGCATTCAATACTCCGCTATTTGATCTATCTGCCGACATGGAGATAGGTGGCAACATATCCGGGCCAACCGTATTTGGTGGTGAAGATAGCGACACCCATGGCCATGAACAGGGAACAGATTCAGATGGCGATACTCAACAAAAAACAAATGGGCCAAGCTGATGCGGACATTATTTTTTGAAGATAGCGAGTTTAAACTGAGCTCAACTGGGAATTTTGTTATAATAAATGGCAAAGAAGGATTAGCTGAGAGGCTTGACCAGCGGTTAAAACTGTTCCGGGGTAAATATTTCATGGATATAACGAAAGGTGTGCCATATCTCGAGGATATTTTGATCAAGCCTATCGACCCCGGCCTGGCCGCTTCAATCTTAAATGCAGAAATATTAAAAGAACCTGATGTGATCGGTATTGGTGCGGTGTCAACAGACCTTGAAGGAGACACCAGGATTTTTAAATATAGCGCAACAGTTAAAAGCGTCTTTGGTGATGTGGAGGTCAGTTTGTAATGGCTCAAATAACCGATGCAGGGATAATTCCTAAAACACTATCAGAATATCAATCCACCTTGAGAGTGGCTTTCCTTTCTGTATTTGGTGAAGATATTGACGTTGATCCTAAATCACCACAGGGGCAATGGATTGACAATATCGCTTTAGGTATGTCTCAATCTGATGATGTCATTGTCTCGGTTGCTGGTGCTGCTAATATTTTCAGAGCATTCAAGGCCCAGCTTGAAGGATTGGGCGCATTACTTGGTATCCCTAAAAATAAAGCAGAGGCCACCATTGTTACGGGAACCATAGGCGGTACTCCGGGGGCAACCATAACCGCAGGCAGTCGGGCCAGAAGTAATGCCGGTGATCTGTATGCGCTTAAAACTGATGCCTTGATTGGTGTGGGCGGGACTGTTGACGCTACTTTCGAGGCAACGGTCACCGGGCCGATACAATTGCTGGCTGGTGAATTGACAAGCGTTGTTGATGTCGTTCCTGGTTGGGAGACCATCACAAATGCGGCTGATGGAGTTACCGGGCGGGACATTGAGTCAGATGTTGAATACCGTAACCGGTATTTCAGAGAGTTATTCAGAAACGCCCTGTCAGTCCTTGATTCGATTGTTGCACAGGTGTCATCCCAAGATAATGTGACTGAGGTTATCGGTGAAGAAAATGACACCGGGTCACCGCTTGTTATCCAAAATATCACCGTTGATCCTCATTCGATCGCAATTGTGGTTGATGGTGGGCTTGATATCGACATCAAGGATGCTATAAGATTAAAGAAAACCGGCGGCACTGCTACCACTGGAACAACTGTTGTTCCTGATCCGCCACATTCTGATATCAATTTCTTTCGCGTGTCGTTCGTTAATCCAGAAGTAACCGTTACAACCACTGCTGGTGTAAATTTCCCGGCAGATGGTGTCGCTCTGATCAAACAAAGGACGTTTGATTATATCAATGGCGGATTTTTGGGATCTTCCGGGGAAGAGTTTTTTGAAATCGATGGGATGAGAATATCAGAAGACCTGCAAAAACATCGACTTTACACCCCTCTTAATTCTGTGCCAGGTCATGTTGTTTCTGGATTAACACTGGAAGACAAGGCAAGTCCCGGAGATGTAGCAATTCTAGTGGCTGATCTTGACGAGAAAATCAAGTTTTTATCAATTGACGATATTAACGTGGTGCTGTTGTGACAGATATAACCGGCAACGGGAATCTATTAGAGGGTAAACCTCGCCAGAGCATTACCCTACGCGACATCGTAGATGCAATCAATTCCATTATACAAACTGAATTGATTGACCCGGTTGACGATCTTGAACAACAATTATCGATATTAACAGCCGCCGGGATTTGGCTTGATTACATCGGCAAGAAAGTTGATTTCCCCCGGCCACAATTAACAGTCGATGATGTGATTTGGTTTGGCTTCGATGACGCTGGGTTAGGGTTCGATCAAGCTCCTTTTATGCCTCCTGGGGTCGATACTGTTGGAATAGATGACGAGTCATACAGGGCTTTGTTAATTGTCCGGGGTGGACAATTACTCACAGACTGTTCTATACCATCGATGAATACTACCATTGATGGGGCATTTAGCACAGGACGTTACATAGATAACGGCAATATGACAATTGATGTTATTATTGATAGTGACTTGAGCGATGCGGTCATAATTGCCATTGCCGGTTCTGGCATTATTACAAAACCAGCCGGAGTTCGGATAAACGAGACGTTCGTGTTAAATACTTCTGGTACATTTGGGTTTGATGGTAATGGAGTTGGGTTTGATCAAGGAACATTTGTAAGAACATGGGCAGAACTACTGGAAAGTATCATTCAGCCTGTCTTTTTGACTGATGATGTTGGTGAAGTATTGACCGACGATGCCGGGAACTTTTTAATTACTTAGGTGATTTATGACAAACAGAACATTTGCAGATTATGCAGCAAGCGGCGAGATTGAATTAATTATATTCAATCCAGATACAGATTCTCCAGCCCATGCGGAAGGTCAATTATCATACGATAAAACCAGCAAAACCCATACATCACACAATGATATTCCAGACACAACGTTAAATATCGGCAAGGAACAACGCATGAGGGTTGTTAATTTATCCGGTGCCGATATCGCAAACGGTAAAGCTGTGCGGCATAACGGTGTCGATCCAATTACAGGGTTGCCAAAAATTGAGCTAGCCATTGCCAATTCATTAATTAATGCTCGTGTTCTTGGCGTTGCTACCCATTTGATAGAAAACGGTGATGAGGGCGAGTTATCAACTTTCGGGAGGGCAAGCGACCTTGACACCAGTTCGATTCCTGCCGGAGTACCTTTGTATTTGAGTGACGTTGACCCGGGTGACTATGTAGACACGCCGCCATCAATAATTACTCAAATTGGCGGGCTTCTTGTATCAGATGCGGTTGACGGGGTTCTTTTTGTTAAAATTGCAAATATAATTGCACTACCGGCTTTATTCGGCATTCTAGAGGACATACCTGATGTTTATAATCTAACAACTTCATATCAGAGTTTGGTAAATTATCAGGTTGAAGATTCTGTTTTACTCAATACTGATAAATTAAATGGAATAATCGAAGCCCCAAACAACGGTCAATACAGGATAACTGGCAATATCTTTATGACTGTCCCAACAGCGATTGCCACAAGAACAGTTACACTTCAAGTTTGGGATGATACCAACTCAGTTGAATTAAGAGCTTATGCAATTACAATCCCTCGAGATACAACTGAGGTCAGTCGGTCAATGGCTTTGCCGGTAGCTGTTTTGGGAGCAATTCCGATTGATATCATTTTGCGAATCAAGGCCGATGTTGCTATCACAGGCGTGGTTTTTGATTCTATTATTTATGACATAGAGTCAATAAGCATATTGTAAAAAATAACGAGGTAACCACATGGCAAGAGATACAGATGGAATAATCCAGGAAAAATTTGCAGCGTCAGGTGATGTCGGGCTCGGTGATCTGGTTATTGACGATGGCTGGCCGATAGCATATTCAACCCCAGGCGGGAAGAACCCACAACGCTTGCAATTTAATCAGTTGTATCGAAACCTTTTTGCGTTAGCCAAAGAGTTGAATCAGAAAGGGCCGTTCTTGGAATATTCCGCCCTGATAACCTATGCAGAGGGTGCACGGGTAATTGTCTCTGGAAATATTATGAGGTCATTATCAGGCGGCAATCTCAATAATGACCCGGCCTCAAGTCCTACAAAATGGGCTCCGGCCCATAAGTCGGCCAAGATCCAGCCTGTCGATTCTTCCATTGCGGCAAACGCTTTGACGCTGACCATCAATCCAACCGAACTGGATTTCAGATCAGAGACATTGGCAAGCGGCACGGTAAACAGCAGGATTTTGAATGCTGCAATTTCTTTGGTTATTTCCGCTGGTTCAACTTTAGGCACTGTCAGCACTATCCAGAGCCGCATAGCTATTTTGGCAATTGATAACGCCGGCACTATTGAGCCTGCCGCTGTCAATTTAGCCGGCGGGAACAACCTTGACGAAACAACTTTAATCACTACCGTTGCCGAAGGTGGGGCCGGGGTCGCCGACAGCGCCAATGTAATTTATTCTGAGACTGCTCGGGCGAATGTGCCATTCAGGGTTGTTGGGTATGTGGAGTCAACCCAGCCTGTTGCGGGTACATGGGATGCTACTCCAAGCACAATCCAAGGTTATGGAGGCCAGGCTATGGCGGCGATGTCAAGCCTCGGGTATGGCCAGACTGTGCAAGATGTTTCAGGTAGTAGGACTGACGGAGTAACGTATTATAATACCACGGGCAAACCGATAAGAGTGGACATTGCAATGCAAGTTCCAACTGCCGGTCCTTCCACAATACAGCTAACCATAGGTGGGGTTTCTTATTTCGGGACAGGATCAGCGGTTATAGATGTTGCCATGTATGTAACTGGGATCGTTCCTCCTGGGGGGAGTTACAGTGTAGATTTAATAGGTGGAACTGGAAGTTCTATCCAATCCTGGGTTGAATTAAGATAATAGGAGACATGCAATGCCTAGTTATAAAGATCAAGATGGCAAGATACATTACATTGATGACAAACGTCACGAACATTTGCTTCCAGGTGGTTGCATAGCGATCACCGATGCAGAAGCGGAAAGCCTACAGAATCCACCTGTGACCCTTGCAGAAGCAAAGGACAATGCAATCAACGAAGTAAAAGCAGAGGCGAATAGGAGAATTGAGAGAATTGTTCCTATCTGGAAGCAAATCAACTCTCTAGCGGATGGTGATCCTGATGATGTGTTTGCAATTACAGTCATTCCAATTAGAAATGCTTCTAATGAGATTGAGAATGAGATTAATGCCAAGCTGGAGGTTGGAACAGTTTTAGCCTTTGATATCACGAATCACAACCTATGGCCAGAATGATTGAAACCTGGGAGTAATTATGAGTTGTAACAAAACAAATGCTGAATGGAGTCCCTGCATTACCCAAGGGCAGACATTTAATGACCCATTGCAAATTGCTATCAATGGTGTGATTGGTTACGATCCTACAGATACCTTTGTCGGATGGATCACCATCCAGGAAGAAGCGGACGCAGTATTGGTCGATTACGACATGGTAAAAACTGATCCTGTCAATGGTCTTCTAACCCCGACCCTGACACCGACCGAAACTCAAACACTCCCCCAGGGTGGTTTGTATCACAGCATTGAATGGACAAGGGTCGCTACTGGTGAGGTTATTGTTATTACTGGTCGGCCTGTGATTAAAGCGAATGCCAAGAAGAGGCCATAAATGGGGGACGCAATATCGATAACTATTGAAGAAAGAAAGGTAGAAGTTACTGCCTTGAGTCCAACTCTCACTCAAATTAATCTCCTAGATCCCGTTATTCTTGCCGGTGTTTCTGAAAATACAGATCACAGACTTGGCGATGGATCAGACCATTCCGATGTGGCTGTCAATACTATCCATCGCGGGAGGCCTGATAACCCTCATGCGGTTGATAAAGCACAAGTCGGTCTTGGTAATGTAACGGACGATTCACAGTTAAAACGATCTGCTGGAGATAACCAGGCATTCACGCAAAAGATTTCCCCTGAGCTTGCGGATTCTATTCTTGGTGAAGATTCTGCTGACGGCGAGAACAAGAAGCGTTTTACCCTTGAAGGGATCAAGACATTATTCCAAGCAGCTTTCAATCTACTTTATGCTGCTATTTTCAACCGACTAAATCACGGAACAATCACCGTAAGTAAGACCCTGAACGCCACCACAGCCAGCGAACAAACCGCGGATTTTTCGACAGCATGGACAGCAACCATTGCGGGGCTAACTGCGGCAAGACCTTCGATGCTATTTCAGTTTGTTGTCAGTGGTGGCGGGTTACCAACTGTCACCGTTGCAGGTGCGACATTCACATTTGCAACCACACAGAACTTCACTGGACTTGCTGACGGGACATATCAGGCTATTTTTTCAAGTGTTGATGATAACTCTAATGTAATTATCTATGTCAAGTTGATGCCATGAATCACCATAATTTAATAGCTCAGATGATGGAAGACGCTGGGGAGTTTCTTCTTGATTTATTCCCAGGAGCTGCTTTTGCCTTGTCATTAAGAAAACTATCAACCCCGGCATTATTGAGTGTCCGGGTTCGGCGTAGCTCTGATGATGACGAAAAAGATATCGGGTTTGTCGGGCCAAACCTAGACTCAATTACTCTCCTAGATTTTTGTGGTGGTGGGGATGGTCTTGTTGTGAAGTGGTATGACCAGAGCGGCAACAACCGTAATGCCACTAATTTAATAAAGGTAGAACAGCAACCCATAGTTATTTCAGGGGTTGTCCAGCTTTGCAATGGCAAGCCTGCTGTGAAAGGGACAGTTGCCACCACAGGTTATCCAACTGGATTCACCGGATTATCTGAGAAAAGCTCGTTTTCAGTGGCTTGTGTAACCCCCGCTATCCCGCCGAGTGTAGTGTCTAGGATCGTTACTTCGTACAGTGGTGCCGGGCCTGCACTTGATGAACTGGCTTTAAGCTATATTGAGACAAGTAACCAACTTCTTTTCGCTGATGGTGGGGTTGTTGTATCTATCGTCGCCCCGAGCAGCCAATTGTTAATATTTATTAGAAAAACTTCTCTTGGTTCCTTAGGGCTAGGCTTTAATGGCGGTTCTTTGGTCACAGGGGCAGGTAACACAAACGTAAACACCAATAGCTACGAGATAATGGAAGAGGGTGGTGGTGGTGGTGCAACTGGCATAGAAGTTCCTGAATATATGCAAGAGGAAATCATGTATCCGACAGACAGGGAGTCTGACAGGGCAGCGATAGAAGCTGATATGAATGGATTTTACGGGGCATATTGATATGGCAGCAGGAAAAGGCGATATATTCGGCAAACGTGATGGCCAGCAGGGCTATATCTTTGAAAGTTACGGCAATATATTTATTCAAGAGGTTGGTAATCACGCCCCAACCGTCGATCAGTTATTGGAAGCTGGATGGATGAAACAGGTCGAAGTGGAATGTGACCTGTCTATCCACAAACTTGTTGTTGATTCTTGGCATGATGATGGTGTGGAGATAAAACAGAATGTGGTTGAGTTGACAGACGAAGAATTGGCAGTAATGGAAACTGCCAATTTCAGCGCAGACATGGCCGCGCTTGACGCACAGCTTACCGGACAAATGCTGGACGACATATATCGTATGGCAACAGGTCAGATTACGCATGATGGCCTGAAGGCAGAATATAGAACGGCGGTTGACAATCCATTGGCTGAATTGCCAGTTGATATCCTGATGCAGAAAAAGATTGATAGAAGGGATGTTGGTTGAGTTACAGAGATGGACGATTTTATCATTACGTCCAAAGGATTATAAAGAGGGGGTAGCTAAATGGCTGGTGGAAACGGACGGGAAAAACCAAAAAGCGGGAAACAAAAACCTATCACTGGACTTCATGGTTAAATGTTAAATCAACTCTTAATAATAGCACTATGTTTTATCTCGTTATTCCAACCGACAAGACAAAGGACGTTGATCGCCATGGGTTTCTCCGTGACGTGCATGGTTCATGCTATGGTTAGCAGTTATTTGTCGGACGTGCTATATTATTTAACAGCAGGATACATGGACCTGATTATTTTGGTGTTCGTTTGCTTATTAGCTAGGCCAACTAGGTTTATTGATATGGTGATTATTGTTCTCATATCTTCAATATGTTTAAATGTGTACGGGTGGGTATTATATGAAAGTTTCTCGTCACCTATTGCATACAATAAAGCATTTTCATGTTTATATTTGATAGCAATTTATATTTTCTTGAAAAAGGAACCGGGCAATGAAAATTCAAGTTTTAATTGGTTTCGGTTCCCTGATGTTAAGCGTGATAATCTGTGTTATTCACTACATAAAAAGGCGTAGCCATGCAAAGAGAATTGCAACAATCTGTGATGGATGTAGCGGGGAAAAATGGCGGTGTGATCAGTGCCACATTAGCGACAGTATCGAGCGGGTTGGCAAATTCTTTTGAGATAATCCAGCCTATAATCGGTGGGTCAACAAGTTTGCTGGCCCTAGTCATCACTTATGTACTTTTCAGGAAAAGAGATAAGCTTCTCGAAAAGGAAATTGAATTGCGCGATGCACAGATTAAAGCAATCGGCACCAGGAAGGAAGATAAAGAATAGCGAGGTGGATCTATGAAGTTGGAACTATTAAGATATGCTGGTGGTACCGACTCGACCGGTGGCCTCTTGAAGGTAGACGGAGAGTTTTTCTGCTACACCTGCGAGGACGAAAAGCGGGAGGTTAAGGTGGCTGGGGAGACTCGGGTTCCCGAGGGCTATTATCGAGTAGTTCTGCGAGACGCTGGGGGCATGACTAAGCGGTACGCCGCTAAATATCCGTTCCATAGGGGTATGCTGCACATACTGGATGTTCCAGGCTTCGAGTGGATCTACATACATGTTGGTAACACGGACGACCACACGGAAGGCTGTATTCTAGTCGGCTACGGCGCTAATCACCGTGGAGGTGAGAATACCGTTGCTAGGTCGGTTGACGCTTACACGGCGCTGTATATGGCTATTCTTGGCGCTATAGATCGTGGCGAAGATATAACGATATCAATTAAGGAGATATGATCATGGGGTTCGATTGGAAAGCAACGGTTAAGGCGGTAGCACCAATGCTCGGTACTGCTATTGGTGGGCCGTTTGGAGGTATCGCGGCAAAGGCTGTAACTGCGGTGCTGGGCATAAGTACCACCTCTACTGATGAGCAGATAGAGGTGGCCATGCAGAACGCCACCCCAGAACAATTTGTCGCTCTGAAGAATGCTGACAACGATTTTAAGGTTCAAATGCGTGAGTTGGGGATCAAAGAAGATGCTCTTCACGCTCAAGACCGAGATTCAGCCAGAAAAAGAGAAATTGCACTTGGTGGAGATTGGGTTGTCCAGACCCTTGCTGTGGTTATTATGATTGGTTTCCTTGTGATGTGTGGATATTTACTAGGATTCGGTCTAGGTGATGGGGTAAGTGCTGGACTCGCAGGCACGGTGGTAGGGTATGTCTCAGCCAAGGCTGAACAGGTTTGCAGCTATTATTTTGGGTCTTCTAAGGGCAGTAAGGATAAAACCACCCTGTCGTCTTTTAAGTAGGGAAGATAATAAAAAACCCCGGGTCACTCTTCAGTGTCCGGGGCTCATCGTCAATATGTCTGCAGAATATTCTATTTCACGATATACCTCCTATTTTTTTGTTAGTAAGGATCGCTTCATAATAAAAGACTTCCTGCCCCGGAGTGGTTCAACCTCATCATTATTGCCCTGGGGAGAAGGAGGAAGTGATTCGGCATCACCACTCCGGGGCCCGGAAGATTAAAATACTAGGGTATCATAATTATTAATTATTGCCAATATCAGGTAAAGAGACGAATCGTTTCTTGTAATATTCGAGAAATTCCTCTGGGCTTGACACGGCTACCTCCACCCCTTTTAAGACCAGAAGTTTCTTGATACCATTCTGGAGTTGTTCTGTAGTCCCTATTGAGAATATCTTCATGGTCTTGCCAGCGACTACCAGTTTCTTGAATATAGTGGCCATGGTTACGCTCCTGTTATTGTTTAAGCATACGACCAGAACTGTTCTGCCATTTTTTCGACATCTTCTGGTGAATAGGCCTTGAAAATATGATCAAGGATGACGGTCAGCAGTGATTGGTAAACCTTGGAGAACTCTTCTTCGTCCATGCTCCCGAAAGAAAGACTTTTGGCCTCTACCCGGACAGAGCCATCAAGCCGATGGTACTGCTCGTAATGGCCGGCCAATATGGTGAGGTCTTTGCGGAACCGGTCAAAGTTTTTCAGCACTGTACCATACTGGTTGTCCAGTTCTCCCGGCTCCCAATATTCATACGCCAAGGATAAAAGGCTCATTCCCTTACGATGGAAAGCCGGGTTCCTGGCCTGCTTAAAATCTGCCCTAATAACTGAGCTGACCTTCTTTTTTGACAACCACTCAGTAGTGGTCGGATCGAAACCCAACCAACCACTGGCGGTTTTTATTAATGCAATTTCCATGATTAAGCCGATGGTTTATATTTTTTGTCGAGCTGCCAGAACTCAAGGGCCAGGTCAAATTTACGTAGGCCATCAACACATTCTTGTTCAGACCATTCGTAAAAATCAACTTCTGGTTTGTCGAGATTGCGGGAAATGAAAATATTGATCAGCCTTGCGCCTTGGGTTCCTACACCCCTAGCATAAGCTGATAACTGCATAATCATCTCGGGCCATTGCTTCTTGCCTTTGCCTTTAAAATCAGTAGTCTTAAAGTCGATAACTACCGAGTTTCCATTATTGTCGATGCCTTCAAAGTCTACCTTACCGCCATATCCCAAAGGCGATACGAAAGACTTTTCCGTTGAAATGTTGACAATCCCAAGTTTAGATAAAAGCCTAGTGACCGCCAAAACCTCATCTTTAAACTCATGTTCTTGCCCGACATAATGGCGTTCAATTGCGCCATGAATTGCTGTCCCTTTTTCTCTGGCATCTTTGCCATGCTCTCCAGCGTCAACGATAACTCTCTTGCACCAATCGTCAGTAGACTCACCTTCGATATTCGGCAAGGTTGCGGCGGCCTGTAAGATCTGGTTTTGCTTCCATCTTTCAAGGCCCGGGGCTGCAATTACTTTCATGATCGTGGTGACAGAGGGAAAAAGATTTTTAACCCTAGCCTGTCGTAATGTAGTGTTTTTGGTTTCACCTTTAGCATTTTCATAGGTGTATGCAGGGTTCCCGTCAGAGTCGTACCAGTGGCCACTTTCCTTTGCTATTTCAGTCATTACAACAATCCTCCATTGAATTTTTTATTTCACACAAAAGGCATGAACCAACTTGGCCCCTGCTTCTGAACATTCTTTTATGATAGATGGCTTGTTTTCTTTCCACCACCCGACAAAAGCATCATTCTTTTTGGCTTCCTTACCTGACACCTTCCAGCCGTCTATAGCTGACTGCTGTTCCTTGGAAAACGTGGGAGGCTTCGGTAAGGCTTCAGTTTTCTTCCGGTTGTCAATATCGGCAGGGGGTAAATCATCGTCAGCATCAACGTGCAGGTCACCCTTGTGCCAGAGGTCAAGAGCTGCCCCGAACCTCATGGCGGCGTTTCTAAGGGCGTCCCCGATCATCTCCTTGATAGCGTCATTGCCGGTCTTATTGCCAGCATCGCCAAAACCCATTCTGGTTACACCGCATACGGTTAATTTAATCCACATCCCGTTATTGCCGTGTAGTTGGGGTTGGCCGCTATCGTCTACCGAAAAAGGCTCCCAGTTCCATTCTGGATCACAGTCAAGGAGTCTATCGGTAAGGGCTGCATGTCCGACATAATCCAAGTGAATCACCTTTGGGTGATGCCACCCTCCGCAAATATCACACCTAATCCCCTTCCTGAAATCCTTTTTGACTTCGTCGGTCTGGGCCTTTGTTGGTTTGGGGAGTTTTCCTATTTGGTTTTCGAGAAATGGTTCCCGCAATAACTCAATTCTCTTTTTTTTCTCTGTCACGATCTTTCTCCTGTTATTTTTATTCACAAAAATATTTCGTCCATTCACTGGCAATAGCCCAAAGGATAAGTCCAGCGATCACAGCCCCGACTAAAACATCTGAAAAGCGTGGTTCCCATTCTTCAAGGTCACTCCAACATTCTGGGCACTGGTTTGATGGCTTGATCGGGATAACGTTGTGGTTGCATTGCGGGCAGATCATCTTGACACCTTTTTGTTAATGACGCTTTCGCACATGACACATTCGTATCTCCCAACCATATCTGTTCTGGCCAGGAGAGATGTTCTCTTGCATATCGGGCAGAGGTGTCCACTGAGATCCACAGCATCCCAAGCCCTCTCAACTGCCTTGGGATCTTGATCGATTATTTTTATCAGGAGTTTATGCAGAGCCCGGATATCTTTGGCCTTTTGGAATGCCTCAAGTGCTCCGCTGTGATTGCAACTCATGATCTCACCTTTCGTTTAGGGTTTGGGATACTATAAGGACAATATCGAGGGCAGGTTTCGCAAAGCTTACCGTTCTCGGTGTAAATATCAGGATCAAGCCAACATACGCAAGGGGCCATCACAACAAGGCTCCCTCGTTAATTGAATCGGTGATGTATGCGGCCAAGGCCGTTTCTATCTCACTGACAGTATCTCGGTCAATATCTGACATTGAAACCGGCAACATTAAATCAGGAACATCGTTTTTCTCGTCACCTTCTGCTGCATGGACATAGACAAGCTTCATATCGAATGATGCTAATCTTTCAGGGTACGGCCCTTCTGCTGGCTCTCCTGGCTCATACTCACCGTGGATGACCAACGGCACAAGAAAGCTACCTACGCTATCCACAACAATAATGGCCGTTCCATCTTCAAATTCGTTAATTGATATTTCCATGATTGGCCTCCCCAGGCTTGAGTAATTTGATTTGTTGATTCCAATCTACATAATAGGAAACTACCTGTCAAGAAAAAGTTTATGCAAACAAAAGGTTTTTTTGTGCTTGACTTAGATAATGTTTAGATATAACTTGGTCAAAACGATGTAGTTAAATCAAAACGCGGAGTGTGATAATGGGTAAGCCAAAAGTTAAGACCTTCAAGGTAAATGTTACCGGTATGACTGAGGATCAATTCAAGTGGGTTAACGAAAAAGCATTAAAGTTTGGTACCACGAGGGCCGTGATCATTAAGGGACTTATCACCGAGGCCATAGAACAAGATGGCTAATCCTAAAAAGAAGAAATGTAAAAACTGCGGTGAAGATAGACAGCACATGTTTCGAAAAGCTGAGAGGCATCGATGCAAAACATGTCTGGCAAAATACAGTGCCGAGTATTACCTGCGTAAGAAGAAGAAATCTGCCCTGGATCGCAGGGAGCGGCTAAGTAAATCTAAGGCGTGCCGTGATGCAGCAGGTAGTACATTCTACGGAGATGGTAGTTTTAAGCGGTTCTGCCAGGGTCGCAGAGTGATTAAGCTGTGGCGAAAAGACCAGTACACGTACTGTAATGATTGTCTTTTGCACGACAAGGTTGACCAGGGGTTTATACCTAAAGATGTTATCGTCAAGCGGTTAAGCTTGATGGCTCGATTCAACTAAAACTTTGACATAGCTTGTTAATGTGATATTATACGAATGCCATGAATACTAACATCAAATACATAAGAATTACACAGAGCCTTTTAAACTGTGAGCGGCGGGCAGAGATGCCCGGTGGGTCGTTAGTCCCATATGGCACCGCTCTCAGTTTAAAAGGCTTTTTTGTGCCCGGTGGCAAATGAAAAAAGGTAATTGGGTGCCAATGGACAAAACATTGGTGAAAACATTGAGCAATATTAACCGGCCATTCTCACCGGTTGAGGCCATGTTTTCCTATTCTGTTGACCAGGATAATGGCAACGATGGAACGCTGCGTGGCTATGCGAAACAGTGGCAATGGTCGGTCGGGAAGGTAAAGAGATTCGTCGAATGTTTGCGGAACACTAGCGGAACAGTAGTGGAACGGAAGGGGAACGGTAGCGGAACAGCTATTCGCTTTGTTCATGGTGGTTCTAACGGGTTAGCGGAACAGTCACGGAACAGTAGTGGAACAGTAGTGGAACGGAAGCGGGTTGCTACTATATATCCTAATCCTAAACCTGAACCCAAAGTAGGTAAAAGCATTGTAGAAAAGCCTTCGGTTTTCAACGGACAAGTTGGAGAAATTTTCTCTTATTGGCAAACAGAATTGAATCACCCAAGAGCAAGGCTTGACGATAAGCGAAGAAAGAAAATAAACGGTTTGCTTAAAATCGGCTACACGGTAGATGATCTTAAAACAGCCATAGACGGCTGTAAATCTTCTCCATATCATCAAGGGCAAAACAAACAAGCAACCATTTACGATGACATAGAACTAATATGCCGGGATGCGTCACACGTTGACAAGTTTATTAAGACTGCCAGCCTTGCCGGATCATCCACTCAGCTTTCTGAGTATGGGAAAAGAGCCGTGCAGGTAGCCAAGAGTTGGTTGGAGAAACGCAATGAATAAATCAGATGATATTAAGTTTTCCGAGATAATGGCGGCGATGTCTGAGTTATACGAAATGAGTATCTCAGATGTTGTTATGGAGATTTGGTTCAAGACATTAGAGGAATTTCCAATTGACGTGATTTCACAAGCTGTCTTTAGCTACATGAAAAACCCGGACACTGGCAGGTATAAGCCGAAGCCTGCCGATATCGTCAAGATGATCAAAGGGACAGCCAGTGACGCTGCCAGCCTTGGCTGGACGAAAGTTGATAAGGCTGTGAGGATGGTCGGCTCTTACGAGTCTGTTGTTTTTGACGACAATATAATTCATAAGGTCATAACTGACATGGGAGGGTGGATCGGGTTCGGAGATGTTAAGGAATCTGAATGGCCTTTTGTAGCCAAGGATTTCCAGAACAGGTATCGGATTTATTGCGGACAAGGTGAAATAGAAGCTCCGAATAAATTGATCGGTAGCCATGAAGATTACAATTTTAAGCAAGGTCTTGAGGTAAAATCTCCGGTGCTGATCGGAGATAAAGAAAAAGCAACTCTTGTTTTGAGCGGATCTTCTTCAAAGCCATTAAGAATTTCACATGACAAATAAACGAACGGCTGCTCGTTGCGACTCGAACCAGGCAGAAATAGTCAAGGCGCTACGGGATCTTCCTGGTGTTACGGTGGCCCTAAACCATGACGATATTTTGTGTGGATACAAAGGCAAGACTTTCTGGTACGAAATAAAATCTGGCAATGCTCTTGATAAAAGTGGCAGGGTAACAATGGTAGGACTAAAAAAAACCCAGATAGATCTGATGCGTGACTGGCGTGGCCATTACCGTATTGTGAGTTCCATTGAAGATATTATCGCTGAGATTTTTAAGGAGTAATTCTGTAATGAGTTCAGCTAGATTCAAACTATCAGCTCCGAAATATCGCAAACTACTTGAAGAAGTATCTGAAAGGGATTGGTTCTGTTGCGTTATTTGCGGAGAGCCACATCAAACACCACACCATATTGATAAACGATCTTCTGGCGGTGGTGATTACATAGAAAACATAATTAGTCTTTGCGTCTTCCCCAATGATTGCCATGGAAAAGTTGAACGGGGAGAAATTGAAATACCGGGGACTGAATTGGAACGTGTTGGTTATTATTCCAAGAATCAGAAAAGATTATGAGCATGGGAAGGTATCTCTCCACCGATCTCCGGCTGAGTTTATCGCCTTGCATGGCACAGAGCTGGAGTTAGAAGTCACGCAGAAGGCTATATTGGGAGAGGTGGAACGTTTGAGCTAAGACGTAAAGAGGTAAACTAGAAAGGAGATTGATTATGTTAGATGTATTGTTGAAATGTATTGATAACTTAGCCATAGGTGGCGAACTTACCCAGAATGAAATTGAAAAGATGAAAGATATGGCAGTAAAACTACACGACAAACACCAGACCGAACAGGCCGCTTGCGCCAGTGGTTCGGCTGGAGCGACCTTGTTGGCTGCCAAAGAAAGCGGCGAAGGGCAAGAATTAAACAAAGGACATTACCACGAAATAATTGATCGAAGCCATTTGATTTGCAGCATGATAGATGACTTTGTTATCGGCCACCCAGGTATGACCACCGAGATGAATGAACTTTGCAGGGAGGCCCAAAGTAGGCTGTGCAAAGTCACGAACTTGGCGTGTGGAGAAGAAGACCGCAACTTTGGCAGCTAACGATAAAGCTAACCAGTGCGAAACATGAGGTGGAACCATGTACGATGAGCGATTGGACGGCAAAATTAACGATACCAAACCGGACGTGGCAGCATCTGCCGTTGAGCGCCTGGTTATGTGGGCTAAAGAACGTGCTTTGTCGGCCAAGAAAGAGGCTGATAGTAGCCGGACTGGAAAAGTGCGATACCATGAATGTGCTGCCGAATGTGCCGCATACTCTGAGGTAGTTAGATACATTAACAACAATATTATTGAAACATAACGCTAAAGTTAACCCGCCCACCGTGGCGAAACTATTAACTAATACGAGTATTAAGGAGAGCAAAGCACAACGAAAGATCGCACGTTCTCGTGGGTCGGCGTTGAACGTTTTGTTATGTGATTTATGCCGGACAATAACAAGGTTAAAGGTGTCGTGGGTACGTGGAAAGCGATGTATCAGACCAGAAAAAACAAGCTGGCTGAGTTTGAGGGTGACCTTTCACAAAACAAAAACCTTATTGAGTACAACTTAATGTGTTGTGAGGCCATGATGTTGTTGGAATGTATCATGGAGATTCAGGAAGCATTGGCATGAACAAGTCATGTGGTAATTGCAGATATTGGTTGAAATTAAAGTCAATAAAAGGGTTGTGTGATAAGTTTGATTTGGGATGGGCTAAATCTGACCACCAAGCCTGTGATAGCTGGAAAAGAATTAGGGACGATAAAAAGCCTAGGGAAAAGTTAAAAGTCTCAGATTATTTGGACACATAACGATTGAGGCCAGCGGCGGGCCAGTGAAGCCCGCCATGAATAATGCCGCATACGTGGACCCGTCCACTGTGCTGACTGGTTAAAAGGACAGGAGGGCGGAATGGATAAGAAAATAAAAATTGATCTTGAGTTAATGAGAGAATGTCGGGAGGGAAATTGGAATCTGTACGCATCCCAACGATATAACGATAAACTTCTGCGACTTTGGACAAACAGTGTTGGATATTACAAAGTTGAATATGGTGGTGAAGTTATTTATGAAGGAAGCCAATTGACTCATATGCTTGAAGCATGGAAGTCCGTTTAACGACCAGCATAACCAGCGGGCCACCAAACTTGGGAGTTAGCCCGCCAAAGATCCAGCCGTCTGCGTTTATTGGCTGGTTAACTGGTGAAGGAGGAAAAAAGTGGGAGACGACAAAACAACAAAATGCCCGGGATGTAATTGTGAAGAATACACGCATGGGGACGAGCTAGGTGATGGTTTTAGGATGTGCGCCGAATGTGGCCAGGAATGGTGGACTGACATCGACTACACCAGTTAACGGACGTAATCACCAGCGGCCCTAAGAGCTTGACCGCTTTAGCGCCGCCCACGTTCGCGCCGTCTGCGTGAATTTAATTGTTAAATACCACGGAGGATAACATGATTGAATTGAGCGATGACCAGATAAGAATTTTAGGAAGGCCAAATTTTACGTGTAGGGAAATAGCTCACAGGTTGGGAGAGCTTGGCTTATACAAAGTAAGCAAAAGATCAGAATCAGAACAGGCGGTGGCTATACATTTTTTATTAGATCAATATGACAAACATGGTGATAGCTGGCTCGAAGAGGCTAATAAAACCCTCAAGGGGTAGTGTGTATTTAACGTTATTTATTTTGCCGCACGGCTCCTTTGTGTCGGCTGGAATATGCTGGTTATAAAGATTAGCTGAATGGCCATTAATAAGTAATACCGATAAAAGGAGGTAGTAATGAAAGGATTAACCATTGCCAATGGCGGTGATAAATCAAAAAGAAGAAAAATGGACTTTTATCCCACCCCACCAGAAGCAACGCACGCACTTATGAAATTCTTAAAACTTGGACCTTGTTTAATATGTGAACCCGCTTGCGGCGATGGTGCTATGGCCGAAGTTTTGAAGCAATACGGGCATGGTATAATGGCGAGTGACTTGAGACAATCTGGGTATGGTTGTGGAGGTGTAGATTTTTTACTATCGGATGGTGATTATGACGCTATTATAACAAATCCCCCATTTAATGTGAGTGAAGAATTTATTAGGCACGCTATTCCACAAGCAAGAGTTGTTGCCATGATTCTAAAATCTCAATACTGGCATGCCAAGAAGAGAAGAAAATTATTTAATGAGTTCCCTCCTGCATATGTTTTGCCACTGACTTGGAGGCCAGATTTTGGCGGCGGTGGCAGTCCTACAATGGAGGTAACGTGGACGGTGTGGATTGAGGGGGAAGAGGACACCAGGTATAGGCAATTAAGTAAGCCTTTAAAAGTTTAAGAACAGTGGAACAAGGCAGAACCAGTTTTCTTTAAAAGCTGGCTCTTTATAACGCCGATAATCAGCTGACCCGAGGAGGTTAGAAAGTGAGTGAGAAGAAATGCGAATATTTGACAGGCAACCAGTGCGATATAAACAAGGAATATTGTGAGATTCCCGCAGGTTTTTCTTGTAGGAACCGTGTGGCATA
>JAGLOJ010000091.1 GCA_023139045.1 Candidatus Sabulitectum sp.
TTTTTGGGTACAAGGCAGGGCTAGGGAGTGGGATTTACTTTTGGGAAGGTAACTGTAACAGAGCCCTTGAGTATGCGAAACAGCTTAAAGAATACCCTTCAAGATCTATAAGTAAGACACCGATAAAAAAACCAGCCGTTTTGGGAGCTGTTATTTCTTTAGGTTTTTGTCTTGATTTGCTTGAATCTGAATCTATCAACAAAGTCAAAGAAGCTTTTCTTACTATGGATGAATTATCAGATATT
Organism: Candidatus Sabulitectum sp.; assembly: GCA_023139045.1. Taxonomy (GTDB): domain Bacteria; phylum Fermentibacterota; class Fermentibacteria; order Fermentibacterales; family JCC-6; genus Sabulitectum. The sequence goes on from JAGLOJ010000091.1 coordinate 246, forward strand.
TCTGGGCTAGCTCTTCCTAAAAATGTATTAGGTAAAGATCGTGTTCTCAGGCGATTAGATTGTGCTGTAATAGAATCATTGCATGAGTCGTTAGATAGCACTGATGGTTTTTACTATGATTCAGTAAGAGGTATGTTCCCTGAAGGTGAACGCCTCTATACCGATGCGGGATTTCTTAAACACAATCATATCCAACTTTGTATCAGAAATCCAAATTGCATTAAAGGTTACTTTCTACCCCGTAATCTAAATGGAGAACATAAGAAGGTTTGATTCGTCAGATACACATTCATTTCAACAATAGATGAATTATTAAGCTACCTGACTCACAGAACAGCAGGTTCAAAGAACTTAGCTGGACTTATTTCTAAAGCCTCTGCCAGTTTCCATATTTTTAGCAGACCAACGCTTCTTTCTCCTCTTTCAATGGAACTCAAGTAGTTCATATTCAAACCTGAGAGAATAGCCAACTTCTCTTGTGTCAGATTCTTTTCAAGTCGATACTTTTGTTAACCGAAATATGTAAGAATTGCAACTTATTGCAATCAGAAAGATGAAGAATGTACTACTTTTTGCAGGTTAGCCCCGCAGTGGGGGATGCTTTCAGTGGGAATTTGCAATTTTCAGTTTGGTTAATATATTTGAGTCAATAACTGTTTCACAGTTTTTCAACTGCCGATACTCAGTCGGCATCAAGAAGGGAGGTTCTAATGATCAAAAGATACTTTAGCCGGCAGGGGTGTCGGGCGTCCTAGCCCTCCCTGTCAGAGATTCATTCCATTGTTTTGCTTCGGCAGACTGATTGATTTGAGTTTCTGACAACCTTCCAATCATCACAGCAGGGCAGGCAGGGTAACCGCGCATGGTCTGAGACACGATGTACTCGGGGTGAGTGCCTCTGTCGGCTTATGTGTATTATCTGGTGTATTTGTCTATTATTATTCCAGAAGGTTCAATGACATTTCTGATGAACCGGTTAAACATGGAGGTTGTATGAATTCTACCGTTGTTTATCGAGATTATTGTGATGCCGATGTGGATGCAGTGGTGCAGATGTGGAAGGAAAGCCGTTCCGGCTGGCCGCCAGGGTTCCTGGGAGCTTCGGATATCACAGCTTCCAGCGTGATTCAGGAAGAAAAGAGTTCCGGAAGGCTCTTTACACTGCTGGCATTTATGGGAGACAGGGTTGTGGGGTATTGCAGAACCAGCCCTTACGGAGGCGAGGCAGATGCTTCCTATGTTGATCTGGTGAATGTGGTTCCGGATATTCACGGTATGGGAGTGGGGAAAGCCCTGCTGCTTGATGCCGTGAATCGGTCGGTGAAATTCGGTATGAAACGAATAGATCTGCATACATGGTCTTCCAACATGAAGGCTGTTCCTCTGTACAAGAAGACAGGTTTCTTCTGGGTACCGGAGACAATGGTTTACATGCAGAACTACATACCCTACCTACTGGGAAGGGATGAATTTCTTGCTTTCCTCGATGGTGAGGACTGGTACAAGTGTTTTGACCGGGCTCTTCTTGTGGAACCGGATGTTGAGAAAACTGAATCGGGCAGAAAAATATTCCGCTACGTGTTCAAACGGGGTGCAGATTCATTTGCTGCCGAGTTTGACATGAAGGGCAGATGCCTTTCCGCAATGGAGTGTCCGGGGTTCAGTGCCCGGTTGTCTGTGGATTCCGCTTCGGAATTCTTCGTGGGAAGAACCTATTCCGTCTCTCTTTCCGGCTCCGGTTTTGATATGGAGCAGATCAGTACAAACTGCGGAAAATCACTTGTGAGTTCCGTTGTTTCTGCAAACACTTTTGCTGTAGAACCCCAGACGGTCAGGATTCCCAGAACACCCTACGAACCTGCCGACCGGATAGCAGTGACATTGAAGGAGAGCGGGCTGGAACTTGGTTTGGGAATGGTGGGAGTGGAAGAAACAGCCCTGCATTCTCATATGGTCAGATTCCTCTCTCCCGGATCTGAAAGGATCGAACTGGGACTGAAGAAACTTGGCACAGTATCATCAGTGGTGGTGAGTTATGCTGTGGATTCCGGCGAATTCTATTCCAGGGTTGTTTCCCTGAATTCCGATATTTACCAGAGCTGTGTTATTGACCTGCCATCTGTGGAAACTGGTATTCACACCCTTTCCGTAAGATTGGGCGAATCCGGTTATCTGGAGACTGTAGTACTGGTAGTGGGTGCCTGTTTCGGCAAATCAGTAACAATCGACACCCGTAGTGCTGCGGTAATTGCTGGTAGCGATACGGCTCTTGTTGTGTACCGCAGGGGCGGTTACGGAATGCTGGTGGGTCGCAATGCTGAAGATGTTCCAAAGCGCCTGGGCAGCTTCTGCATAGGCGCCGGCCCCCCTTCAATATGGAATTCGGATCTATCCAAGCAGATATACAAATTAGAACTGGATAATGGTCAGGTAACTGCAAGAACAGTATGGCCCTCAAGACCGGGGCTTACTCACAGGGTATCTTTCCGGCTGGACCCGGCAGGATATGCAGAGACCTCTGCTGGAATTGATAACGGTTCAGACACTGTGCAGAAAGTATTCTTCCAGATGCATGGACGACCGGGCGGAGGAGAATACGCACCTGAAACATGTTTGATACCCCTTGCAGACGGTCTTCTGACTGAGCCCCGGATCTTCAGTCAACTGCCGGACTGGGAAGAGGATATACCCTTGAAGGTTTCTGAACTGGGTGCCCCGTGGATCGGTATAACCGGTAATGGGATGTCTTTGATGAATTACTTTCCGGGCTGGACCGATATGCACTACGGTATTCCGGGAACACCCGAGCTGGATGTAGTTCCGGGAGAAACTCTGATGTCACCTGCATTCCGTATGCTTTGTACAGAGGGCGGTGTGAAAAACCTGCTGGGTAAAGCTGAAAATCTTGGCTGGGATGCGGGTAACTGGCGGGAGAAAGTTCCGTTCCTGAATCACAACCTTGAGCCGATTATGGCCGGGGGAGCTTTAGTCTCTCTTACCCACCCGCTTCGTGGTGAACGGGATGGGCAGATTACCACCTCCGGTGAAACCGTCTGTGCCGGAAAGATCAAGATGGGAGCTTCAGTATCCGGCAATCTGGTTGGTGAAGGTGGTGTTGAGGTGAATCTTTCCGTCGCTCAGCGGGAAACCATCATCCCGGTTTACCTGGTGAACTCTTCTGAGTCGGTTGAGTTCCGAGAGGGTGATTCCTTCGGTCTTGCTCTGTTATGCGGCAGGATGAAGGTTCTGATTGACCCTGTTGCTTGCGGGCATGTGTATTCGGTGAAACTGGATGAAGTGGAGTACATACTCTCTTCACATCCTGAGCCCTCAGAGTTCGGATGGGAAAAACCGTGGTTTGGCGGAATACTTCCCAGACTGATGGGACGAAGAGGCACTCACTATGAAATGGAAAAAGAGAAGCCCGAAGTTACAGAATACCTGCTGGAAGTGTGCGGTCTTACTGAAAAAGGCTGGCAGACAACCTGGAAGATCAACCACAAGGATTTTGGTTCAATGATTCTGAACTGGAGGGTTGGCCTTGTCCCTGGTGTACCTGTGCTGCGTACATCTCTTGAATGTGTTGCATCCTCCGGTGATTATCTTGACGGCGGCATGGACATCAGGGGGTTTATTCAACCGGGCGGCTCGGTGGATGATGGAGTTCTTACCTGCGAGAAGTTACCCGGTCTGGCTCAAGGGCGTAATCACGCCGGTGCATGGGGTTGTGCGGGCAAATGGGCTCGTGTTCAGAGGGATGGCTCTTTCGTGGAGATGTACTCAAAGGGGGATGGCGTTTTCTACTTTGAAGACTACAGCAGAGAGGGTTGCCACTTCTCTGTTTCCACAAGGCATAACAGGAAAAAAACCCTGAAAGCTGACTGGCTCTTCGGAGCAGTGGAAGAAGATGAGATACTGGCCTCTGTGTTCAGGGCTCACAGGTAGCAGAGATCAGGGCGAGGGATCGGGTTCCTCGCCCTGATTGAATTTGAAAATTTCTTCTTTTGACCGGGATATTGAAAAAGGGGTTATTGCTGTTCTATGAGATGTCGAAGATTTACCTGTGAGTACTGATCGATGAAATTTCAGGGGCACCATTCACATGCAGGATAACTTCTTTTCTTCTTCTGTTCGAGCCACTCCCGGGCAGTGATCCAGGATTCCGGTTCCGGTTTGGCTGAGTGCGGCGATTCGTCACCGGTGAAGGGGCACGGCCGCAGTATTCCGGATGCATCAAGAAAGAGGTAGCCTGCAAGCGGACAGCCCTGCAGGTTGTTTTTGAGTATCAGTTTATCGTGCCCGGTCAGGATGTAGGGGCAGTCCTCATGGTTAAGCGCAATGTTCTCAAGTCTTCCGAAATGATTCCCCTCAGGGTCGAATCTGCCGAAGACCATTCTGTTGTGCTGCCAGTTTTCTTTTTGTATCAGCCGGTTAAATGCTTCGATGTCGTTTACAGAGGCCTTCCAGATGGTGAAGACCACTTCCACCATTGCTCTGCTTTTCTGCTGTACAGTTCTGATTGTATTGAGAGCTTCGCCGAACCGGTTGTTTCCGCGGAGTGTCTCCCATGATTTTTCTGTTGCAGCAGGGATGGAGAATATCCACCGGTCAACAGGTAGTCGTTCCTGTGCGGGTTTCAATCCCAGTCCGATGGTGCTTATGGAGAGCATGGAGCAGTTCTCCCGTGCTGTATCGGTCAGTTCCTTTAACAGGGGAGATGCCAGCGGGTCTGAGTGTTTCCCCGAGAAATGTATGGTTACCGGTTTTGCAGGGGAGGCTTTGAGCCATTCATCCAGCTCCTCCGACTTGAGTGCTGCAGGTTCATCAGAGAGATCGCATTCGGTACAACCGCCTGTGCAACCTTGTGAAGGCTCCACGATGAGCCCCCTTGGAATTCCCTTAATGGAGCATGTCAAGGCTCTTGCCATGAGAACTGCAGGCCAGAGAACACTCATGTACAGCTCGCGCTTTCGCGGGGGAGCATCTATTTTCCGGCAGCGTTGCCTCCAGATATTGATTCCGGTAGCGATAGTTCTTTTCATACGGGAAATATTGAAGAAAATATGCACAAGTCAAAAAATGGGTAATTTCCGGGAAGAGGAATCACATATTTGCTGATCTCCTGATTTGTCCCACTTGCTGACGGGGGAGGAAGTGCTTTCCTGCAGGTGAGATGTATAAACAGGCAATTACAGTTCCGGTCTTTCCTGTTACCCGAATTATGCTTTGTAACGATCTTCCGTAAAATGGTCTTCCCATTGTTAAGACAGTGTGACTGAAGCGATCAAGTCGGTTGAAAATGGGAAGGAGTTTCTTGGGCTTGTGAAATTTCCCCGACACAGTATTTTATCCGCTTATTGACAGATGCCCACTATAAGGCATGATATTACGGTGGTGATTGATGTTGGAGGGGCTGGAACTGCTTGCGTTTCAGGTTTGCAACTTCTTTTAGTCAGGTTTTGTTTGAGTGCGGTGCAATGCCGTACTGGGGTGTATCGAAACAAGGAGGAAAAATGAGGAAGCTTCTGATCATTCTCGCTCTGCTTGCAGTAGCGGCTTTTGCCAGTGACCCCAGGCTTACCGTTCTTGGTGGAGATGCCAGGCTTCTGGTGAACGATTATCTTGAGATGTGGGCATATCCAGGCACCATTGGTGATTACGAATTTGTAACAGGCACCAGCCAGTCTGCCAATGTTGGTGACGGCTGGTTCGGTATTGTCGACGACTTCGGTGGCAATACCTACGGTCTTACCATCAACCACAATACTTATGAACACGAAATTCTTTTCAGCCCCGGCGGATGGGGAGCAATCCTGTCAATGGATTTCAACAAGTATGCCCCGAACGATACAACCCGGAAAGATATTGAAATAGGCGTAGCCTGGGGTACTGATGTACCTCTTTTCGGTGACTACTCTGATCTTTCCTTCGCTGTAGCTTATGACAAGATGTCACAGGATGTAGATACTGTTGAAACAGGCACGTCGGACATCGATTTTGCCGCTTCTCTTCGTGGTCATGGTGATGATTTTTTCAACCTCTTCCCGATAATCACGATGGGTGTCAACATAAACACAAATGAGATGACTGTTGATCTCAGTCTTCAGACCACAAAATTCATCCTCGATTTCGGCGCAGGCCACAACAAGAAGGTTGCCGACAGGACCAACCTCGTATTTGGTGTGTTTACCGGTCTGGAGTCCCGCAGCTTCGGTGGAGATTATGTAGATGAAGACTCTCAGATGTGGATTACCATACCGAAAATTACGGGAGGAGTTGAGCAGGAAATCGGCAAATGGCTCATTTTCCGTGCAGGTGCTGTTAGCAATACCCGTTACTACTCGAAAGGTGACTTCAACGACTTCCTCACCGGTTACACAACCAACTTCGGTTTTGGCATGCACTGGGATAACTTCGCTATGGATGCAACCATCAGTGAAGGTTTCCTTCATAGCGGCCCACACATGGTGGGTGGAAATGCTAACGGTTTCATGGGAAGCCTTGCTGCTACCTATAATTTCTAGAGATAGTAACAATTCAAAGGGCGTCCGCTTGCGGATGCCCTTTCTAGTTCCCCCTCCCTGCTGTATGCTTTCTTTTACTTGTATGGAGAGGTTGATATGAGGATAGCTGTTCTTGGGGCCGGTATGGTGGGAGGGTTACCGAAAAAGCGGATCTGGCCCTGGGAGTACAAAGCACCATTCTCGCCATGTGATGTAATAGAAGAGTATGTGAGGCCTGCAAGATACAGAGAGAATGGAGCGGATGTGGTGAGGCCAGCACTCTCAGATCCGGAGCTTATCCGTTTTGAACAGTGCGGAACTCTTGAAGCCTGGAACAGTGACGGATTGCGCTCTCTCCTTCGGAACATGCCTGATGTTCCCGATATGAAGGAAAAAACCATGAGATGGCCCGGGCACATTGAAAAGGCCAGGATTCTTCGGGAATCAGGTTTTTTCAGCAGCAAACCTGTGGAGATTAACGGTGCCATGATCTCCCCACTGCAGATGACGGAAAAGATTCTGTTCTCGGAGAAGAACTGGAAGCTGGGCCCTGAAGAAGAGGAATTCACAGTTATGCGCGTAGTGGTGGAGGGTGAGGAGAACGGTGAACTGGTGAAACATACCTGGAGTCTTTACGATGAATACTGCCCTGAAACAAAAACATCGTCAATGGCAAGAACCACTGGTTACGCCTGTACCGCAGCGGTGAATGCTGTTTTAAACGGGCTTTACGCAGAGACAGGTCTCAGCCCGGCAGAATACCTGGGCAGGGACGAAAGGTGTTTTGAATTTATACTTGAATACCAGAGAAATAGAAACATTTTTTATACAAAAAGAACAGAATCGCTCTGAGAACTGGAGGGTTTGAATGACGGTAATTACGAAGCTCTTCCGGATCACGGGAAGGAAGAGATAACTGGAATGCTGTCATACAATCTGAAAAGGGTTTGCGTTAAGAAGCTTCTGAAAAAGGAGAACCCTGCAGTGCCATTTGGTGGTAAGTACCGGTTCTCACCATACATGGCCTGTGGGCACAGGTGTACTTACTGCGACGGCAGGTACGAGAAATATCACGTGGAAGGTGATTTCGACCATGACATCACAGTAAGGGAAAACGCTCCCGAGCTGCTTGAGAAGGAACTGCAAAAGCTCAGGGAGCCCGGACCCGTCTGCATGTCTTCAGGCATCAGCGACCCGTATCAGCCGGTTGAGGAGCAACTGCAGATTACACGGCAGTGTGCTGAGATTCTCTCCCGGTTTGATCACCCGGTTATCATTCATACAAAGTCATCCACGGTTCTCAGGGACATCGACTGCTGGGAAGAGGTCCACAGGAAATCGGCCTTTACACTGATGATCTCTCTGACGATGGCCGATGACAGTATCCGGAGCAGGCTTGAACCCGGAGCCTCGTCTGTTGAGGAGAGGTTGAATACACTGAAAGAATTCAGAAAAAGAGGAATGAACGCCGGAGTTCTTGCCATGCCTTTCGTTCCATTTCTTACTGATTCCCGGGAACAGATGGGGGAGTTTCTGACTGTGCTGAAATCGGCCGGAGTACAGTTCGCCATGCCCGGTCTGCTTACGCTGAAGCAGGGAAGGCAGAAGGAATTTTTCCTGAATACCTTTAAGAAACAGTATCCGGATATTTACGGGAAGATTGTTGAACTCTACTCTAACAGGAACTTTTACGGTAATCCCGCATCCGGATACACAAAATCGTTCTACAGCAGAATTGATACAATCTGGACTGAGCATGTCATGGATGATTTGATCCCGCACAGCCTCTTCCGGGGTCAATTCAGTCTCTGTGATGAGATATCCATACTGCTGGGAGATATGATTAAGCTTTACAGGCGAGGAGGTATCAATGTTACAAGGCTGAAGACTGCTTCCCGGAAATTCTCCCGTTGGCTGGAACCACGCAGGACATATTATGCGAGAAGGCGCAATCTCAAGTACCTGGCTCTGGATGAAGAGCTGAAAGCAATTGCAGAAGCGAATGAGCTGGAAGAACTGCTTGGCAATAAAAAGCTGGCTGTCTTTATTCAAAGGGTAATACGTGGCAGTGTGTTCAATTATCAGACTCTTGAACTTTCCCCTTGAGTTTCCAAAGAATATCAGCCGGCAGTGCGGATTGCAGCATACAGTGCCAACGCACGGGAGCGCTTGTTAGTCAGGCTTCTGGTACTTCAGCGCTTCTCTGACTCTGGCTTTCAGGTCATTGAACATGTATGGTTTCTGAAGGAAACCAGCGATCGGTTTGCCTGAGAATCGCTGGGTAATTTCCTGTTCGTTGTATCCGCTGCACATTATTACCGGTACATTCTTTCGTATGCGCTGGAGTTCACGGAATGTTTCCTCGCCATCGAGGCGGGGCATGATGAGATCGAGAATTACCAGAACGATATCACCCGAATGGTTACGGAACTGCTCCACTGCCGCTTGCCCATCGGAAGCGGTGAGTACGTCAAAACCAAGACGCTGAAGCATCTGCTTTCCAACAGACAGTATGGGTTCCTCATCATCGGTAAGCAGGATGGTACCACTGCCGATCCACCGGCTGCCTGGCTGGCTTTCAGCAGTTCCGGTAGTTTTACTCGTACCATCACCATCAGCATCGCACACAGGGAAGAACACCTTGATTGAAGTGCCCCTGTCTGGCTCACTGTAGACCTTGATGGCACCTTTGTGACCTCTGATTATCCCCAGAACGGCAGACAGACCAAGACCACGCCCGGTGAACTTGGTGGTAAAGAACGGGTCGAACAGTTTTTTCAGGGTGTCCACGTTCATTCCGCAGCCGGTATCGGTAACTTCCACGTATACATACAGTCCTGCATTTAGAGCCTCATCAATGTATGTGCTGGCAAGATAGTCATCGTTGCAGTTCATCGTTCCGGTTGTGATGGATATCACACCGCTGGTCTTGTCAATCGCATCCGAAGCATTTGTAACAAGGTTCATGATTATCTGTCTTATCTGTGTGGCATCGGCTTTAATCAGAGGAAGATTATCGGAATAGTGATATTTGATCACAGCTCTTTTCGAAATGGATACTTCCAGAATGTGGGTCATCTCATCTACCGCTTCATTCAGATTGATGTTCTCAATAAGGAATTTACCTTTACCGGAATATGCCAGCATCTGTTTTGCAAGATCAGCTGCACGCCTTGCTGCAGTTTCTATTCGGTCGAAGACAGAGCAC
>JAGLOJ010000092.1 GCA_023139045.1 Candidatus Sabulitectum sp.
CAAGTGGTTGAAAGCCACGAATAAACTGGATTCCCGGATACTCTCCGGAAAAATTGATGTCAATCTTCCAGGGCTCAAAATCCCCTGGAATTGACTCCGGCCAGGGCTACCGGATACATCCCTGTATAGCTATAAATGAACTTACCTTGAGAACGGAGGTTTTCTTGTCACTGATCTTTATTCTTTATGCAATGGTCATCTCAACGGGAATGGATGCGGCCACTCCGGAGGAGTTTCTTGTAAATCTCTCTTCATACGATGCTGACCGGTGGATTGAATTTCAATACCGTAGCAATGACAATGACACAGTTCATCCGGATACTATTGTGGCCATAATTGGATCGCTGCGTAACTTATCGGTTAATCCAGGTGAAAGAATCCTTGAAAATATCGAGGGAGGGTATAGAGTCATCTTCCCGGAAAGCAGATGGACCTGGCGTATGGACGGGGGAAGAATCGGCTCAGTCAGGGGGGAGTCTGTTGTAGAGTGGCGCCCTGGTGGCTACAGCTGGGTCACCCTGCCAGTTCTCACTGAAGAAGGAGTCTCTATGGGTCGCAAGGAATCACTCTGTATGAGTGCAACCATCATGCTGGCAATAGGAGCAGCAGGCATAATAGCAATCTGGTATGCAAAGAGAAGGTACGGATGACCACAGACATGTACTGATTGAAGACTACTCGAAGCGATCCCATTCACTGGAAAAGTCAAGAACCTCAATGGGGCCTTCACGGTCCTGCTCACCCACTGTCATTGCTTTGTCGAGGAATTCGTCAAGATCCCGTTGAAGAAACACGGAAGTGGTGAGGAGTGACTGGAATTGAGAATATTCCTCGCGGTTCTGAACCGGAACACCCTCTACTTCACCCATAGATTCCTTCATCTTCCGAAGAAGAGAAGAAAGCGCCATGGAGAGTTCATTTGCCTGCTTGTATATACTCATTAACATTCACCTTTTTTCTATTCCAAATCCTGTTCAGAGAGTTGTTCAGCGCGATGACAAGATCATTCTCTGAGGCATTTCTTCCGGTTGGATGACCCTGACCTGCAAGAACAGTAACGCCACAGACTTCGCTGCCGGTGTATCCTGCCATAAGCTCACCCTCTTCCGGTGGAGAAACTCTATCCCCGTCGCCATATATATACTCCACGCCGCAACCCCTGCTCAAATACGAAAGCCAGAAAACAGGTTTGAACCTCTCAAGGCTTCTCATCGCCCACCCCGGCATGAAGAGTCTTAAAATGGTTCTGCCGACTCTCCCTGTCCGACGCCTGGCAGCAAGAAAAAAGGAACTGTATGACCCATGAACAACAATTCCGGCAGGAACAAGTTCCCCTGCCAGTGAACAGGCTTTAACAGCCGATGATCCCCCCATGGATGTTCCGTAAACAACAGTATTCCCGGATTTGTATCCAGCTTCCTCTGCAAATCTCAATGCTCCGAGAATGTCATGGACTTCATCTACCCCTCCGGTTGCAAGTCTGGATGGATGGCCATCACTTCCCCGCATGGGAACAAGAAGAAAAGATGTACCGTTCAGCTCCTTCAGCTTCTCCCCCAGTTCGATCCGGGAGAGAAATGAACCTCCAAGTCCATGGGCAAAGATCACCAGTTGCTCTGAACCCTTAAGCAGGTATCCCTTTACTTCGAATCCGTCAAGAGATTTCCAGCTCTTTTCTGCCCACATCTCACCGGGAGAACCGGTAGCCTGATGCTGATGGAAACGGAACATATTGGCAAATCCGCTGATGCCCGGTCTTCTCAGCCTTTTTCGCAGGATAAACCAGATAAGCAGACCGGACAGAGAGCCTGCAAGCCATCCGGCAAGCACATCAGATGGATAGTGGACTGCAAGATAAACACGGCTGAAACCCACAAGAAATGTAAAGAGCATGGCAGGCAAAACCACCGGTGGATACACAAGAGAGGAGAATACGGCAAGTCCTGCAGAGTTTGCAGCGTGATTTGACGGGAAACTTCTTCTTCCACCAGTCTGCAAGCGGCAATCCAACTGGACGGAAATTATCTCATCTCGATTTGGGCGGGTTCTTTTTACATTGTGTTTCAGGAATGTCCCCGCCTGATCTGTAAGTGCAATACAAAGAATCAACCCGAAAACAAATACCCTGGGATTGATTCGGACAAACTTGTTTCCAGGATGGGGAAGTTTTCTTCCTGCAAACAGCAGAAGAACCACAGCAACGGCAATGAAGGGATACCAGTTGTGCTTGTCTGTAATGATGAGCATTATTCTGGTGAACACCGGGTCGGCCAGTTGAAGATTGACAAACTTCAGCAACTGAAGATCGAAATGAAGGAATGTGTTCACAGGGTCAGGATCTCCACAGTATGTGTGAATTCCGGTGAATTCACCGGTACTGCATGCCAGAAACCGTCACTTCCCAGGTATTCCGCCTGAAAGGTAATTCCTGCGAGTCCATTGAACCAGCTTTTCATAAAGGGCGGATCAAAGCTTCCAAGCGCAGTAAAGCCATCGGGGTACGGGGATATCACCATCCATCCGAATGGTTTTACAAAAGTGGCCAGCAGGAACCCCGAAGACCCAGTTTCACTCCACCTCCCTGGAACAACGAGGGTTGGTATCTGCCACCTTCTGAGAACAGATGCACCCAGAGTGGCACCTCCAAATGAATTATTCATCTCCTCATCAAGGGTCATTTCTGAAACAGGTTTTAGAAGAACGCCATCCACAACAGGAGCGTATTTGCTGTAGAAAACAGATACTGCATCTATTACCCTCTCAAGAAGTCGCATGGGATTTGGTTCGCCTGCGGCAAGAACAACAGATTTCATATATACAATATCTCCACCTGCCCAGAAAACATCTGTATCCAGACATCTGTCCAGAAACAGATCCTCGCCTGGAAACGGCACCATGGCCTCAGCACAGCCCGGGGCGTCGGCACCGGGAAACACAGGAGGATCTATGCTCACTTGCTGGGAAACCTTTACTTCAAATGCTCCGTCTGCTGTACCTTCCAGCAGAAGCCAGCCCTGAGCTGCTTCCGCAGAACCGGAGATACCGGTAACTGTGATATCCGGTGTGCCGGATGGGATCTGCCACGGCAACATGGCGGGTAGAGGAACCATCACTCGAACAGAATCACCGATCTGGAATTCTCCGCTTACAGAAATCGTAACAGAAGAGATAAACGGGTGAAAGTTTCCACGTGGCATTGCCGGACACTCTATGCTCCAGCCACCATCACAGAGTTCCCGGATCAGACCTGCCTTACTCCAGAAAGAGTTATCGATCCAGCTGTGAGAATCGATCATATCTGCAGCCTGCTGGTAATCGCACCTGTAGAAGAACCGCTCTGCCGTTGAGAGTACGGTTTGATCACCACTCTGGGCGGCAAAAGTACAAAGCAGAACAGTCGCTATTGAATTAATCATACACAGGTAAGATATTCACTTTAGCATTCCGAAACCATATTCTGGTATTAGTTCCCGGTGGATGTTATCTTCCCCATACTCAAGAAAGAGGAAAAGTGGATCGCAAATCAGTTATTTCTCCACCTGTAATAACCCCTTCAGAAGTTCCGGCAGGTGCATTCATGCTCGCCGGGGGGCTGGCTGCCAGGGGTATTGAGGCACCAATCCACGATCTGTCTCTGGGTTTCTTCAGATGGCTGTTCCTTGAGCATGCCCCAAAGGCAGGTTTTGCCAACTGTGTTCCCTCCCTTGAGTATCTGATATCTCCGGGAACAGAGTTCTACGATCCCCACAAACACAGAAGTGTCTGTGGTGTTCTGCAGTCAGTTCTCAAGTCATACAAAAAGAAATTCCCAGGATGGCAGCTATCACTGATGGACAGTGTACCGCCGGGTATTGCTCATTCTACTGAAGAACTTATCACCCTGGCGAAAAGTGGTTCAACTCCTTTCAGTGAGTATTTCAAACTCTGGTTGAAACGCAGCAGGGGAACATTTGACCATGGACTGATTTCACTGGCATATCTTTCCCAGCTCCCGGCAGCAGTGGAAATAGCCTGGCTTCTTGAGGAATCAGGAATACGGGTAACTGTTGGTGGTTCTCTGGCTTCTGCATTGAAAGACACTGGAAGTGGAATAGAACTCCTTAAAAGCTGTTTCAGGGAAATCGCAATGGATGACGGAAGATCCCTCACTGGAGAAGATCAACCATTTCTCTCAAAGGTTGAATGGCCGGTGTTCGCTGACCGGTGGAAATACTTCAGTTCCAGGCCGGTGATTCCTTTTCCCCTTACCACAGGCTGTATCTGGAACAAGTGTCTTTTCTGTCCGGACAGAGACAAACCCTACATGGATGTTTCCATAAGAAATCTGAAGAGAATTCTGGAAGGTGGACCGCATAATCCTGTAATCCACCTGATTGATTCAGCAATACCTGTAAAGGCAGTCGAGGAAATGCTGCCGTTGTTCAGAGAGAAAACTTCAGGCTTCTACGGCTTCGCCAGACCTCAGGGAGAATGGCTGAAAAGTGGTCTTCTGAAAAGAATGGCTGACTCCGGGTGCCTTATGCTGCAGACCGGGGTTGAAAGTGGAAGCAGTGGCATTCTTCAAAGATTTATGAAAGGATTTTCTCCTGATACTGCCGAGAAGGTTGTTACAGAAATATCAGCCTCCGGTATGAGAAACTATGTCTACCTTCTTTTCGGTCTGCCCGGTGAGACTGAAAAGGACAGAGAGCTCACTCTTGGTCTGGTTAGAAGGTTGAAGGGGAAAATTGATTACATGAATCTGTCGGTTTTCAACCTGCCGGAAAAATGCGAACTTACTGACAGGGCGGCAGAGTTCGGAATAATGCCGGGAGAATACGACAGTGATGCCCCTGTACTGCGGTTTTATCGACCATTCCAGAGTGTTGACGGATCGGATCCAAGAAAAGAAGCCAGAGAATTTATCAGAGATGTTTTCAGGTCGGATCCCGCTGTGATTCCGGTACTCCAATCCACTCCCAAATGGTTCCGTGCCGGACACATGGCGTTAATGAAGAAAGCCCCTCTGCTCTAATCTGATCAGCTTTCGTATAACAAACACTACAGAACCGGAAACCACAATGCAGGCCAGATTTAGAGCAAACAGGGAAAGTCCCCCCTGCCATCCTGAATATCCCCCTCCCCAGGGAAGGCCAGCGGTCACGAGAGGAGGCATAAGTGCCACGACAACCATTACACCTATAAGGGTTGATGAACCACCAGTGCAGAGGGCAATAGCGCCTGCCGCCCCGGAAGCCAGAACCAGAACAATATCGGAAGGGCCCGCCTGAATTCGAGCAGTGATCTCTGAAGGAACAGGATCCATGTCGACGGCGAAGGGCTGGTCATTTCAACGATGTCCTGCTTTAACTCGTCATAGCTTATCATGCCGGATGAACTTTTCTCCTCTGGAAAAGAAGCCTCCACAGGAAGACAGATGATCCTGATGTCTTCCAGGGTATCCGCAAGGGCAGAGATCAACTTTTCAGTGAGAAAGTCACTACTGGCGGAATCGGAAAGAATGTGAAGCTGAGAATGGGTTTCAGACAGTCGCTCCGTCCAGATGGAAGTAATCCTGAGATCGCTTACTGAAGATCTGGCCAGCTCCATCTGTTGGAAGAAATACCTCTATTAGTCTCCCTGGCACAGCAGTTCCTCACTCTCCAGGTATTCAACAAGAAATCCTGAGGCTTTTTCGCCAACAAGTTCTGCTCCAAGCTCAGTCATGTGCATGGTGTCGTAGAAGTAATCTTTGCTGTGCGGGATTTCTGAAGCCAGGTCAAATACAGCAACATCCTCCTGAAGGCAAACTTCAATCAGATCATTGTTCAGTGTTCCCAGCATCAACGAAAATGAGGCCGCCGACAATGGATTTTCCGAACCCTCGAGCCACTGGGTTACCTCAAGTATTCCTCTCCAGTGGTCATTATTCTGGAAGAGAATTGGCTGGGTCATGAAAACAGGTGTTATTCCAAGAACTCGACACTCTTGAATAATAAGTCGGATCCGCCGTTGATAATATTCAGGATCACCCAGCAGGTCATGCAAATCCGCTGGAAGCGAAGCCTCTTCTTCTGTCATGGGGACTTCACGATAATATGGATCCACACTCTGGGTAATGACCGGTGCACCATCTATGTAGACTTTTTTAAGTTTGTACATCAATTGAAGAACCATACTGCGAGAAAAGAGCACCTGCCTTGCCCCTGAATCGGGAAGCCTTTCAACGGAACAGACACTCCCTCGAAGAAATGGACCCATGTCGTTCACTCCTACAAGGAACAGAGCCACATCCGGCCTAATCTGCGATAGCACTTCACGTACAAAAAGAGAATGTGTATCTGACGAGTGTCTGGGGATTCCGCCGTTTCCAACCCAGGTCAGTGGCTGTATTTCCCGCAACCTGCTCTGGATAATGTGTGACCAGGTCAATCTGTCATCAAGGTAATAGTTAGCTGTGGTGCTTCCTCCCACAGTTACAATGGTCAGGTATTCGTCCCATTGTTCAGGAGGGTCGTCTCCGCGCAAACCCCACATATTTGTAGATAAAGTTCCCCCCGGTGTCACTCCGGGAAGATCCACCTCAAGAGAGATTTTCTGATATGGCCTGAGACCGAATCGCGGATTGAAAATGCTCCTGGGCATGAAGGCATGCAGAACAAACTCCGCCAGAGCAATAGCAGCAACGATAGAAAATACCATAACAACCGTTCCGCCCAGAGCGGTTTTTTGTCTACGTGGTTCATAGAGAGCCATCAGTATCAGACCCGGAGTCAGTGAAAAGAGTGCAATTCCTGTAACAAAGGTTTTTCTCTGAAGAATGGGAACAGGAAACAGAAACCAGACAAGAAAAAGCAGAACAGGCAGCACAGTGGTTAGAAGGCCTGCACTAAAATCCGGGATTTTAGCTGCAGGGGGAGAAAGCCGTTTATGAAAAGAGTTCGATTTAACGAGCAGCAGAGCGGCGGTAAGAAAAAAGATTAGTAAAACAAACAGCAAAAGAGCCATTGAGACTGACCATCTTCCCAGTATTACTCCATCTGTACTATGAGAAGTGAATAGAGCAAAAAGAACGAAGGAAAGAGCAATGCAGACAATTCCCAATAATGTTTTCAGAAATGCCCTGCTATCCATCAGAGGATATCACTGGCCAGTTCAGCAAGCTTGCTTCGCTCACCTCTTACCAGGTTGACATGGGCATAGATGCTCTGCCCTTTCATTCTGCTCACAAGGTAGGCAAGACCGTTGGATCTGCTGTCAAGATATGGTGTGTCTATCTGATAGATGTCTCCGGTGAAGATGAATTTAGTTCCCTCGCCTGCTCTGGTGATGATTGTTTTCACTTCATGTGGAGTAAGATTCTGAGCCTCATCAACGATAAAAAATACCTTGTTCAGACTTCTTCCTCTGATGTAGGCCAAAGGAGTGATAATGAGTTTTTCCGAATCTATCATATCCTGCACCATCTTGTATTCCCCACTCTCTTTGACGTATTTGTTCTTGATTACACCCAGATTATCCCACAGTGGATGCATGTAGGGGTCGAGCTTGGATTGGATATCACCGGGCAGGAAACCCATATCCCTGTTGGACAGAGGAACCACAGGACGGGCAAGATAGAGTTGTCTGTATTTCTTCCTGAGCTCCAGGGATGCAGCCAGAGCAAGCAGGGTTTTACCTGTTCCCGCCTTTCCTGTGAGTGTAACCAGCTGAATCTCAGGGTCAAGTAGAGCATGGAGCGCGAAGGCCTGCTCTGCATTTCTGGGGTCAATACCGAATGCCCTGCACTTTCGAACCCGGTGCAGCAGGTTATCCCCTGGTGATTGGCAGGCGAGGGCACTTCTGCTTCCATTCCTGAGAATATAGAACTGGTTTGCAGTGGGTTCTTCTTCGAGTGATACCAGTTCCGGATCTACGGAATACGGCTGTTCGTACAGGGCCGAGATAGCGTCCTCTGAGACGCCCTCTATCAATGCACTGCCTGCATAGAGATCGTCAGGACAGTCAATCTTGTCAGTGATGTAATCCTCAGCAGTCAGGCCAACTGCCAGTGCTTTCATCCTGAGATTAATATCCTTGCTTATTAGAACAACATTCTCATCCGGCATCTGTCTCTGGAGTTCCGCAGCTACTGCAAGAATCCTGTGATCCGGTGTATCCTCTGTAAATATGCCGTCAAGGGCTTGGATACCATTCTGAGCATGCCGTACTATAAGCCGCCCTCTGCCCACTCCCAGTGGAATACCCTCTGGTGGCAGACCTTCATCTGCCAGAAAATCAAGTTGTCGGATAAAGGATCTGGCAGAGAAATTGATGGAATCATTACCCTTCTTGAATGAATCAAGTTCCTCGAGAACAGTAATGGGAACGACAACATCATGCTCCTGAAAATGATCAAGGCACTGGTGATCGTGAAGAACCACATTGGTGTCCAGAACAAAGGTGCATTTTTCTCTCTTGGTCATCTTACCCTCTTTCTTCGGGAACAGTCAGAAGTTCACCGGAAACAAATTGTCTTTCACCGCTGTCCGTCAAAAGCACAAGGGAACCATCTCTATTAATCCTACTGACAAAGCCCTGAAAAGTATCCAAACCCCCTGAGAGCGTTACCTGCTCTCCTTTTTGCCAGAGGATGGAATCCAGTTCTTCCGTAATTCCGTCCAGGGGATTGTCTTCTCTGTTACTCCAGCTGGAGTCAAATTCTATAAGGAAATTCTGTAAAAGTTCATCCGCAGCAGGAGCATCCCCAAATTCCGCCCATGACCCGGCAGGAAGAAATTCCCTCTTCGGGATGAAGGGAGCTTCAGTTAAATTGACTCCAATTCCAAGGATGAACCAGCTTTCCGGGAATGATCCGGCCTCTGCTATCATTCCGGCGACCTTCTTCCCCTCCACTATTACATCATTGGGCCATTTTACAAAAGCCTGCATACCTTGCTGCTTAAGCAGACGAGTCAGTATTACTGCTGCAAGCAGAGACACACACGGTGCCAGAACAATTGGAGGAGAAGGTTTCAGTAAAAAACTGGTATAAAACCCCCCGACGGGAGACCTCCACTCTCTGCCACTTCTTCCGCGGCCGGAAGTCTGGGTTCCAGCGAGAATTACGGTACGGTCAGACAGCTCGGCAACCCTCTTTCGCAACCATTTCTGGGTGGAAAGTACAGATTCTTCAGCGAATATCAGCCAGTTGTTCAATCTGTATGGTTTAGCCATAGGCCAAATATAACCTCTCTCCGAACTCCGGTCATCAGTTGCCCCATTTAAGCGGGAACTAGTATGATACCGCTTGCGGTGGGCCGCTAGCTCAGTTGGCAGAGCATCTGACTTTTAATCAGAGGGTCGGGGGTTCAATCCCCCCGCGGCTCACCATGCAGTTCTCGTCAAGGTGATGTTGACGAGAACGGGTGAAAATGTTATCGTACCGCTCGCTTCGCAGTGGCCCCATCGTCCAATGGTAAGGACACCGGCCTTTCACGCCGGCAATACGGGTTCGATCCCCGTTGGGGTCACCATTTTTTTTGTGGCGACTCTACAGCAAATCATCATAAATGCATAATTAGTTCTCTACTAAAGCAGCTTGTTCCCGACATATTTCAGTACAATGTGGTGTATTTTACTGTACCATATTGATTGCACGCCTGCAATCAGTGCATTACTTTGCTTTCCTGACCAATCTCAATCCACAGCTCATGCTTCGCAGCTCTTCATTGAGACTGCTGCGGTTTGCACTGCGCAAGAACTGAGCCTGGTTGCTCCAGCTGCCACCTCTGTGTATGCGATAGCCCTGATTACCACCTGAATACCAGGCACTGCCGTCAGTTGGTGCCCCGGCATAATCATCATGGTCTACATCCTGACACCACTCACAGACATTACCACTCATGTCATAGAGACCCCATGAATTAGCTTCAAGAGAGCCAACCGGATGGGTAGTACTTCCAGAGTTGGGATTGTACCATCCATACTGAGTAACCGTTCCGGTCGAGTTGTCATTTCCCCAGTAGAAATAGGTTTCTGTTCCAGCCCGGCAGGCATACTCCCACTCTGCTTCGGTGGGCAACCTGTAATTGTAGTCTGGATCAATAGTATTTAGACAGTCAATGAATTCCTGGCATTCCAGCCAGTTCACATAATCTACAGGAAGGCTATCATCCTGAAAGGTGGACGGATTGCTTCCCATTACATTCACCCATATTCTTTGAGGAACTTCAGTTGACATTATTTCAAATGGTGAATCAAAGGTAACCAGGTGAAGAGGTGATTCATCATCCTGCACCCAAAAATGCACATGATCCGCTTCCATTCCTATCTCAACAAAATATATTTTATAACGTCTGCCAATTTCCAAACAAATATCACGCAAGGAAATCTCAACCCTTGCTGAAAACCTTCCGACGATACTTTGCAGGAAAAACCAAATGGTACATTAGCAACGACTTATTATGGCTCTTGTAAATATGTTCACTCATACACCAAGAATACAAAAACTGATTGTACGCCCCAATGCGGGGAATTAGACCCTCCTCAGATTAAATGGATCAGCTATTACCGTTATGCTTCTTTCACTTGATAGCGTTGCGATTGAAGAGGAATCTCGACCTGATGGAAACCTTCTTCAAGGGGTACTCTTACCAAGCCAACAGGTCTGCAACAAATCAGAGGCTCTGCAAGCTCGGAAATGTCGGATTCAATAATTACATCGCTAAATTCAGAGGGGCTGGAAACTCTGGAATTTACAGATAACGATCTCGTGCTTACTGTTGGTGTATACTCACTCTTCGTACGGAGCGTCGAAAGGAAGATTGTTCCGGTCAGGATAACCTGCCGTGAAACTTGTTTGCTGACTGTGTGCAGAGGTGTAGCTTTTCATGCAATAAGGTATTCAACCCGTTGTCCCTCTCATGAGAGCCAGATTTCAGTTCAAGTCAACGGCTTACGCAGACCATTCTCAAGGTTGAACTGTCAGAGGTTGTGTTCAAAACTGCAAAGTAGATACCGGATGCTATGGCAGCACCGCTTTGATTCGTTCCTGTCCATACTGCCTGGTGAGAACCGGCTGTAACTTGAAGGTCATCCTGCAAGGTATGAACCAGACGGCCATTGATATCGTAGATGTGCAGTGAAACCGTTTCATTGAATGCAAGGTTATAACTGATAACCGCAGTTGATGTGAAAGGATTCGGTGCAGTTTGAAAAAAGACAACTGCCGGTTCAACCCCGTGCTCAATACCGGACTGCGGATCGTAAATGTACTGCACATACTCGGGGTGATCTATGAAAGGATTTCTGTTGTTCTGTATTGCGTACACAGCTTCATTGCGGTCCAGTTCCTTGGTGCTTACGGGATCGCTCTGGTGCCAATCCATCAGCATATCAACGGCCCAGTCTTCAAGATCAGCTCCGTCGGTCATTGCGCTTCCCGGCCAGCCATTGTCCTCGCCTTTGTATCTGGTGGCCATGTAGAAATAGTTACGGGCAAAATCGCCTTTGTAGCCATCCACCGGCTCAAAGGCCATTCCTGAATAACCCGTAGTGATAGAAGACCCGAGACGGCTGCCGTTCATGGATGTCCATGTTGTACTGCCCACTTCAGCATAGGGATAGTTGCTTCTGCGGTTGTTCACATAGATATCTGTGGGAATTATGTGAAAAAGATCTGTATTCATGGGAGAGCCATCACCAAACCAGCTTTTCGGCCAGGAGTGTTCTCTGTTGTAGCCTATTCCTTCTTCGCCGGCAGAACCGCCCTGGTCAACGATTAAGGTATACGTATAGGGTGGAGTACCTCCTGGAATATCGGAATACATGTCCCAGACCTTGTCACCGTACCTGTCATCAGTGGTGCAGAATGCCGTCCAGAGATAGCTGTAACTTTTCACCGTGTGGTTATCAATAATGTCATGAAGAGCCCACTGAAGCGCCTGCCCGGAGAACCCCTCGGCGGAATCGTAGTATCCCGGAGGAATTTCTGCTGAGGAAACAAGAGGAAAAAGAAGGGCAGCTATCAGAGCATATCTTTTAAATACCATTGGATACCTCTCGTTCATGCCATTGGCAAAGTTTCTATATTCCGATAATAGCACAGGGAGTCGGAAATCACAAAACTGATGTTCAAGTCACTTTCAGGGAAGAGAATACTCCGTAATAATGGGAAGATCTTCACCGGATCTGCCAACCAGCTTAATCAGGCAATTCCTCAGAGTGGAAAGACTCACAGGTTTGCGCAGAAGAGCAGAACAGCCCTCAGCCTTGTACGCATCGACATCCCCTGTTTTTATCTGAGAAGAACAGATCACCATATTAGTTCTGCTTGCTATAACACTGTCATGCCTGATAAGTCTTGCTGTTACCAACCCATCCTTTCCGGAACAGTCACCATCAAGAATAGCAATCTGAACAGGATCACCACACTCTGCCGCCTCCCGAAGCTTCATAAGAGCAGCTGTACGGTCCGCCACAGCGGTACACCGGCAGCCACTGCTCTCAAGCATTTTCAGATATACACTCTGCAACTGCCTGTCGTTCTCCATAACCAGCACATGAGTGCCATCCAGTGTAATCTTCTCCATCAAACCCTGATCGATGCGCTGCTCAAGAGGTATGGTCAGCCAGAAAGCGAAATCTGAACCTGAATCATCGCGGCCATGCAATTCACCGCCGGATGCCTGAGCAAACTCTCTGCAGGCTGTCATTCTTCTGTCAAAAGCAGGTGAGTCTTCATCCGCAAAGAACTGACTGACTGACTCTGGAAAAAACTCTGCTCCCGAGATATTTACAGAAAACCGAATCTCCATTGTTTGCTCATTTGAAGATAAATATGTGACTCCGATTTCAATGGCATCGTTTGACAATAGAGACAGAGAATAGTCCAGAAGAACCCGTAGAACACTTTCTATCCCGCGAACAGGTCCATAGAAAAGATCAGGGAGCAGTGGATCAACCTGCACATCAATACTGATACACCTGTCCCGAAGGGGGGCAGCAACAAGCCTCAGCAGCTTCCTGATAAGGAACTCATGGCATTCCCGGGAAAACCCCCCTTGAAAATCATCCATTTTATCCTGCAAGAGATGAACTGCGTCAGTCAGTTTCATGCACTCGGCTTGAACGGCGATAAGCATACTTCTCTGTTCTTCTGCCTGCTCTGCTTCCAGAAGCATATCAACCATGCCGGTGATGCCGCCAAGGGCGGCAATCTTGTCTGATAAATGTTTTTTACGGTGTTTCCTGTTTTTTTGATTTCGAGTGTGTTTTGTTTCAACATTCTGCTTCAGACTTTCAATCTCCTGTCTGAGCTCTCTGTTCTTTTCATTCAATTCTTTCTCAAGAGACTTTATCTCTGAAACATCGATAAACACTTCAAGAAGCAAATCCTCCGAGTTGATTCGAACTGGAATAGCAGATTTCACAACAGGGATCTTGCGACCATCTTTATGAAGAACGAAATGCTCCGCCCTGTCGATCTTCTTTTCAAGATCAAGAATGGGACACTGATCAACCAGGGAAGGGCAGATAGCAGAATGGCACATCTCTCCAATAAGCTCGTTCATCTCCCTTCCAATAACAAGGCAGGCCCGATCATTGATCTGTCTGATGCGTTTACTGCTGTCGATGATAACAACACCAACCGGGAGGCTCTCCAGCATTTTTTGAGCAGCTCCCTGAGAATTCTTCAGCTCCCCGGCAATTCTAACCTGTTCTGTTATATCCCTGTCTCCGCCGCGGTATCCCTTCAATTTGCCACCTTCATCAAACACAGGTACACCGCTTGTGGCAACAACTATTTCATCACCGCTTTTGGTTATGCAACGATTCTCCAGATTATTGAAACTCTCATTTCTTGAGGCAATACGATTGAAAATTGAAGCAATCCGCATTCCCTCTTCCCTGCTCATGAAATCAAAAGGAGTCTGCCCGAAAAGTTCCTCTGGCGAGTACCCCATACACTCCCGAACAGAGGCAGAAGCGTAAGTATAGGTTCCTGCAGAGTCAATCTCCCACAGCCAGTCAAAATCGCAGAATGCTATATCTCTGTACTTCTCCATGGTCTGCTGAAGGCGATCCCGATCATTCCTGCGTAGTGAAATATTCCGTACTGCAACAGTGTAACCCAGAATGATCCCCTGCAGATCTACTCTGGGAGAAACAGATAATTCCACCGGAATTACTTTTCTGTTCATGGTCCGGGTGGAAAGGGATACTTCCATCAGAGAAGAGGATTGCAGCTCTCTCAGAAGTATCTTGTCCTGTTCTGTTGCTGCAAATTCATGGAATTCAAAAACTGAAATTTCTTCAAGAGAGGAAGCTTGAACAAGAGACAGGAAAGACGGGTTGGCATACTCGATGATAAAATCTCCGTTGAGGAGAACAATACCATCGTTCATCTGCTGAAACAGGTTTAGCTCATAACTACCGAAACGCTTATTCATTCACATCAAAATGCGTTGGTTCGCGTCACGCATATATCTCCGTTAGTGGTTTCAATTCTGGCAATCCAGTCTCCGTCAATGAAAACATCATCATCCATTTTCACACCTTCAACAACGATATCTCCATTCCTCGTCTTTACATTAATACCTATCAAATCGGGCAGCTCAATCAATATATCGCCGTTTGTGGTTTCAACGGTGACCACATCATTCTGTCTGTACAACAAGGCAGTGATGTCACCATTGGTGGTTGTAAGACTGTGTGAAGAAAGAACCTCAACGTGAATATCTCCATTTGTGGTTTCTACATTTGCAAAAACAGCACCGATAATGAGAGTCTCTCCGTTTGTAGTGGTCTGGTTGACTGTGTATTCCATGTCGAATGGAATTTTTACTGAAAAGTCTACTGAACTGAAAATGTTTCTTCCCGGATAATCTACAGTAGCGGAAAGATGATCCTCAAACTCATCAAATCTGATATCCAGCCCCTCAGGTATACCCCTGCCCGAATCACCGTAGATGGAAGTCTCAATCAGAATGAAATCCGATTCCCACTCGGCAACTTCCAGATCTCCGTTGGTGTTATAAAAACTGAGTTCAGAGCCAGGTGCCATTTCAAACTCATTTGTCCTGACCTCAAGCAGATCACGGTTTAACTTTATAACAACACAAGAGGCAATAAGACACGCAGCTGACAACACAAACATTCTGTACTTCATATTCACTCCAAAGAGTTCTCACTTAGAGTTTCAAGGGCATCTTCCACACTTATTTCTCCCCGGTGAAGCTGTTCAAGCACGCTGATTGACGTACCTTTCTTTTCCATCCGGTTCTCGAGGGCATTAAACATTTCCTCGATCCTGGTTCTGGCTGTGGGATAGGAAACTCCGAGCATGCGCTGGACCGCTTTCAGATTACCTCTGGCGAGAAGAAACAGCTCAAGAAGGCTTCTGTTATCACCTTCAAGAGAACAGGAAGAACACATTGCGAAATCTCCAGAAACTTCAGTTTTACACTCTGAACAGACATATTTAACTGGATTAAGCACTCCGTTGCACGAAGGGCACCGGGAAGGTGCTGCTGTTTTACTCATCAACTTCCCCTTCTATCTCGATTCCTCCCCCCATGGAAGTAACTGTGAGCTGTGAAGGATCCTCCTGAGACCCGTACAGTACAGTTATTTTTGATTTCCCATGCCCCTTTCCTGATTCAGAAATGATCTGAGGATTATTCCCAACCACATCAATTGATCCACCGAGAGTAGTTGCATTGATAAGCACCGGTACTTCATCAATGAGGTGAATAGCAATACCACCACCCATGGTCTTGGCTTTGGAATTGCCCTTCCATGATTGATCGAGGGTTATATCCAGACCTCCACCCATTGTTTTAATGGAGAACTTATCTCCCGGTTTGCTGATATCAATACCGCCACCCATGGTCTTCAGCTCTACCGGAACATTAACCTCGCTGGAACTTATCCCTCCACCTCTTGAAAATACCTTGACTGAAGCCAGACAGTCCGGCACCTGAACACTGAGTTCGCCGCTTCTCCAAAGCAAAATTCTTTTATTGTCTTTGTTGCCCACTTTGATTGTGCCGTTATTATCAAGTGAGGCTCGAAGAATGTTGTCTTCACTACGGGAGAGAGAGATGGAAATGCTCTTTCCCTTATCTACATTACCGTGGATAACGAGTTCTTTATTCTCTTCCATCTCCTCAGTAACAGACTCCAGCTCTTCCAGATCAATGTTTTCATAAGCTTCAAAAGTTTTTCTGCCCTTAAAAACATCTCCCATTGTGGCCTGGATCATTGGTCCAATCTCGTTGATCATTGATCTGGTATCAATGATTCTTCTTTTTCTGGCTGCTCTACCCATATCAGGTCTGCTACCGGCAGAGCCAAGCGCTTCAAGCAACTTGATACCCTCTGCAGCAGTAATTGTACCGTCTGCCACCATCTCTAGAACTCTTTCTTTTTCTTTCCCCATTTCAACACCTTCTTTCTCGTCTTCGGCCTCAATCTTTACATTATGATAATGTAAGTTTCTATTTTGTCAAGGCGCTACTGACATATTATCAACTAAGGTGCTCGTTTACCGTTCAAAGTTTTGTCCAATTTATCAACGTGCTCATAGATCTCCTCCATTTCGGAAAGAAGTCTGCTTTTCAGCTCGTGAAGACTCAGCTCGAGATCCTGTGTGGCCTGGCTGAAACGATTGATGAACTGGGCATTCTCTGTATCCATAAAAAGAGCAAGAAGCCTGTCTGGAGTCAGCGGGTTATTTCGGGCATCCCCCCTGATCTTGTAGGTTCCTCCTGATGTGCTGTATGGCTTTTTAAACCCGGAAGGAATTTCAACTCGAAGAAATGGTTTTTTTCCTTCACTGTTCTCTACAATTACAAAAACTTCAATCGGGGGAACACAACTCCCGGCTTTACCCAGAATGGACAGCTTAGCTCTGTCTCCTATCTGGCATCCAATTATCTCGGCAATCTGCCTGCCCTGTTCGTCTTTATTCTCTCTAACTCCCAGAAGGATTGTCCCGCCGCTTTCGCAATTGGCAAAAGCAACAAGATCATCGGAAGCAAGACCTCCAACAGATTCCTTGAAATCAAGCTTCCTGCTTTCCTGGCTGCCAAGCAACTCCTCCGCCTTCTCGGAAAGCCCGCCAAACTCTGTTACAAATTCTGTTATGAATTTTGATTCGGTCAGTGCATCCTCTCCATCCAGGGATTGGTTTTTTTCCACTCTGCCTGATATTCGTATTCACAGAAATACACACTAAGATCTGCCTGATATTCATACTCTACATAATGTATTACTACATCAGACTGGTACTCGTAGTCGCAGAAGTACCAGAGACAGTCATCATCTTCAGCCTGGTATTCGTATTCCGCTACCCAGACCGAAGCATCAGCCTGATACTCGTAATCAACCACGTACACATTGATATCGGCCCGATACTCGTACTCGGCAATAAAGACAGACCCGGCAGAAACAGCCCCTGCAAAAAAAGCAATTGCACAGAACAAAAAAGAGTATTTAAACATTTATACCTCCTGCGTTAAGATGATAACTCTCTTCACCTTCGTCAGCAATACCCAGCAATCCATTAACAACCAAATTATATCCACTGCAGCAGTTGTTCCTGTTTTCAGATTACAGCCATCTTGTTTATGAACTTCTTTCACATTAGAATCGTAAACCCCCCAAATGCCGAATTGAAAGGAAAATTCATGAAATTCACTTCACTGTTGCTGATTCTTGTTGCAGCAGCCGGTGCTGAATGGATCGATTTCGGGCTGGACGGCTTACCGTCAGCTGAGATAATTATTCTTGAGGCAACCTCTACAGGAATGCTTGTAGAACTGAATGTTCCTGGTATTGAAATCAACCAGAGAACCAGGGAAGGCAGCATCTACCACGAGCTTTCCATTCCAGGCACAATACCCAACACATCAGGAGAGGGGCATCCATCCATTCCCTCACTCTCTTTTCTTGCCGCCGTATCCACAGCCGGCGTATCCAGCATCACTGTAGAGAATGCCTCCTGGGTTGACCTGGGAATTTATACACCCGCTCCCATGCAACCAATTCCTGCCGACGATTCCTACGAGGCTGTTCCCTTTACTGTTGTTCCGTCATCCTACAGTGGTGTACATCCTTCCCAACAGGCCTCCTGGGTCAGTGATGGTGTGCTCCGCGGCGTCGACGTGGGAAGAATCAATATCTCTCCGATTAAATGGAATGCTGAAACAGGAATTCTCTCGGCATCCCCCAGGATGCTGATCAGAATAGAGTTCGCAGGTTCTGTTTCAATCGAAAAGCGCCTTCACAGCAGATTCTGGAATTCAACCTTCCAACGTACACTTGTGAATGCCGATGTTCTTGGGTCACCTGTAATCACAGTAACCGGTTCATCTTCTGAGCCTGTAAAGGCATTCAATCGGAGACAGGCCGACGACATTACCGCTGCAGATTTCCTCATTATTGCCGGGGATGATTTCGTTGGCACCCTTATGGATACTTTCATTGCCCAAAAAATGGAACAGGGCTTCCTTACAGCTCTGGTTGCCGGAGGTTCCTGGTCTCAAACAGAGATTAAAACCTATGTGCAGAATGCCTACGACACATGGACAATTCCACCGAGTTTTGTTCTTTTCGTGGGAGACTCCGGAGACCTTACACCGTACAACACGAATGGAATGAGCGGAGACAACCGCTATGCCTGCGTTGACGGTTCAGACTACATGGCTGATATTTTTAACGGGCGTTTTGTAACCGGAACTGATAATTACCCCGCTGTAGAGGCAAAAATACTCAAATGGGAATTCAATCCCCTGATGGACAGCAGCTTCTGGAACAACGGGCTTTGCGCTGGAATGCTTCAGGCAAACGGCGGAACTGTTGCTGGCAGATGGTTCCTGTTTACCTGTGAAACCGTTCGCGATACCTATCAGAACATTTACGGTAAAACCTTTAACAGAGAGTATGTGAAAGACACCTCACAGTCACCACCGTACTACTACCGAAACGACCTTCCAAGTGCGGGGCAGCAGGTACCTTCAGATATCACCTGGGACGGTGATGCAGCAGGAATCCTTTCCAGCATAAACAATGGAGTTTTCCTTATCCAGCACAGAGACCATGGAGGAGTATCGGGCTGGGGTGATCCAGCATTCTACATATCTGACCTTGCTGGGCTGGCCAATGGTGCAAAAACTCCCATAGTGATGAGCATCAACTGCCTCACCGGCAAGTTCATTAATAACTGTTTTGCAGAAAATCTCTTTGCCCGTGACAACGGAGCAGTTGCGGTAGTCGCTGCTGTTGAGGTAAGCTACAGCTACTTCAATGATTACTTCTGCTACGGTGTGTACAAGAGTTTCAACGATCAGTACACAAGCCCTCCATTCACCTACACCGAGCCAGGTGGCAACTACATGGGGGGCCAGGCCCTTATAAATGGAAAACTTGAGATGCAGGCGGCAGCTCCCTACAATCCATACGGAAGCTGGGAACAGTATGCTGAAGACGAGTGGGACCTGTTCCAGTGGTTCGGCGACCCCACAATGGACATGAGGACGGATGTACCGCATTCCCTTACTGTAGAGCACACTTACTACCTTCCCTCAGGTTCAACCAGTGCGTTCTTCAATGTAACAGATGCAGATGGCCCTGTTGAACAGGCGATGGTCTGCATACAGCACGAGAGCGATCTCTGGGCCTCTGGTATTACCGATGCATCTGGAAATGTGACTCTTACTTTTAACGCCATCGGTGCAATCAGTAACATCACCTACATGGTTACTGCACACAATGCACTTCCCAATGAAGGCAGTCTTAACGGTGTCGGAGTGGAAGAAACATCTACAGTTGTTGTCACCGCTTCTGTGGGCAACCCGTACCCCAACCCTGCCACAGCATCAATTTCATTCCCAATCACCCTTGATGGTGCAGGCAATGTTGCAATCACTGTATTCGACATCACAGGCAGAGCTGTGAACACAGTTGAGTCCGGTGAACTCAAATCAGGCACACACGCTGTTGTGTGGAATGTAACCGAGGTTCCTAAGGGAATCTACATGGCCAGAATTACAACTCCCGGTGGTTCAGTAACTACCCGCAGAATTGTAATAACCAGATAGACTGAAGAACGGAATCAGATGTGGGAGCGGCATTGCTGCTCCCACTTTTTTCTGACATTCGGGTCTAATATCTGTAGGTGTAGTGTAACTCCAGAGAAGGATCCTGATTCCCGGTGAGTGTACTTTTTGTGCTGCCTTCAATCCGTGAGGGTTGGCTTTACCTTGCAGTGGTTCTTGATTGCTTTAGCCGAAAGATCGTTGGTTGGGCAATGAGCAGAAATATTGATGCTGACTTGATCTGCAATTCTTTAGGAATGGCTATCCGCAGTCGTGGTGAGGCTTCATTCTGGGATCTTATCCATCACAGTGACAGGGGAGCCAGTTTGCGTCAGAGAAACTGGGCGATTTGATTGCTGCCAGTGATATTCGTTTGAGTATGTCCCGGAAGGGGGATCCCTGGGATAATGCAATGATGGAAAGTTTTTCAGTTCACTCAAATCCGAATGGATTATCTCTCTCTATTCAACCCGCAAAGAAGCTGAATTGGAAGTCTTCAAGTACATCGAAATGTTTTACAACCCGATCAGGCTCCACGAAAGCCTTGATCACATCAGCCCACTGGACTCTGAAAGGAAATATGAACAGAACTTGGTTGGAAATTTCCTTATTCTCTGCTTTGTGGGTGGTCATGCTACCCCCTTCAGGTTCTTGCTGCTTGAAGGAATATGATCATCTACAGTGTTGCCCTTCTTGCAATCTGATCGCTTAATTAGTATTCTAATCGTCTTATGAATCGATAGTTTAACCAGTAAAGGGAGGAATGATTTGATTTCAATCCTGGTTTACATAGCGGTATCAACCATTGCAGGGATGGGTATTGATAATCCACCTCAATCGGTTTTACGTCCAGATGTTTCTCGAACAATTGGTGTCTGTGCCAGCTTTGAGTATTTGCATACAAGCAGCAGCAATTATGCCGGTTTTAGTATGGCTGGATTCTTCAGGCCGATCGCCTGGACAGAAGTAGGAGTTGGGTATAGTCTTCCAAGTAACTTAAAATCTAAC
>JAGLOJ010000093.1 GCA_023139045.1 Candidatus Sabulitectum sp.
AAAATAAACGCAGATTGGTTGGTACTCAGACGGGAGAGGCAAGTTGTGTGAAGGATTGATTTGTCGGGGGCGTCACAGTTAGAAAAGCCCTGAACGAGCTTACAGAAAATCAGCTGATATCTCTGAAAAAAACAGTCGAATCAATAGAGCGATCAACAGCAGAACAGCTTGCGGAATTTGCCTTCCAGGAAACCGGTAGAACCGGATCTGCTACTCCAGATGAGAAGAGAGCAAGAAATCGTAGGGATTTTGGAGTAATTCTCCGAGAAATCTCACGAATCATCCCGCTTGTAGTGGTTATTGATAACCTGCAATGGGCCTCCAGCAGATGTATTCAGTTTGCTGCAGAAGTTGTCTCCTCTGTGCCGGAGGCCAACGTCCTCTACATTGGGATGAGTCGGGATTTAGACACCGTAAAACTGCTGAAACCAGTCTGGACAAGCGTTCCCTTAATAAGAATCCACCTGAAACCTCTTGAGTACCCTGATGTTAGAACAATGGTATTCTTCGCCATAAAAAACCCCGGAATCCCGGACGAGGTACAGGACTACATGATGAGACAGAGCGGTGGAAATGCTCTTTTTCTCCGAAAACTCATCAGCTGGAGTCTGGAAACTGGTTACCTCAATATAGGCAAGGGAGACATCTGCCTGTGGCAGAAACCTGCGGAAGAAGAATTACCGGGTGATGTTTCTTCAATAATTGAGATTATGCTTGGGAGCTGTACCGTTACCGAAATGAAGGTTCTGAAAAGAGCAGCTCTCGCAGGAAGGCTTCTTGATCTTGAACTGCTGGGCAATCTCACATCCATGGATGAATACAGCCTGGCAGAAACCCTTGATCGCTTTGTTAAACTTGGACTGATAAATGACAACGGGAACTGCTACACATTTTCATACGGTGTAATGAGAAGTCAATTAATTTCACAGATATCCCCTTCACTTCGTCAGATTCTCCACGAGAAGACAGCGATGTTTCTGGAAAAGAGAGAAGAATCCACCGAGTTGAACTTGATCACAGCTTCCAAGTAACTTAAAATCTAACATGTTGCCCCGTCAAGAGATGCGTTTTCTTGGTTTTGA
>JAGLOJ010000094.1 GCA_023139045.1 Candidatus Sabulitectum sp.
GATGGTACAATTGAGTAATTCCATTCTCCATGGAACTTATCTCGTTTTAGGTTAATTGCTTTCATTTCTTTATCGGACACTTTTAATCCAATTGGATATTTATCAGAGTCAAGGGCTGCTTGAATTCTTAATCCCTTCTCGGTTGTAGTATTTGCTATTAATTGAACAATAACATCGTGACTTGTCAAAGGTCTGCCACGCCAATTTTGAGTAATATGAGAAAACATGCGATGTTCAATTTTGTTCCATTTACTTGTACCCGGGGGAAAATGACATACTGTTACATTTATTTGTGCCCAACTTGCAAATTTCTGAAGCTCCAGCTTCCATAATCGACAACGAGAACCGTTGCTGCCTCCTCCATCAGCGGTAATCAAGAGTTCTTTTGCTTCTGGATAAGCGGTTCTACCCATCTGAACCCACCACTGACGAATTGTCTGTACTGCAAATTGAGCTGTATCATGATCTGTTCCTACACTCACCCAGCCCTGATTGGTTGTCATGTCATATACCCCATAGGGGATTCCCTTGCCATCTGCTAAACTGGGAAAATCATATGTTTCAACTTCTTCCGGAGTTCCTTTGGGATGATACTCACGACCCTTATTTGAAAAATGTCCTATAAGTTCTTTCTTTTTCGCATCCACTGAGATAACAGGCTGACCTCGATTTTGAAAATCTATCACCCTGGTATTTATGAATTTAAATTGAGCATCGCGATCAGCATGAGATTTTCCTTCCATCCTCTTCCGAGTACTCTGAAGACTGTAATTTAAGTCTGCAAGTAACTGTCCAACTTTTGTATGACTGCAAGGATGCCCTTGTGCTGTCAGCTCTTTCGCAAGGCGTCTTGTGCTTTTACATGTCCACCTCAAAGGAGACATAGGATCACCTCTTGAGACCGGCTCCACTAATGCATCCAATTGCTTGAGAAGCTCAGTATCCTTAATCTCGAGTGGTTTCCTGCCACCACCTTTTCTTCTAATTCTGCGGGGTTCCCTGTCTCGCTTCTCTGAAAGCTCTTTTCTGCCAATTCTTATTGTGCTTTCTGCAAGACCAGTTGCTGAAGAAACAGCAGCAACTCCACCATGCCCCAAAGACTTTGCTTCGGCTCCTGCCCACAGCCGGCAACTGCGTTCATCAAGTTCAGGCTGTAATGCCTCGTACTTGAGTCTGATCTCGTTCACTTTCTCTGATTTTATCATAAAGGGAAGATACAACACCGAAGATCTCAACGCAATAGGTTTCCAGTGAGTTATTCATTTCCGATTCCATAGCGACGCTATGCGCATAAATCAGTGCCGTGCTGGACTCGGAATTGCAGCGCATTATGTCGACACTTATTATCTGACAGGGTAGCCCGAATCCGTCACCAGCTTTTCCAAAAGCCGTCTGAAGTCGCCGATTTATCTGATTCGAAGATCTCAGACGGTTCTCGCTTCATATGCTACCCGTAAACAGCTTCAAATCAATGAAAATAAAATGATTCAGAAGAGATTACACTCGAAGTCTCTGAAGATTAAGGAAGGCATTTTCAACTTGTGCTTCAGTAACCTCAACGGCGATCATCCCCAGATCTTCAGCCCGTGATCCACCTCACGAAGCAGCAGGCCACCTCCATCGGAGGTAATGCTTCCTCCTTCAATCAATCCGCAAGGACCATCCTGCAGATTGAGATATCGGAACCGTTTGTAGCGACAACGGTGTAAACCCCGATGGCCAGTGATCCGGCATCTATTGTGACAAGATTCGTTCCCTCTGGCAGATCTGTTACATTCCTTGTGGCAACAAGTCTTCCAGCGGAATCGTAAACCCTGAGCTCAGCGTTTCTGTGCCGTGTTACCTGAACATTGATGTTGAAATTATGCCGTACAGGGTTTATTGCCGGTGTCACTGTAAAGCCGGTCTGAACCTGTGGGGTTGTTTCTTCAGCCACACCCACTGAATTGGCCCGATAAAGAATAACTTCACCTACATCGATGCCTGTAACAAGGTCTAATGATCCGTTCTCGTCCCAGTCATCCACCCAGAAGCTTGTCCCAAACCACGCTGTTTTGAGAGGATCACCATTGATATCCTGAAGGGCTTCGTAGCCATCAAAAATCGGATTATCATCGGTACCAATGTTTTCGTTATAGTAGATGTATCGGCATGTACCTGCAAGCAGATCCTTTTTTCCATCACCGTTTAAATCGAAAACCCTTGGACAGCAGCGATATCTTTGCGAACTCATTGAGGAGAAGGTTTGAACATATGCCCAAGCGGTAAAATACGGGCTGGAGGGGGTTCCTGAATTGAGATAAAGCCTGATGTCCTGTGAAGAGGACTCGTTTCCAATGAGAAGATCAAGTAGACCATCGTTATTCCAGTCAACTACTACCGGTGCGGCATTATTACCCACATCGATCGCTGTACCGTAAGCGCTCACGTGCCCCTCGGATGTTAGATCGTCTACTCCTGAGCCTGTTCTTCTGAAAAAAGTCACAAAACCGTTTCTATCCCCGACTATGATATCCTGCAGACCGTCTCCGTTCCAATCCACAGCCTGTGGATTCATGGCACCGCAGCATCAATAGGCGGGAAGGGCAATAGTGACACCATCAGCCTTAAGTTCCGTGTAGCTGTTAAAGACAGGAGCGTCGTTGGTGCCATCATTTGCGTAGAAACGAATTTTCCCGAGATCAGGAGTCACTTGAAACAATCCGACGAGCAAATCTTTTATACCATCACCGTTCCAGTCTGCTACGCATGGTGATCCATATCTGCCTACATCGATACCTACTCCAGCACAACATATATCCTCACCCGCTTGATACTGTGGCACCTGAGCCATACACAGCCCAGCCGTTACAAAAACAAATAGCAGTAGAATCTTCATTTATATCTTCCTTATCAGCTAGAACGTGGATTTAATGGAAGCCCAGGTAGCCCCGTCAAGTGATGAGGCATTCAGATCGATCTTGTATATCTCATCCGTGTTCATGTTGCTTACCCAGAGATAGCCGTTTCCGTCGAAGGTCATACCGTGGGCTGCCGGAAGAACAGATGAACTAATTGATTCCACAAGGGTTCCGTTTCCATTGTATATTCGAATGGGGTATTGCGGATCGCTGCAGGCATACCACCATTTATTGTTGTAGTAAGCGATATCGTAAAAGTCGATTCCCAGCTCAAGCATGAATAACGGGCTAGACCCGACGACTCCAGTGTAGCTGAAGATCTCGATAAGTTCTTTATTTGATGGGCTATTGAAACCCGCTATGTAAATTTTACCGTTTCCTGTGGCGAGACCGGATACCTCCCGGTTAAGTTGACTTCCTCAACAGGCTGGATTGAAATATCCTAGCTTGTTTCCCGAAGTGTCGTACATGTAGCATGACGCTAGGAAATTATACCTGTTCACCATGATGTATACTTTATTGTTGGCAAAGGTCAGGCCGCTTGGAGTGTACGGGTTGAACGGGTCAGCGCAGTACCAGGAGTTCTGGATCGTACCCGTGGCAGGATCAACCTGATAGGCATACTCAGTTACGTGATCCACGGCCCACAGAGAGCCGTTTCCAAACCCCAGTCCGGAGATGTCTGCGTCAGGAGCATTAATAGTGGCAACTATCTGATAGCCAGCCACGCTGATGCCTGCGAACAAGAACAGAGAAACAATTGTGTGGAAAAATTTCATAAAACCCCCTAGTTAATATAGGCACATACTTTTACATATCTATTTTTGCCTGAAGAGTCAACAGCTTTCCGGAAATGAGATCACTCACATTTTCCGATCGGAGATTTCTCTATAATCGTCGGTGATTCTGTGTTACAGAAATACTCGGACCTGACCGCTGCAGAAGAGTCGACTTTTTCCATTCGAATTCTCTTTACACCCGATTACCACTTCTATCGATGATATGAATCGATACGAATCTGATGGCCGATTGGGCAGGATAAACACGAACCTCGATACTCTGGCAAACATGTTTCAGGATCGGCAGCCCTCGATAAACTCGCTGAGTTTCGAGCTGACTGGGATACTTATCTGAGAATCTGGAATGAACAAGTAGTGCCCCTGAGCAGGGCGAACCTTGATGAGGAGGCATTGCGTTAGCCAGAAAAGGGGGAGCTGCCGGTATGGTGGCTCATGAAGCGATGTATAAACTTGACGAACTGGCATGATACTATCATTACTACATCCGATCAGAGCCTGCGGCATTTCATGAAGATCCGGATCATTCTGCAGGTAGTTATT
This sequence comes from Candidatus Sabulitectum sp., assembly GCA_023139045.1. Classification (GTDB taxonomy): domain Bacteria; phylum Fermentibacterota; class Fermentibacteria; order Fermentibacterales; family JCC-6; genus Sabulitectum. Next base: position 4,241 of record JAGLOJ010000094.1, read on the forward strand.
CTATTCGCGATCATACTCGGTTTAGTTTTCTATATAAAGCAGAGTTCACGCATCGCGGGTGCGGTGAATTAGGTTTCAAAGGCGGCTCAACTGGTTGCGACCGGGGACTTTGATCAGAGAGTAAAGGTCGAAACCGATGACGAGATCGAATCCATGGTTGATTCTTTCAAAACAATGACGGGCAATCAGCTCTTCTTGAGCAGCTGAACAATAAGGGAAAACCTAAAATCACCTACAAGCTGGAAGAAATGTCAGAAGAAGAAAATGCCCTTGTGGAGGCTCTTGGCTTGAAGAATCTTCATATCAAACTCCCCAAGTTCAGGGGCGTTGGTGTATACAATTGGAAACGCGTTATACTACCTATTGTCAATATGTTACAGATGTATGTGCGGGGTGCGTAGGAAACTCATGCTCGGGTAGTTATTCTCCAGGTGCGCTTCGTGCTGACGCTCCGTGCTTACGCTCGGGACGCCACCTGATATGGGCTCCGTTGCTCTCGGTGCGCTCTCGGGTAGTAATCCCCCAGGTGCGCTTGCCCGACACAGGCGCAGGTGTTATTTACTTGGAAATGTACTACAGGAGGAGGAGATGAAAGCTGTCAAGGTAATTCTTGTTATAATTGGTGTGGTGATCCTTTTCCTTGGTCTTGTTTTCCTTATTGGGGGCAGACCGAATACTGGTGCTGTTATGCTCGGAATCAGCATATTCATGATTATTTCCGGCTTACGGAAGCCCAAAACCAGAGATGTTGTGATCAAGCGGGAACTGGAGCTCTCCGGTGATATCGAGCTTGAGAGCATGAAATGCAATCAGTGCGGAGGCACCTTGTCCTCAGAGAATATTTCTGTCCGTGCTGGTGCTGTGTTTGTCACCTGTCCCTACTGCAGCAGTGAATACCAGATTGAGGAGGCTCCTAAATGGTGAAAGTATTTCTTTTTTTACTGGTGGTGTTGATTACATTTTCGGCCAATGGTCAGGACTACAATTTCTCCATTCCGGAATTTAAGTGTGTGGTAGAGGTTAACAGAGACAGAAGCCTGGATATCAGCTACAATATTTTCTTCGAGTGTACTCCGGGATACAGCAGTATTGATATTGTTGACATCGGATTCCCTACGGACGATTTTCAGCTGTATTCCATTGAAGCAGGTGTGGATGCCAACACCATCACCAGCATTTCCCACTCATCTTACATAGATAAGGGGGTTGAGGTCCACCTGGATGGGAATGCTATTCACCCGGGAGAGCGGGGGTACTTCTGGCTCACCGGTGTGAATGAAAATATGGTATTTCTGGACACACAGGATGATGATTTCGCTTCCATGATGTTTTCTCCAACCTGGTTCGATGGGGGAATGCTCAGTGGCTCAAGTGACTTCATCCTGATTGTGATTTTTCCGGAAGGGGCTGAGCCGGACATGGTCCGGTACCACGACAGACCCTTTACAAGTTCCACCGTCGATAAAGACGGTCGTGTTGTATACAGGTGGGAAGAGACCCGGCGTGTTGATTCCGATTACATTGTTGGCATATCTTTTCCAGAAGATCTTGTAGACGGTCCACTCACTGAGAAGCCGAAAGAACCACTGCTCAGTGAGGAAGCTATGGTGGGTGTTCTAGTCTTCGGCTTTTTTGCACTGATCATCGGCGTGATTGTTCTTACCGCTATCAGAGTACTTCTCAAGGCGAAACGCAGGAAGGAAGAATACCTTCCTCCGAAGCTCGGGCTTGAGGGTTCCGGGATAAGACGAGGACTTACAGCCCCTCTGGCCGCTATGCTGCTGGAGGAGAAACTGGACAGGGTGTTTGCTCTGATAGTTTTCGGACTGCTGAAGAAGGGCAGGCTTCAGCTCGATGATGACAAACTGATAAAAATCAATTCCACCGATGGACTGCACTTCTATGAGAAAGAACTTCTGGCTCTTATCCCTGAAGTTCCGACCGGTAAACCTGTTCCCGGCGGAGAGATAAGGAGGATATTCCTTAAGATGATTAAAGTTCTTGCAAAAAAGATGGATGGGTTCTCCTTAAAAGAATCTCAGGAATATTATCGCAGTGTTATAGAAAGTGCCTGGAACATGGTCGCTGCCGATCGCTCTGCTGAAAAAGCCGGAGAAATACTCGGAGACAGGCTTCAGTGGCTTCTGGCTGATGGGAAGTTTGATTCCCGTGTGAGGAAGCTTTCATCTGACAGAAGCATTCTTCTTCCCATGTATATGTACGGTTATTTCAGAGGAGGAGTCACGGGCGGCAGACTAACCGGCACGGGTGGAATGAGCCTTTCCCAAGCCTGCTCTCAGGTGGCCGGGGCTCTGGAGAGAGCAGCGGGAAACACAGTCAGTAATCTCACTAAATTGTCATCAACAGTAACTTCAAAATCAAATCCGGTTCCCGTATCCACTTACAGTAGCTCCAGTAGCTCGGGTGGCAGTAGCTGTGCTTGTGCCTGCGCAGGTTGCGCATGCGCTTGTGCCGGAGGAGGAAGGTAAGCATGCTTAATAATCTGAAGGAATCAGGAAAAAGGATTACAGAACCGGGTATGCATCACTTCCACCGTGGGGAGCACAGGGTTCATCTCAGAATCGGTGAAAATGGCCGTGGAATACTCACAGTGGATGCATCAAGGATCGTTCACTTCAATCCTGTTGCTGTAGACATGGCCTGGATGATACTTTCTGAGATTCCGGAGAAGAAGATTCTCAAGTCCCTGAGAAAGAGATATTTCGTGAAAAAGAAGCAGGCAGCTTCCGATCTTGAGGAGTTCGGAAAAGTTCTGCACGATATTCTGGAAACAGGGGCTTCAGAGCCGATTTCTTTTGTTAACATGGATGTAACCGAGCCATTCCAGACAGAGGTTGAAGTACCGTACAGAATGGATCTTGCCTTGACTTACAGGTGCAATATCAACTGTGGTCACTGCTACAATCAGACTCGTGAAAAGAATGAACTTTCAACGGATCAGTGGAAAACCATATTGAAAAAGATATGGGATCTGGGCATTCCACATGTTATTTTTACAGGCGGGGAATCTACTCTCCGTGACGATCTGGAGGAGCTGATTCAGTACGCCGAAACCCTGGGTCTTGTCACAGGCCTGCTCACCAATGGGGTTAAGCTTGCAAACGAAGGTTACATGAACAGCCTTGTTGATGCCGGTCTGGATCACGTTCAGATTACTCTGGAATCCAGCAACAGGGATATTCACAACAAAATGACCGGTGCCGACAGTTTTGACAGCACGGTGCAGGGAATCAGGAACTGCGTTAAAGCGGGTATCCACACTATTACCAATACCACCATTACTGAAGAGAACTGTGAGGGAATGACTGAAACCATTCAATTCGCCCATGATCTGGGTCTTTCCACAGTAGCGGCGAATGCAATAATTCACAGCGGAAAAGCTCTTGAAGGTGATTTTGCTGTAAGCACCGACAAACTTGAATTCCTGATTCTGTCAATGAATGAGAAGATAGAAGAGCTTGGAATGAGATTCATCTGGTATTCCCCCACAAGGTACTGCAGCTTTAATCCGCTTGAGTTTGATCTGGGGGCCAAGAGGTGTACCGCCGGTGAATACAATCTCTGTGTTGAGCCGGACGGAGAGGTTCTTCCGTGTCAGAGCTGGTACGAATCTGCCGGTAATATTCTAACTGCAGAGTGGAATTCCATCTGGAACAGTGATCTTATGAAGAATGCCCGTGACAGAGAATGGGTGGATGAAATATGCAGGGAGTGTGTTGATTTCAGTCTTTGCGGAGGAGGATGCCCACTTGAGAAAAAGAACGGAGCCCCCTGCCGGGATTCCATGTAAATTAAAGAGGGATCAGCTGCGAAGGATATACAAAAGACAGTTTGAAGAGTTGGCACAACTGAGAAGGCATATCTATTCACTTCTCCATCTGCGAAAAGTAAAAGCAATCTTTGAGCCCGGTTGCGGAACCGGGCTTCTGGGAAAGGATCTTCAATCCCTGACGGATGCCAACTATGCTGGAATGGATATTGACCCCGAAATTCTTCCTGAAGGTGAAATGTTTATCACCGGTGACGCCGAGAAAAATCCTCTACCTGCCGATCTTTATGTTTCTTCTTTCTTCTTTTCCAGCCTGGATAAACCTCTGAATTGGTTGAAAAAGATCAGGAAGAATCTTCCACAGGGAGGCTTGTTCGCGGTTTTTGCCGAATACGACTACACACAAATTGGTGAATCCCCTGATATCGGGCTGGCTGAATCAATCAGAGAGGGTCTTGAGAGGGATTCCATCAACACAACTCACGGCAGCAAGCTTGATTCTTTCTTCAAAAAGGCGGATTTTATCAAATCAGCAGGTGGAGAACTACAGAGTTCCCCTCAAAAGCCGGACAGAGCTTTTCTGGAGATGCACACGGAAAGCATTCCTGATGTACTTCCCCTGATGTCATGGCGTATTGTCTGGGGCATCTGGCGGAGAAGCTGAAAGGTAGACCAGTAAAGATGCCAGGGTTCCCAGCCCCCCAAGGTAAATGAAAAGGTCGGGGCGGACCGCAGATCCGATGGGTGGTCTGGGCAGAAATGCCAGAAGAAATGCCATGGCAGAGGAGGCTGCAACCAAACTCATCAGCTTGCCCCCGCTTTTCCTGCGGAGTCTGATAATTGTTACGCTGGCAAGAATGAACATCAGAAGAGATGCAATTGCCGCAAGAAGGTTCGTTGTGAAACTACTCTCCGGGAATCCTTTGCTGTATCTGAAGTATTGAATGACATCTGTTATTCCGGTAAAAAAGCCCACCACTACAGAAACCCACAGGAACAGTGATACCGTACTTACAGTGAGCCTGTCAGCTATTTCAGTAAGAACCTTGTTCATGCAATTCACTCCTCCGTGACAGATCAGATCTTCGATGCTTTCAGGCTGAAAAGAATCGGTATTTTGTTAAGCGGTTCCGGCAGCCTCCAGAATCCGTCTTCACATTTCTCCATGCTCTCAAGGCCTTTCCAGTGCAGGAAATCGAACTCATGGATGAATTCAATTTTCAGCCCGGCATCTGTAAGAGAGTTATGGATCTGACCGATTGTCCAGGAGAACTCCCTGGTGGGACTTTTTACTGTGTAGTTCTCGTCAGAGTAATCCGGCCAGTCTCCAGGCCAGTCAATGGGCTTTCCTCCTGAGAAGTACGGATAACGGACATTCAGACCGGTGATTTCATCATCGAACACATGCATGAACGGGTGGGATTCCATGAGGTAGAGGGTTCCACCGGGTTTCAGATATCTGTTGATGATACTCGCCCACTGTTTGAGATCGGAGACCCAGCAGAGAACTCCGATTGATGTGTACACCATGTCGAAGGTTTCTTCCAGTTTGCCCGGAAGATCAAAGAGTGGAGTCTCAATGAATCTGGCTTTAAGTCCAGTCTTCTCTGCCAGCTCTTCTGCAACTTTCAGGGATTCCCCTGAGATGTCAATTCCTGTTACCTCTGCGCCCAGTCTTGCCAGAGAAAGGGTGTCCGTTCCAATGTGACACTGGAGATGAAGGATCTTTTTGCCACTGATGCTACCAAGCTCTTTTACCTGAGTGGCATCCAGGAGATGTCCACCGTTTATCAGGACTTCGGTGTTGTAGGATTTGCCGTGGACAGGAGCAATCTCGTCCCAGTGTTTTCTGTTAATCTCTTCAGCCTTGTAGTCTCTGGTCATAATGTTCTCCAAAAGAAATGCCCCCCGGGAAGGGGGGGCAACTCTATCTCATTCTAAAAAAGAAATGTGTTGAAAAGTCTCAGGCTTGTGATACTCTGATACTGGCTTGAGCCGATTACAACATAATCTGTAGCTACTGTATCTACCATGAAGTAGGCGTAATCTCCGCTTTCAAGCTGAACAAAGTAGCCTGTTCCATTCTGTACTGCCGCCGAGTTCTTCCAGGCGGCATCACCAGGCCCGGGAGCCACAAAGTTTGAAGCTGTAGACAGCAGAGAGTTTGAGCCACCGGGGTAAGTTGCCGGTTCGGTGTTACCCCGGTACATGAGAATTGTGTCTCCGGATTTGGCAATGTAAAGATCCTGAGCAAAGCCGGCTTCGGTTGCGTTACCAATTGTTGTCTGAGCTGCTTCGAATCTGATGCCATTGATATCATTCACAGTCAGCGTATCTGAAAGAAGATACATCTCTGCTCTGTTGTTGGCTTTGTTTGAAAAATCTTCAGAGGAATTAATTCCCTTGATCGCTCGAACGCAGTAGTAACCGGTGCTGGTTGCTATATGCTCAGTTGTGGTGCCTTCAACCCGAGCGATATTAATCCAGTCACCAGGGTCTGTATCTGAGAACCAGATTCCGTACCCGTCCACTTCCACAGTTACGACATCCCAGGCAACTACCACAGTATCACCCTTGCATTCAGTTTCCATGATCCGGCAGTTCTGCACTATGGGAAGATCTCCGCCAGGGGAGTTGGGAGAATCTGAACATGCTGCGAAAAGAATGAGTGCTGAAAGAAAAACCAGATATTTCATTGTAACCTCCATTTTTGTGTATTCGCCTCAATATACCCACACCAGGCATATCGCTCAACCCTTTTAGTTCACCGACACTTGTATGTACTTCTAACTTGATTCTCAAAATGTGTTCCACTTTAATAATGCAGGCGGAGGTTGAAATGGGAAAATAGCTGGAATCAATCGTAGTACAGCCTTTTCTGAAGAGCAGCTTGAGAAAAAATCAGGAGAGATTCAGTAAAGAATGGAGATTTCAGTTACTGTTGCTGTGCTACTCCTGGTTTTCGATGAATTCAATATCTGCTAAATCTCTGTGTCGCCCTGAAGCTTTTTTGTTTTTTATTAGATCATTCTTGGAGATCATGGCAATATCGACGCTATCAATTCTTATGATATTCCTGCGCTCATAGCATTCATTGAAGTTGATCCCATCTGCTTCATTGATTATGTCAATCTGTATTGGAGATCTTCCCATTCGGAATATGTTGCCTTTTTCCTGGAAAATTGTGTTTTCTACAGTTGGTGCTCCAAACGCAAGAAGTGCCTGCTGCAATTTTTTGATATTTTCATCATCTGTTGCAATCAGGAAGTCAATATCTTTTGTTGCCCGTGGATTTCCATAGAGCCCGACAGCCCACCCGCCCAGAAGCAGGTAATGAACTTTATGATCGTTTAAAAACTGTATAAACTCTTTGAAGTCTTCCGGTAGTTGCTTCATGCCCATAAAAGCATTCCCTTAGGTATGTGATTGTTCTAAACTTGTCTGCTGCACTGGCTTTTGCCCAAAACTGTGTATTTTCTTTTTCCAGCTCTTTAAAGCTTCCGATACTGATGGCTTTTCTGTCTATTTTTTCATCCATATACATCCCTTTTATTCCGCACGCAGTTAAGGCGTAATGCACAATACACAGCGGTAGTCAGATGATGCTAACACTACTATCGGTTTTACTGTGCCTGCAACAAAAATAATATCCAGACTGATTTGTCGCAAGGCTGTCCTGAGTGTCTGCTGTCCAGAAATGAGAATCAGTGGATTCAGTGAAAAATCAATTTTTGGAGATCCTCACAAACTGATCCAGAGGGATGTCACCATCAAGAGCCAGAACCAGCTCTCCGGCACCTACAGCAGTTTTATCTACTCTGAAGTCACCCTTTATTCCCGAATTGATCATGGCTGACTGAGGGTCAAAGACCAGTGTTCTGTTTGCAAGGGAAACACCCCATTCCGAACCATTCTCCATTACCTTTTTTAGAATACGGCTTACCAGTGGATTGCCAAGGGCACCCATATCAACAGTAGCGGAGAGGTGTCTTCCATCTGCAGCGAAAATGATGTTTATCTTCACCGTGATTCCCTTTTTTACCCTGACAACAAGCCGCCCCCTGATGCACTTGACAGTTATCTCACTTACAGGGAGATCCAGTTTTGCGAGAATCTCGTTGATCTCGCTGTCGGAAAAAGATATCACCGCTGACCTGATCTTCATTTTGCCCACCCGTTTGTTGATTGGATAACTGACAATTTCTGCTGAATTATACAAAATCCCGAACTGGCTTATCGGCCATGCTCCTAAACAGTAAACTTGATATCTTCTGCCGGGAGAGGAAGCAGGTGTCCCCGGCTGGCGGGGTCGATGGATTCCATGAGTTTGTCCTTGAATTTCTGCGAGAAGAGCCTTTCAAAATCAATTTTATTCAATGGTCCAACCATACCCGCTTTTCTCCTGAGAATTATTTGGCAAACAAGTTCGGCAACCATGTGATCCACAGGAAGAAGTGTTTTCTCTCCTACAAGCCGTACATTGTCAGTGAATATGTTATTCTTCAACCTGACATTTATGGGAGAAGACTGACCGACAATATCACCGGAATCAATTGTTGTGGAAACCTTGTGGATGGTAACTCTTGTAGTTTCTGCCTTCCTTGCAACCAGGTCTTCCCATGGCTGAGGACCGGCTCCAAAGTGGTGAAGCAGGTCTGCAGGGTGGACATTGTATATGCCGTAAGCCGGATAGTCTATTATGGGAGTGTCTATGATCTGTCCGAAGGCACTTACCACAACAAGATCAGGGTTCCACTTCTTAAGGAGGTTTCTGAAGAATTCATTCTTTACTTCGCCGGTGTAGCACGGAATGCCGAAGGTAAGAGCTGATTCAATAATGCCCCGCTCAAACTCTTCCTGCTGATTGCTGTCATAGTATCTCCAGAATCTTCTTTTTTTTGATATTTTTGCATTTCCATCGGTTGGGTCATCGGTGACAAGTCCAACAATGTTCAGTTCTCCGGGAAGTCTTCTTTCGATGAGCTTCAGTGTCTCAAAAGCCAGGAAACCCAGAGTCCAGCTGCAGATGGCCAGCACCTTGAGACCTTCAGCATTCTTGTTCAGCGTTTCATCTTTTGCGGGCAGGATAAGCTCTCCCCATCTTATCCCACGGGGGGTCCTGATTTCTCTTCCATTGTTGTGCTCCTTGATTTTTAAGAGGAGCTCTTGCCGGGGAGTAAGCTGTTCTGAATTAGTCAAAACTGAATTCCCTGAAGATGCATTTTCACTCATTTCAGTATTTTGATTATGTGTTTTGCGAGAGATTCACCAATCTCTCTGTGTCCTGGGATGGGTTGACACATTTTGGTAGATGGATTTTGCAACCAGTCGTGTTTCCCATCACGTCTGATAAGAATACAGCCTGATTTCTTGAGAGCTTCTATCAAATCAATTCGCTTCATGCGAATTCAAGCTCTCCAATATGATAAACATGCGGTACTGCATTAGAATTCAGATCCAGATAGATGTCTTTCAGGTTTCCCGTTAGTTCATCAAGAGTCCGTCCCTGGGTTCTGTAGTCGGGAAATTCCTGTAAAAATCCAAAAAAACCATCATCTTCGTAGTAAACATATTTGTGTTTTTCCATACTTTCCTTCATTGTCCACATTCACTGGTTATAGCATATCACCTCGGGCCCGGCTGTCAACAGTAGCTTTGTGAAAGACAGTTTTACAGCAATTCTCCCAGGCTCCTCAGAATTACAAGGTGGTCCTGCTTTTGCACCAGTGGTTTTTTGCTTACCCAGAAATTGTTGTAGATGTACTCCGTGATTTCTTCCCTCTGCTCAAGAGTGTACTCGTGTACATTGGGGTAGAGGAGGATCATCCAGATCACAGCCATGAATTTCTCAAAATCATCTGTCCAGAATTCAGCCTCATGGGTCCTACTTGTGAATACTGCTTTGCTGAAAGCCCTGTTCTTTGCCAACTCCCTGCCGAATGATTTCAGATCCTGATCATTACGGCAGTTGAAAAACTTCCCCGCAAAGTGGTTGTAGAGCCAGGTTGTTGTGGAATGGTCCTGGCTTTTTGAAGACATCATTACTGCATGGATGGCTCCCCGATCGGCCAGAATCTTCTGATAGAGGTTCTTAAAAAGTTCGGTCCATTCAGCTTCTTCGCAGTAGTAGAGGGAATGATGAAGAGTGATCAGATCCTGTTTTCTCCCATGGAGATTGTTCTTTTGAAACTGCTGCGCCCTGGTTTGATTGATAAGAACCTTTGTGTAGTCTTCCTGAATGGTTGATACATTCTTTATCCATCTTTGCTCTGCATACTTTTTGATGATTTCAAGAGGAACGCTGTCGATGTCAAGAAGGTTCACACCGCCTTGAAAGGCTGCCTCCAGTATCTTGAATTGAGGTTCCGACCCTGATCCCACAGAAAGAACTGCTAACTTTTCTGACAGGGGTAGAGCTTTGTTCATTGCCCTGATCACACGCATAAGTTCCCTGCCGATGTCTGTTTTATCGTCACTGTACTGTGACCAGATCAGATCCTCATCGTACATATCGGAGTCTCCGACTCTCATGCCTTTTTCAATCAGCTTTGTTTCTGTGATGCCTTTCCTCTTTTCACTATCGGAGAATTACCAGCTTTCTGGAAGTCTCAGTTTCTGCTGAGAATCGGAGGAAGTAAACACCTGGTGCAAGATCGGAGACATTAAGGCTCACACTGGAGTTTATCGGGGATGATCCTGTGGTCTCGCTTACAAGCCTTCCGGAAATGTCGTAGAGGCCCAGTGTCCAGTCTCTCTGAATCTCCGAGAACAGATGAACACTGACCGATTCGTGTGAAGGGTTGGGGAAGGGGGCTCCCATGGGTACAGTAAATTCCGGTGATCCGCCCGAAGTCCCTGTATATCCTGTGTAGGCCCCTTCAATTGTTATGTCATCAATAAAGAAACCGGTTCCTGTATCATCGTCATTGTCTGTTTTGAATCGGAATTCAATTTGAACTTCTGCACCTGCTTCAAACATGGAGAGATCGTATGAAAACGGTACCCACCCTGTTCCGTTTCCCTTGCCGGCAAACCCGCCAAGAGCTCCACCCGACCCTATGAAATCAAGTGTGTCTGCAGTGCCTGCCGTCAGGTCATGTATAATCAGATAAATACCGTCACTGCCGTAGATTGCCACATCGAAAGTGGTCCAGAATTCCATTGAAGCATCAGGTGCAAGCGTCAGCTCCGGTGAGAGCAATCCGCAGTCCATGTTGTTTACATAACCGCCAGCGCCCCCGCAGTACCACGAGTGACTGGGTGAATGGCTGCTGGAATCGGTGATGTTCCAGAGGTCATTTGTTCCCGAGTGCGTCCACCCTGAAGCTCCGGACTCGACATCATTAGAAATGCCAGTTTCACCAACGGTAAGCCTCAGAGTATCCTCGGTTTCATATCCGGTTGTCTCAGAAGTAATATCAAAATGGAACCAGGGGAAAGATGGGGAAGGGGCACTGGAGGAAAGCTCACAGACGAATGAGAGTGTTCTGGTGTCGTCTTCGGGAATTGAATCAACCCAGGCTGAATCTGAAGGCCAGGAGACCCAGGCAGGGAATTCTGTCATCTGTACGGTTACTTCGGTTGCTGTTAAGAGTCCCAGATTAGCGATGTTGACGTCAAGCTGGAATGTCTCTCCCGGTTCCGGAATTCCGTTGTTGTTTCCGTCGGCTTCGTCATCAACAGAGTATGTCGTGAAGAAAAGTCCCGGGGCATAGACCAGAAGAGGTATGGAGAGATCCCAGTTGCCCTGACTGGATACAATCTGTCCATTAAGAGTTACAACAGAACCGGTTCCGACGGAAGCGTCAACGGTAAGTGTCAGTTGCGGGGAACCGGTCGTTTCGCTTCCTGCTGCAATACTTCCAAAGGAACTTGAATTCTGCGTTAGAGTTCCGGGACCGCTTATGGAATTAATGTTGATTACAACATCTGTAAGATTCTCGTTGCCCTGATTCAGCAGAGTGATGCCAAGGTCAGCGGAGCATCCGGGGGAAAGGTGTCCGAAGCCGGAGGTATCGTCTACAAGTAATTGAGAAATAACAGGATCGGGTCCCGAAGCCTGCTCAATTTCAATTGATGTTCTTCTTATTCCCGGCCCTGTAACGGTGAGAGTAACATTCCCGGTAACAGGTTCGGTAAAAATGAAATTCACCTGACCTGTTGCGTTCAGCTCCACCACACTCCAGTAATCTCCATCATCATGAACACAGACAGTCAATCCTGCAGGATCAATTCCTGTGATCTGCACCGGAAAAATTGAAGTATTGGCAGTGATGATATCCGGGCACAGAACTCCGATTTCAACAGGATTGTTTCTATACGGTCTGAAGGAAGGATCACCCAGTAGATTGACATCGTACTGATGCCACCGGTACACATTTTCCCACTGACTGTATGGAATGAAATACTCCTTTGTATACGCCAGTAGTTCACCCAGTGTTAATGACCAGTCACCGTACAAATAGTCAAAGAAAAGATGATCAAGAGCATCGGAGTAACCGTAAAGAGGATTACCCGGGGAACCCCATCCGTAACTGGAGTTGCCGACATAATTCACACATCCTCCGGAAGCATTTGTTATGAAATGTTCGGCAATGGCATCAAAATCGAATGCTGCGCTCCAGCATCCGATTGAGTACATGACTGAAGAGAATCGCCCGTCTGAATCGATGCCGTTTACATCGCTGATGTCCATGTAACCATCACCGACTCCCAGGGTTGAATACCATGCATGTCCATCATGATTTATCAGGTTCTGCCCCTCGTTCAAGGCTGCCAATGTCGTATACAGGTTCTCGTTGCCCAGAGCCTGATAGAGTTTTGTGATGTTCAGATAATTCGGCAGGAAGTGTTCATCAATGTAATCCTTGCTCTCTCCCGAATTGGTGTAGGGATTCGTCCAGAGAACCTCTGCTAGAAACAGAACATCCTGATAGAAATCATCCCGGAAGCATTCTTCATATGCACCGATATTGTTAACGAAGATCTGTGCTTCTGTGATGTTTTCTACCGTTGCTCTTCCCACGAAGATATCCGGGTGCAGGTCAACATCATCTGCCACTTCGCCGAAGATGTCATTCATATTGGCATCCCAGGTTCCGTCCAGATCAGAGAAGTAGAGATCACAGGGCAGACTGTCTTCCCGGGAGTGAAATCCACCCTCGCAGGTCATGGCATAGGCGTATCTGAACGGCACCAGATCCGTGTCTCCGCCGAGAAGAAGGAAATCAAGGCCGTTAACGGTATAGTAATCCTTCACGAAGTTGCGGAGTTTTTCCGCATCGTCTCTTCCCGACGAGGTCGAGTAGACCGCATCCATGGTTATGACTTCGGTCAGAATACCCTGATCAGTTCTCCTGTCGGCAAGCAACTGGAAGACTGCTTCAAGTGAAGAGTCGGTGACAATAAGCATTCTCTTGAAATTCTCATCCTTCCCTTCGCTGCCGAACGGCCTATCCATCAGAGGAGCGGTCTCCAGTCTGATCTCAAGTGAAACCAGTTTCTGAAGTTCCCCGGTAACCGGGTTCCATCGCAGTGGGGTTACAAGAATCTCTGCTTCCGGCAAACCGTTTCTGAATCCTGTTCCTGTGAGCTTTGCAGGTTCCAGAGGCCAGAAACTGTCGGATGAATAAATTTCTTCGACTGCTCTGGGAGATGTGACTTCAACATCAAGTATCAGTGGCATCGGAGATGGAAGAGGAGGGATATTGATTTTCTCAGCAATGGTTTCCCATGTTGCACTGGATGTTACTGACAGTGCCTTTTCTCCTGCCGGGAGGTGAACGGTCCATGGCAGTTCAGGCAGGGATGGAAATCCCTCTTCAGCTCCGGGATAAGCACTGGACACCTGTGGAACCACCCCTGACCGGGTTACCGGCAGGTAGCAGGTTCCCACCATATCAGCGGGAAGCTCTGCGGTTACGGTAGCTGCATAGACTGCCATTGAAAAGAGAAATGCAAGTAATACTCCAGCCTTCATTAGGACCTCCATGATGATAGTTTCATTGTCATTCTCTCGAGTATTGATTGCTGCATCCGCTGTGTCAATGAACTTCCCATAATGAACATCGTACCGGAAATGTGTAAGTTACGTAAGTCGAATGAGATATGTGTAAGCAGTGTGCAGAAGGCAGTTGACTTTCGTGAATTTACTGTTGGTGCGCAGGTTGGTTTGCTTTGAAAGTATCAGCAGGAATAATACCGCTTAATGTGATTTCTTCAGGAGATAATAACTGAAATACAAGGCGAAAATCAAATCTCCAGTGGCCGCACCGACAGTGACAATCGTCGCACGATTCGTGCAAAAGAAATAAATGTAATACCAGGCAAACGCCAGTATTATTTTACCTACAACTCCCAGAGCAATAATCCCATAGTTTTTTGCAGGAGCATTAGCAGCAATAAGGTAAAAATAGGGACGGTACCCCAGAACAGTGATGTCAGGAAAAGTGTGTGATAATCATCTGTCTGAACGCCATAAAACGATCTCATACTCAAAGCTGGGAAAAAAATCCCTGGAACTACGCCCAAAAAATTCCAGAAGGCCGAAACCAGGAAGAATTTACGCCAGGTTTCGTGCCCCTAAATTGCTGGATTCAGCTTCTCCTTGGAAGTTCTCATTCAGTTCTCCTGCCTGTAAGCACAGGTTCCCAAACATTCCAGCTAACATCCGACACAATCTGCACAGGAATGACACTCACCCATTCCATAGTATTGTTCCCCAAATAATTTCTTAACATCATGGTATCTAACATTTACCATTCCCATGATAGTATCCTTCGATAAGAAGTGATCCCAATTAACTTTTATTTCAGTTCAAATTCCCAGAGGTCAGGAGTTATGATGTTATGCATAGTTACCCACAGTCTAACCCGAATCCATCACAATTAGCCCTTGAAAGAAGCTCCAGATTGTAGTATAATAGTTGTGACGCAACGACTTACACTCAACAAAAAGAAGCTTCTAAATGTCACAGTCTGTACCGAATAATAACCAAATATCTTTTGAATATCCAGGGCTGAAAAACAGAAAAATCGTAGCAGATTTCTCTGGTGGTACTTCCAAGTAACTTAAATCTAACATGTTGCCCCGTCAAGAGAT
>JAGLOJ010000095.1 GCA_023139045.1 Candidatus Sabulitectum sp.
ACGAGCCGGACGAGCCGGACGAGCCTAAACCAGAGAAGCCCACAACCCCCCGTCTCTTATAGGGGGGTCCAGTAGTATGTTTTAGCCTTAAGTTTGGCGACTAGAGACAAGATAAGGGAGAGGTGAACTATGTTTTTTACAGTGGACTTTGAGGATGCGGGAAGGTTGGCATTGTGGAGCATTGCTACAATCAATGAGGTAGCGGCTATGTGGGGGTTGTCCTACAGTGGGGTAATGTATCAAATAGACGCGGGGAAAATCATTGCAGAGCAAAGCCTAGACGGTAGGTGGCTTTTATGGCTCCCGTCTGTTGTTGTGAGCCTGGGCACACCGCCCCACCCTGGAAAGCGAACACGGGCATTAAGTTGTGCGGGGGTAGCCGGGAAAAAAGCCTATGATTTTTTAGGGTAGGGTAGGGGGGTAGGCTGGGGAGTTTATTTTTGCAGCACTCCAGCGCTTAACTTGTTACAATTCTATGATATGCTGTGTCTCAAGCATTTAAGACAAAAACAGCGGTTATTACCGCAAGGAGCCATGACTATGCCAATCAATCCTGGACATATTGGAAGTTTTACTTTTCTTGATGCCTCTGCGGAAAAGTCGTCAATGACGTTCAACTTCGGGGCCATTACTGCGGCCAGCCTTCCCGGTTTTCTCACTCAGTTTGGCGCGTTGCGAACTGCAACCGACGCTATCTCTATCGGGCAGCTTGTCGGGGACATGTGGACCGGGGACAAAACCAAGTATTCCAACGTGGTCCCCACCGACAAGGACGCACAGCGTGAGCGGAAATTCCTCGTGGTTTACGAGGATGACACCACACTGGCGCTTTACCGGATGGAAGTCCCCTGTGCCGACTATGCCCTGGTTGATGTTTTCCAGGGTGAAACCGACCTGGTGGACTTGGCGCAAACCGCTATAGCGGCGTTTGTTACCGCTTTTGAGGCGTTGTGTCGGTCCCCGGAGGGTAACGCGATAACGGTTGTCTCAATGCGAGGCGTTGGGCGCAATACCTGATTGTCCTATGCTCTGGCTTGCCAGAGGAAACCCCGGCATAAAGAAAACTGTCGGGGTTTTTTTATACAATTAATCCAGATTGCGAGCGAATAATGCCCGATGGCGGATACCGAATACCGGAAATCTTAAACCCTGACGATAGTATTTATGTCTGCGTGCCTGTCCCCGACGAGCCGGGACACAGGCAAGCGTTCGCCGGAGCGTTGTACTCTTTGGCGTGTTGGTGGAATTGGGAAGAAGAAGAAACACAATCCGGCACTATTGTTGCTGCCCTATGGTTTGAAATTTGGCGGGATGTAGTCAATCAGATTGACCAGAAATTGGCAAGTTGTGCCGGGGGGCTGGGGGAAGTCTGCCCTGACGCTGGTCAGTGCGTCTATAGTGGCGGTAATGGTTGGTGTGGATTTTTTGCCGATGGTTGCGATTTTGGGAGATATGAAAAAATGTCAATAATCAAAATAGGCGGAATTGCCTATCTCGTGAATAACTGCGGTTGTGCTGATGCTGAGTTGTATCAGTTAAGCCGCGCCAGCGTGACGGTAGACGAGGAAACCGGGGACGCGAAAATTGCGAAACTGGATATAGCTGGGATAAAGGCGGGGAAAGATTTGGACTTTCCGCCAGTGTCGGCAAGTTTCCAGTCCTGCTATGCTGAGAAGGCCGTTTCTTATCTCATGGCGCGAGTTGTTGAATACATGGCAACCGCAGATGAAATTATGCTAACCGGTCTGGATTTTTTAGCGGGTGGTCTGGATGAATGGTTAGACGTGGCAGCAGTGGCAATTGATTTACTCGGAGGGGAAAGCGTAGGGCTTTTGTCTCTAGTGCGCGGCTACACTCTGGCGGACATTGAGGATGCGCTTACTGCTACCGATTTTGTAGACCATATGGAAGCAACCTGGACTTTTGACGGTGCGATTAACCGAGTGCAGTTGTTTAACTGGGTAATGACTGCACCGTTTATCTCTGACGAGATACCAGTTCAAAATCTCATGGTGCAGTGGTTAAGTAGCTCCATTATCGCCGGTTACAATGAACAGTTGCGTATGTTTGCTACTGAGTGCGAAACCGGCCAGACGTTAGCCGATATTGTCGAGTCATATTACGAGGAAGTCGAATATAACGGAAATACATACCCGACCTGGACCTATCAACCGGATTTGCTCAATCCGGCTCCTGGGGTATTCCAGCCAGACGTACCGGATTTGCAAGCCATTGCTGGCGTCTGGACAATAACCGGAACGTCGGGGACGGTAAGCGTGCGCTTGTTCAAGAAAGACCGTTCATGGTTGGCTAATTCACAGGGGATAGGGGAACACGAGTGTGTAGTCACTGCTAATGTGGATGCTGGCATTGCCGCAGAAATGGTTGCGGGAAGGTCATTCACGACACAAGGCGGGGCGGGGACATTCAGTTATCCATCCTTCCAACGACAGGACAGTACAGGGGATGCAGATGTTACGCTTGACCTCGTTGTCTGTGTTGGCGCGGCGTTGTAATGGATGCTGTATTGATTGCTGATTGGATACAGGTAGCTATGCCAACCGGGCTGATTGCTATAGGTGTAGGTTTCGGACTAACTGAGGTCTGGCCCTACTGGAAAACACGAGATGCAGAAAATAGGGCGCACAATCAAGCTAGGGACAACTCTCAGATTAACGCAGATTTGGCTTTGGCTGGCGCTCTTACTGCAATAGCCGGGGTTATAGAAGATTGTATGGCTGCCCCCGCAGGAAAACTATAAGAAATACCGGGAAGGCATCCGCTTGCTGTCCAGTGGCAAGGTGGAGCCGGACGCTTTCCCGGCGAATTGCCACTTTACAGCAAAATAGAAATTAGATGCTTTCCCTTGCTGGTCTACCATGATTATCGGTAGACCAGCTTAGTTATCCCCCGGCACTTGCCCCGCAGCAGAAACTACCATATAATGGAAGTCCACCCCCATACCGGGGGGAGTGCAATAGCAAAGGCATAGAAAATGGGACGCAAGACAATAAAAGAATACCGCGTAGAAAACGCCTCATTAAAAGAAGCAAATGAGAAAGTCAAGGAAAGTAGGAAAAGCGCCTGGGACCATGCGGATAATCTATGGAAGCTGTATCTTGATTTGATTATAGAAAGCAACTTCGCCAATGAGGCGCTGCAAATGTCAGAAGTCGAAACGTTGGCGCTCTTGTCGGAAAATGCAAGATTGCGCCTCTCATTGGCGGTCATGGTAAAAGCATATTTTGGCATAGAAAACCCAACAGCAGACGAGGCGGACAAGGCGGTAGAACTGGCATCGGGGGAGGATGCCAGTGGGGGAAAAGATGGCAAGCGAGAGCCAGAGGGTAAAGAAAGCGAGCAGAAACCGCAACAACAGACGCGGTTTCCGTTTTAATGAATAAAAACACGGATGAAGCAAGCGCCAGACCGTTTGATATTGCCGCTGACTGGCTGAGTTTTTCAGTAAAGCGCCCAGCTTATGATAGTGAAAGTGTTGTTTTCGAAAATGTCCACAATTTTATCAGGGCGCGTTTCCCGGAGCTAAAGCCCGATAGCGTAGCCTATGATAAGATGGCGCGAGCGCCATATAGCGGCGCTCTTAAACTTGGTGTCGGGGGGCTGATGATGTTTTCAGCCGACCTCAATCATATGCTTATAGAAATCCAGGGGAAAGGATGCCGCAATCTGGAAGATACCGGGGAATTTTACGCAGTGGCGACAAGGGCGCTGTCGGTTTGCATGAATATTACCCGGTTTGATCTGGCGGTAGACTTTGAAACAGACATCGATCCAGAAGATTTTGCGAAATTCAGAAGTCCTCGGTTTAAGTCTGGCGGGGTTTATCATTCAGAGACAGGTAAAACGGCTTATGTTGGTTCGCCTAATTCAGTTAGACGGGCTAGAGTTTACCGGTACTATCCTCCCCATGAACGCGCCCATTTATTACGTGTTGAAATGGTGCTAAAGAAACCAGACGCAAAGCAAGCGCTACTTGACTACCTGGACAAGGGAGCAGAAAATTTTGCGGCTATGGCTGGTAAGTCGTTCGGCTGGTCGCACCCTCTCTGGCAATTCACGTCAAGCGAAACAATAAAATCTTGGCGTCCTGAACGGGGGCAAGCGTCTACAATGAGGTGGTTATACAAGGCAGTTCTCCCCGCTCTTACAAGATTACAGGATGAGGAAGTTATTACTGATAATAACGCACTATGGCAAGCCATAGCCGGACGAGCCGGACGAGCCGGACGAG
>JAGLOJ010000096.1 GCA_023139045.1 Candidatus Sabulitectum sp.
GGAAAAACTCGGCACTCTCAAGTTGAGATAAGAAATGAAAATAAAGTCTCATTCGATATACTGCCCGATGAGCTTGCTGAAGTGATGCAATCCATTTTCCAGAAAGACATGAGAACTGATGGCTATCGTATAATGCTTGGATACAAATTGTTTAGAAAGAAGGACACACTCAGAAAGATATTGAAGACTGCGAGGATCGAGTCTAAGAAAACTGAAAAGAACGATGATTTGATAAACAAGATTATTGCCCGAGTTCGGCCTTATGAATGTTTGTGTAATTTCACCACTGATGAGTTACATGGTTGGTGTAATGATATTGACCAGCCTGTAAGTGGCACCAAAGATCAAAGATGTGATCGGCTGATCGAATACTATAATTCTATGCAGATTCGGAATCCTGAAGAGGCTGATGATGAACGCAGAATCTGGTTCGATGTTTTTGAATCTCTTGCTGCAAGGGATAGAATACTCCTGCGAGCAGAAGGACTAATAGATAAGGACTTGGAAATTGAAACCAAGTTTGAAAAAGCTACCGATTTTCTTTTCGATCAGGTTATGAACCATACGCCATTGAATCAGCCAGGAACAAACAAGCCCGATGGACTTCTTAGCTTTAAAGATATGTACATAATGTGGGATAACAAGAGTAAGGAAGCTCCTTCGGCAGTAGATTTGCATACCCATCTCAATCAGTTTAACAGTTACATGGAAGCATCTAACAAGCATGTTCCCATATTTCTTGTAATTGCTCCAGTCTTTACGGAAGTATCTGAATCAACTGCAGTTAGGTATGCAGCAGAAAATATTGGAAGAAATATTGTTCTCATTACCGCATCGGAATTGAAGGAGCTTGCTTTGGAATGGGGAAGTGATGCAAATAGGCGCAAGGACGAACCATTCCCACTTGGTCTTCTTGCACGACCCGGGAGATTTAGACGAGAAGCCTTGGGTAATCTTTTCTAAGTTTTAAATCGAGAAGCAGTTCCAAAATCCACTACGGGGTGGCAAAGCGAATGCGTAGAACATTCTTCTTCTGTAAAACAGTAGAATTCCTTCTACAGTTCGAATAGTGTCTACTACTACTACGGTGCCATGGCAAGAGGCTTCAATGTCATTATAGGAACTCAACCTTTCATTCACTATATGGATAAGCAAAGGAAACCCATTTCAGGAATCTGGATGAGATAGATTTGACTCGTATGCATAAATTGGTATACTTATGCATAAGGAGGTTGAGATGAGAACTACTTTGAATCTGCCAGAGGAATTGTTACTTGAAGCAATGGATGTCACTCATATCGGGACCAAAACAAGAGTTATTATTATTGCTCTTCAAGAGCTTATTAGAAGGAATAGAATCACCGAGCTTAAGAAGTTCAAGGGTAAGATTGATCTTGAAATAGATATGGATGTTTTGCGGAGTAGAGAATGCAGGTCTTAGTTGATAGTTCCATCTGGATTGATTATTTCAAGGATGGACGAAGATCTGAAAAACTTGATTACCTGATTGATGAAAACATTGTAGTGACCAATGACTTGATTCTTGCTGAACTTATCCCTTTTTTGAGGATAAGAAACCAGCGTAAAATTGTGGGATTGATGGAAACCATAAAGAAACTCAGTATGGATATCATCTGGGATGAGATCATCGAGTATCAGTATATGTGCTTGAAAAAAGGAGTTAACGGAATAGGGCTGCCTGATCTGGTTATTGCACAGAATGCTAAGCAACATCATGCTGAAATTTATACGCTTGATAGTCATTTTGCGATGATGAAGAACATACTGGAACTGGAGCTCACCATTTAACCTGATCGTGCTGTCGTTGTCGTCTTTTCTTGAGTACAGCCAATCGGCTGAGATTGTGTACAATGGCCTTCTCAAGCAGTTCAATTCTCACTGGATCAATCCCACGGCAACGCAGGTTCCCGAATGCATACACATATTTCAATAAAGAACGGTAACAAAACCATTCCCGCCCCTGCCAAGCTGTGGGCGATAACCAAGTACAGTCTCACTCACGGTTGCCTTTCACTATGAATGCTGCTGATCCATCAGAAAGACTCATGATCTTTTCAGAATTAGGAATCGTTTCTCCATTGAGTACTCGTCTGCGGGAATACCCTATCACCTTTTCAGCTTCTGTATACAACATTCTGTAGAATCCTCTTCGCTTTACCCTGGCGCCTTTACCTGATGTGATATTGATGTTGAAATTGAGGTAACTGATTTTTGACAACCAGAGAACTGTCTGCCAGGGCATAAAGTCTGGCGGTCTTGCCAGGCTTTATCAGCAAGTGAGGCGTTTTGCCTTTTTCCCCATGGTATAACAATCAAGATCATGCTCAATTTTTTTGAGAATCTTCGGATCTTTGTTAAGAAGAGCAAACCCCTCACGCGGGATGTCACTGAAGTTTGTGTCTACCTCGGCTAATGCCGGGACGTCCGTTGCTTCAGGCTATGTTGCTTTCAACAGTGAATCAAAGTTGGGAAAGTATTGCTTTTTTCGGAAAAGGTGTTGGTTTTCACGTGCGCCGTTCTTTCGGTTAAGCTTTTTTGCTTTAGGCGGTAACTGCTTAATATATAACGAATTACGGCGCTTTTCTCAAGTTTTGCGTGTGATATTATTGACGAATACTAATTAGTATTAGGTTTTCGGGTATACTCAAGCTATCAAAGAGTAGGGATTTCATATATTTCAGATATTGAATCCTGAAATACATAAGGAATGCTCCAAAGCAAAAGTCAGCAATGGTTAGAAATTATTCTCTGATAGTCGGCATAAATAACATAATGTTAGTATACAGTGCGTGATAGCATATTTATGCGATAAATATATATAAAATATTTCATATTGACGTTAATCTTTGGAATTAGTATAATAGATGCTTATGCGAAAGGAGCGTATGATTTATATTGAGGAAATACGTAGCGAGAATGAACTAAAAGTTATTGCAGCAGGAGTTCATGAATTTGCAGAAAAACTTCACAAGATGCTCATTCCATTTGAGGATAGCGTTTCTGAAATTGCTGCTGGAGTCGAGTACGCACTCGATCAGAGTGGCTATCGTGGTGGATTCATACTTGCTGCAACAGAGAATGAGGAAACTCAGGGTGCTCTTGTTCTTTTGAACACAAACATGAAGGGGTATGTGCCTGAGAATTTGCTTCTGTATGTGGCTGTAGACTCTACCAGGCGAGGCAAAGGTATTGGTTCGAACCTTATAAAAAGGGCGATTGAGTTGTGTCAGGGTGATATCAAGCTTCACGTTGAATATGATAACCCAGCTCGTTCACTCTATCAGAGAATAGGCTTCATGTCCAAATACGCAGATATGAGATACACTCATGAATAGACTTCTTATTAACACAGAAACAATTCTACATAACTATCATTATGTGAAAAGACTGATCGGTATGCACAATGGTCAGCTTACTGTGGTCATAAAAGCCCTGTGCGGGAATGTTGAGGTTGTCAGATCTCTGGTCGATGGAGGTATTAAATCCATTGCTGATTCACGTCTTGAGAATCTGAAAGCAATTACAGAGGCTGGTATTGAAGCGGAGAGGTGGTATCTGAAACCGCCGCATCCAGATGAACTAGAGGAAGTAATCAAGTATTCAGATGTATCACTGAATACTGAACTGAGCACAGTTATGGAGATCAACAGAGCAGCTGAAAAGTCCGGACTCAAGCACCGAATACTTCTGATGATAGAATTGGGTGATCTTCGCGAAGGGATTCTCCCGGGAAGCCTTGTTGAAATGTACAATAACGTTTTTAGTTTAGGCAATATAGAGATCGTTGGTATTGGAACCAATTTGGGTTGCCTGTCCGGGGCTGTTCCAGGGGTGGATCAGCTTATGCAGCTGGTTCTTTACAGGGAACTTCTCGAATTGAAATTCAAGAAGAAGATACAAATCGTATCAGCCGGATCCAGTGCCAGTCTTCCTTTTTTGATCCAGGGAGCTATTCCCAAACAGGTGAATCATTTCAGAGTTGGAGAGTCCATCCTTCTTGGCTCCGATCTGATACAAGGGGGAACCTTGGCAGGTCTTAAGGAAGATGGTTTCATTCTGGAAGCTGGTATTGTGGAGGTAAAGGAGAAAAGCCTTACTCCTATCGGGGAGATACACGAAGATCTTCAGCCATTCAATTCGCAGGGGGAGCAGAAGCAGTACAATCCTGGAGAGCGGGGTTTCAGGGCTGTAATCACAGTGGGTGAACTTGATACGGATATAGCAGGTTTGATACCTGTCAACACTGCGTATGAAGTTGCTGGTGCTAGCAGTGATCTTACAGTAGTGAATATTGGTAGAGATGATCCGAATGTCAGTGTTGGCAACTATATAAGATTCAGAGTGAGTTATTCAGCGCTGATTAGATTGATGAACAATAAGTATACGGATAAAGAAATTATCTAATAACATTGAGCATATGCAGTTTAAAATCACTACGGATCCATTCATATGTTTTCGCCAGTCCGAGGCCCTGATGTTCTTTGCCGTTCGGAGAAAAGATCATTCAGGAAAGAATGCTAACCTGGGCTGGAACCGTTAATCATCGTAATCGCTGACTGCGCAAAGTACCCAATGCGATGAAATACAATATTATCCCGTATACTTTTTCGAAATATATGGTGTGTTGCCGCATATTGGAAAAGAACATTGCAATCGAGTTATTATATAGCTTCAATTCGGCAATATATACATATTGGTTCGCTTGCTGCACAATGGATTGAGTTTCGAGTATAAATGCTTATGTACGCAGCATTCCAGATAGCCTAATGACGAATTGCCTGATAGGGAGAATTCGACAGACGAACAGTAAAGTAATGACAGCGGAATTGGATTCATTTTACTCAGGAGATGATTGTGACTTTTCAGAAAAGACTTTTCGAAATAATCGAGACTGCAAAAAAAGGGGATGAAGCGAGTAAGATTTTTGATATTTCTCTCGTTTGCTTAATTCTTGCAAATATTCTCGCTGTTGTGCTTTCTACGGTTGATTCAATTCAAATTGAGTACAGCGATTTCCTGTATAGATTTGAGTTGGTCTCAGTAATTTTATTTTCAATTGAGTACATTCTTCGTGTCTGGACTGCCATTCTGAAAAAGAAATACCATTCTCCTTTCACTGGTCGAATCAAGTACATAACCAGTCCAATGGCAGTGATAGATCTTCTCGCAATACTTCCATTCTATTTGCCAATGCTTATTCCAATTGATCTCAGGTTTCTTCGGGCATTAAGGCTATTCAGATTACTCCGTTTATTGAAAATGGGCAGGTACTCAAATGCTATGAACATTGTCGTTTCAATTCTTAAACGAAAGAAGCCTGAACTCACTATCACCTTTGTCATCATCTTGGTTCTTCTGATTGTAACAAGTAGTCTGATGTATTACGTGGAGAATGCTGCTCAGCCTGATAAATTCGGTAGTATTCCTGAAACTCTTTGGTGGAGTGTTTGCACCCTCACCAGTGTGGGTTACGGAGATGCTATCCCATCTACTCCATTTGGCAAGATATGTGGGGGTTTTATTGCTCTCCTCGGTATTGGGGTCTTTGCTCTACCTGCAGGAATTCTCGCATCAGGCTTTGAGGAAGAAATGCGAAGACATGGGATTACGAAATTGGAATGTCCACATTGCCACAATTCGGTTGTGCTAAAAGAAGATTCTGCGCTAACTCTGGAAAAAGAAGGATTGCCCGAGGAGGATTTGCCTTAGCTGTAGTTTCAGAATAGTCCCTTCATAAATCGGCCCAACTTCAGTTGCAGCAGCGCAATATGGTCATATATCACATATATATGTACACATGTATGTAGACATAGTACCAAACAGAAACTCACCACCAGCAATATTGCTCCGTGAGTCTTACAGAATAAACGGGAAACCTGCCAAAAGAACCATTGGCAATATTTCTCACATGTCAATGGAAGATGCCCTTGCTCTGAAGAAATTTCTTGGCAAAAAGAAAAAAGAGCAAAAGGAGATTCTTTTTCAGGGCATGAATTTCAAGATCGAGCGCTCCCTGCCTCACGGCAATGTTAAAGCTGTGCTGGGCACTCTTAAGAATCTCGGGTTGGATAAATGATCAGTTCCAGGCGTTGCCGTGAGAGAGATATCATTGTTGCTTTGATCGTTGAGAGACTCATTCATCCCGGTTCTAAACTGGCCACTTTACGAACTCTGGGCTCCTCAACACTGGCTGAGGATCTGGAGCTTGCAGATGTTGATGTACATGAGATCTATGCAGCTCTTGCGTGGTTTACTAAACGCCAGCCCTTTATTGAGAAGAATCTAGCAAAAGCACATTTGAGTGAAGGAGGGATGGCTCTCTACGATCTTTCCAGCAACTCATACTATGGCAAGACCTGTTCGCTTGCAACATTTGCTCGCGGTAAGAAGGGCAGAAAGAAAGGTATTCCCTGTATAGCATACGGAGTAATGACAGACCCTGATGGCAGACCTGTTGCCGTAAGCACCTATCCAGGTAAGACAGGTGATCCTGCGACGGTACTTGATCAGGCAACAAAACTGCAGAACCGATTCGGATTGTCTCGTGTGATACTGGTAGCAGACCGTGGTATGCTTAGAAACAGTCAGATTAAAAATCTGAAAGATTATCATGGTATCGGGTGGATAACAGCAATGAAGACATTTCATCTGCGTGGTCTTGTAGAATCAGGACATCTTCCGATGTCTCTGTTTGATGAAAAGAATCTTGCAGAGAGCCACGGGGCCAGTAAAACTGAGGGCGTCCCGAGCGGAAGCACGGAGATCAGTTCACCTGATTATCCCGGAGAACGACTTATTGCCTGTTTCAATCCTTTGCTGCAGGGAAGAAGGAAAGTCAAGCGAGAGAGCTTGATTTGAAGGCTGGCAAAAAAATCAACAAATACAAAATGGCTAAGCACTTCAAACTTGAGATCGACGACAACCATTTTTCCTGGAGTCTACGCAAGGAATCAATTGACAGAGAAGCCCAGCTTGATGGTATTTACATTGTCCGTACCAGTGAGCCTGTAGAAGATATGTCAGCCGATGATACAGTGAGGAACTACAAACGCCTGACCCAGGTAGAGCGGGTTTTCCGTGCTGTCGCTCGGGACGCTCATATTGTCGACAATGTTGCTTTTAGAAGCATGAAGGGTCTTGATCTCCTTGTGAATCCGATATTCCTGAGTCGGGAAGATCATGTAACCGCTCACATATTTCTTTGTATGCTTGCTTACTATCTTGAATGGCATCTCCGTGAGGCTCTTGCTCCTGTCTTGTTTGCTGATGAGGAGAGCAATTGTGGCAAGAACTCCTACGGCGTCCCGAGCGGAAGCACGGAGAACAGTAGAGCCAGTGCCGGGGGCGTCCCGAGCGGAAGCACGGAGCTTGATGTAACAAGAAGAACTCGTGATCCTGTCAAGCCTGCTGTAGCATCAAAATCAGCGAAGAGAAAGAAGATGACAAAGCAAGGTACAGACGGCACACCCTTACACAGCCTTTCCACTCTGCTGACAGATCTCAGCACTTTATGCAGTAACAGATGCAGGATGGATGAATTCGCTGGAGCGGATGTAACGATAGATCGTTTTACTGAAGCTACTCCTTTACAGGAGCGGGTATTTGAACTGCTGAATTTGTAGACAGTAACGTGAAGTTTGAAATTCATCTAACTGAGTACACACCATGGCAATAACTACGATTCTACCCTGAAACTACAGCTTAGTTGCACTCTCTGCTTTGACCATAGCATGGACTCAGTTCCAAAAGCATCCACTATGGGGTTTATTCTGTGTTTGAGGCACACTCCACGCGTACGCGTGGAGTGTGCATAGAGTACGGACAGGTTGAAGCCTTACTGGCAGAAAGAACCTTTTACAGTTCCGAAGGTCACGCTGGTAAGTTCCTGAGAGCTTGTTCCTGTAAGCATAAGTCTGGACATTGCACTTGAGAGTGTTCCAGTTGGGTTGGAAGGAGCTCCAGCAATCGTATTGGCAACAGATCTGATTGTGCCTGTATCCCAACTGTAAGTATAGAAACTCTGATAATCAACACAACTCTCCCATGAGAATTCAATTACCAGATTACCGGCTTCTGCATCAAAATCGTATGCTGCATCGAGAAGAAGAGAAGCCCATTCATCAGGGTTCCCGGTAATGACTAGTGAGGAAGCATTGAGAACGAGTGTTTTTGTTCCTGAAATGTAATTGTCATCAAATGCAGCAATAAGTTCGTCTGCTTCGCAAAGACCCATATATATCTTGAAATCGTTGAATTCTACTGAATTTGTGGCTGTCGGGTGTACCTGACATGAAACTTCGTCAATAGTGAAATCCGAACCGATTTCTTCAGAAAGCGCCAGCACCTGATAGCGCAGTGAAGGTGATCAAGAGCCGCACAGGGGATGACTTGATGGAGGTCCACCTGCTGTTCCAACAACAACATCATCTGCAATTGCTGTGCACATTCCGATCATGAATAACATAAATATCATTTTCATAGGTCTCTCCTTTCAGAACCTTCTTCCATCAGGAACAGCAAGAGCAACACTTTTTGTCTGTGTTGTCAACTTCTCCATATATTCTGATCAGTTCGTGAATATCTGAAGAACAGCATTTTCCAGAAGGGTTTAGTTCTTTGCATTGATTGCCGGTACAGGCATTTGTACTTTCCTTAATCATTTCCAAAGAAATGTTACCATTTGAGATTGCCTGAACAATTGTTCCCTTGTCAGTGGTAGTACAGTAACAGATAATCGTGCTATTCAGAGCAGTCTTCCAGTCAGTCATATCTTTCCTTTTATATCGTTTCATAAAACGTTCCATGCAACCGCAACAGGAATACTCGGAAAATCTTACGTTGTCAAGACCTCAGTATTGCGGGCATTGACAGCAGGGTTGTTGCAGGAAAGATATTACGTTGAGCAATTGCAGAATGCCAACTCCATGGATGACGCACCCCTGGTTTGCTTTGCCTGGGATTCGGCACTATTTGTACGGAGAGAGCGGATTTTCAGAAAGGGATTGAATGAGCAGTTCACAGTATTTTGTTGTAGCAATTCTTGCAGCTGTTGTTGTGCTGCTTTATTCCAGGAAGCTGTCTGCTCCTGTGATATTCCTTTCTGCTGCTGCAGTTCTGACTTTTTCCGGTATTATTTCACCTTCAGAAGCTCTGGCCGGTTTTGGTAACGATGCTATTGCCGTTATGCTCATGCTTCTTGTCATCAGTCAGATAATCTGGAGAACCGGTTTTGTGCAGTGGATTTTTGAGGTCAGGCTGAAACCTTCATCCAGGTACAGAACATTTCTTGCTCAGATGATGCCTTTTGTAGAGGGAAGTTCTGCTTTCATGAACAACACACCTGTTGTTGCGATGATGATTCCGTTTGTGAGCGACTGGGGAAGCAGACACAAAGTACCGGCGTCCAAGCTGCTGATGCCCTTGTCATGGGCTGCGATTCTCGGTGGTATGGTTACACTTATCGGCACATCCACCAACATGATCGTGAACAGCCTTGTAACAGGCAGCGGGGGAACAGGTCTCACGATTCTTGACTTTACTCCTGTTGGTCTGATGCTGTTTTCCGGTGGCATGGCTTATGTGCTCTTTTTTGGATACAAAACACTTCCTGTCGAAAAAGTCCTTCGGAAAGGCTGGCTGAAAGTCCCAGAGAATACATAACCAACCTGATTGTTGATTTCGATTCCGATCTGATCGGCAGGAGTGTTGAGGCAGCCAGACTCAGAAGCCTTAAAGATCTTTTCCTGGTTGAGATCCTCCGTGGTGATTCTGTTATAGCACCTGTAGCACCCCAGGAGATACTTGAGGCAAGGGACCAGCTTCTGCTGGCCGGGAAAATCGCTGCAGTGGCCGAACTGGATGCAGGGAAAAAGGGACTTTCCCTTGCAGGGGAAGAAGCTTTCCCCAAAGCAGAGAAAATTAATGTTGTAAAAGTTGTTGTTTCTCCCAGATCATCCCTTAACGGAGTGAAAGTAAAGAACACCAATTTCAGAGGCAGATATGATGCTGCAATTCTTGCTGTTCACCGGCAGGGCAGAAGACAGGAAGGCAAGATAGGTGACATGAAGCTTCGTTCCGGTGATCTTCTTCTGCTTGTCACCGGTGGTGATTTCGCCAAGACAACCATTGATACAGAAGACTTCTTTGTGATATCCATGATAAAGCAGATACACAACATCGACTTGAAGAAATCCATCTTCATCACGGCATCAAGTTTCTCCTGCATACTGATGAGCATACTCGGGATTGTTCCCCTGTTCAATTCCCTTCTGGCACTTGTTGCAGTATTCCTGATCTCAAGGATTGTTTCGTTAAGCGAATTAAAGCAGATGATCAACATAGATCTGCTTGTGGTTGCAGCGTTTGCTCTTGCAGTGGGTAAGGCGGTACAGGCTACAGGTCTCGGGGAGTTGCTGGCTGACTCTGTTGTGATGTGGTTTGAACCTCTTGGAGTTGTAGGAGTGCTGGCTGCAGTTTACCTGACCACAAACATTCTTGCTGAGTTGATTACCACCACTGCTGCTGCCACTATAGTTTTTCCGTTCGCAGCTGCGTCAGCCACCGCTCTGGGTGTTGACGGAACACCATTTTACCTGGCGGTAGCATACGGTGCCTCAGCCAACTTCATTACACCAGTAGGCTATCAGACAAACCTGATGATCTACGGTCCCGGCGGTTACAGTATGAACGATTTCCTGAAGGCGGGTCTGCCCCTTAAATTGATCTGTGCTGTTATTGCAATTACCGGTCTTTCGCTGGTTCACGGGTTGTTTTAAGCAACAGCTATTCCTTCACTTTTTATCTGCTGTACGAAAGGATCCCCCATAGTGAAACTATCGGGGTTGAACGGCAATGGCTCCAGTCTGACATCAATTGATACTGCAAGTTCAGTGAGCCTGATCCGTTCCTCAAAGCGGTCATTGCCGATTTGGGGTGATATTATCGCAACATCAATGTCACTCCACTTGTCTGCTTTGCCGACGGCATAAGAACCAAAAATGTATGCTTCCGAGATCAGGAAGCCGGCCTTGCGAAGCTTGTCCAGGAATAGCTGGACATTCTTCAAAACTACAGCTTCGATTTCAGCCATACGAAAATCTCCTCTACTCTTTCCAGTTCCCGTTCAGTGAACTGCTTTGTGCATTTTTTCTGAATTCCTTCTTGTAGTCTGGATATCTGGATTCCAGATTGAAGGATGTAATTCTTATAAGCATATGTTTCAGTTCATCGGTAATCTCAATATCAGCTTCTTGAGCTAATCTCAATAAATTATGAGAGCGCGGAATCTGTTGTTTTGATCGTTGAGCGAGTACTGCTTTTATTACTTTTTCAATAGCCAGATGACCGAAGAAAAGGGCATAAGAGTAGTCTTCTTTTTCAAAGAGATGTCTTGCAACACCAAGAGATTCTTCCGCTTCGGATATCCAATAATGACGCCTCCGACAAATCAATCCT
>JAGLOJ010000097.1 GCA_023139045.1 Candidatus Sabulitectum sp.
TTGTATCCTGCAAACCACTCAATGGTCTATCTGGCTGCAGGAAACTCGTGAGTGGGAAAGAATCAAGAGGAAAAAAGCGGCAAATTCGTAATTATGAAATCAGATACAAAACAAGTGATGAATGTGAGATTATCACTGTTGTAAGAGCTGGCCAGCAGGCGCCTTTCGCCATGCAGATGGGTAGTGTGATAATTCAGCGCAACCGGGAGACAAATGCCTTCAATGCCCCTGTGCAATTCATCATTCTCTGTGACATCCACAGGATGGAGATGGTTATGGAAGTGCGTGGCTGGAAAAGAGAAGCCTCGAATATTCACAGCCTTCTGTTCGGTGTGCAGGATGCTGCCTGTATGGCCCAGAACATGGTTACAGCCGCGGAAAGTCTCGGAATGGGAAGCTGCTACATTGGTGCTGCTCCATATATGTCAGAGAAACTCCGGCAGAACTGTAACCTTCCGGATCATGTGTTTCCCCTTGTGATCCTTGCAATGGGTTTCCCTGCCGAGGATCCTCCTGTTCGCCCCCGCTATCCCATGGAATTCCATCTCTTCCGGGAAAAGTATCCTGATTTCTCGCGGGACACTGTAAAAAGAGCCATGGATGTTATGGATCGGGGGTATCTTGAGCAGGACTACTACAAGAAGGCAGGCTTTATGATTCCTCTTTCTGACAGGAACAAAGAGGAGAAATTCACTTTCGACAACTACAGCTGGACAGAGCACATCTCACGGAAGATGGCCCAGTGGAGTACAGACCCGGAAGAACTTTTAGAACCGCTCAGAATTTGCGGGCTTCCCCCTGCAGAATAGGCTGCAAACTGTAATGTCTTCAATACAAATGCAAAACAAATTCATTCGGCGAAAGGCAGTGCACTATGGATTTTGAGAGAATGTGGCTGGATAACCTCTCTCGGCAGCTTGAAGAGTTGAAGGGTGAAGAGTTCAGTGACACAGTTATGAAGGGTTCAGAGAAATTAGACTCCGCCACCGCTCCGGAGAATGTGATCAGATGGACAGCGGGTGTGGTGAAGAAGATGAAGGAAGAGTTATCTGATGAAGAACTTCACGATGTTGTTACCTGTTGCGCCTGTCATTATCCCGGAGAAAAGCTTCTTCCAGTTCGGGATGCTTTCAGAGAGAGAGGTGACTTTCACGAAGCGATCGACTTGCTGAGAGAGCAGTTTGTTGAATCAATGCGAGACGAAATGCACTTGGACATGGAGGTTGTTGACAAACTTCTTGAGATGGGCATGGGTGTGGCCGGTGTGCTGGATGGCAACCGGATTATCGCAACAAAAATACCCAGAAGTGGCAACCTCAGAAAATGGCTCAGCGGGAAAGATCCGCAGGAAAGAAGGAAGATATACTGTCATTGCCCCAGAGTTAATGAAGCAGTTAATCATGGTATTGAAATGCCTGTTGAGTACTGCTTGTGCGGTGCCGGTTTTTACCGCGACATATGGGAAACAATTACTGAATCCCCCGTGAGAGTCGAAGTTATTGAATCTGTCTTTGCCGGTGATGATTTCTGCCGAGTTGCTATTTATCCCCTTATTGTCAGAGGTTGACATTTGTCCGCTACTTCATAAATTGCAGTGCTGAGACTAACATACTGTGACATGAGGGGGAACTGGAATGGGTACGCCCACTAAAACAAGAAACATCGGCATATTTGCACACATAGATGCAGGGAAAACCACCGTAACAGAGAGAATTCTTTTCTATACGGGCCGTACTCACCGCATGGGTGATGTGGACCATGGTACCGCTGTCATGGACTGGATGCCCCAGGAACGTGAGCGGGGAATAACAATTGTCTCTGCAGCCACCACATGCGACTGGAAGGGTACGAGAATCAACATCATCGATACCCCCGGTCATGTTGACTTTACTGCTGAGGTAGAGCGTTCTCTCAGGGTGCTGGACGGAGGAGTCGGTGTATTCTGTGCCGTGGGAGGAGTGGAGCCCCAGACGGAAACTGTCTGGCGGCAGGCCCAGAAGTATTCCGTTCCTGCTCTGGCTTTCGTCAACAAACTTGACAGGCAGGGTGCTGATTTTCACCGTGTTCTTCAGATGATGAAGGACATACTGGGAGAAACACCATTGCCGGTCATGCTGCCTGTTGGGCAGGGAAGCGATTTCAAGGGCGTTATAGACGTTCTGGAGCAGAAAGCCCTTTACTTTGACATGGAATCACTTGGAACCAAATTCGATATCGAGGAAATTCCGGAAGAGCTTCAGGATGAAGCTGCCGATGCTCTTGAGAAGATTAAAGAGACGGTTGCCGAGCTTGAGGATGGTGCCATGGAAAGGTATTTCGCCGGGGAGCTGGAAAATGAAGAAATCATAACCCTGCTTCGAAAAGGTACTATTGAAGGCGCTTTCATACCTGTTTTGTGCGGTGCTGCCCTGAGAAATGTGGGTGTGCAGAGGCTCCTTGATGCCATCGTGGACTGGCTGCCTGCTCCGGAAGAGCTGCCGTCAGTTACGGGGATCAAGCCCAACGGAAAAGAGGAAACCCGGGAAAGATCAAACAGCGAGCCCTTCACTGCCCTGGTTTTCAAGATACAGACAGACACCCATCTGGGCCGTCTTGCATATCTCAGGGTCTATTCAGGAACTGCGAAGGATGGCCAGTCTGTTTTTAACAACAGAACCGGAAAAAAGGAAAGACTCACAAGACTTGTAATGATGCATGCAGATAAGAGAATCCATCTCGACGGTATTTCAGAGGGTGACATTGCAGCAGCCGGTATGAAGAATGCAGCTACTGGAGATACTTTAACCGAACTTGGAAAACCGCTTACTCTGGAAACCATACATTTTGTTGATCCGGTGATGGAAATGGCAATTGAGCCTGCAAGCGCAAGCGATGAGAAAAAGCTGGAAGATGTTCTTAATGACATGATAAGTGAAGACCCCAGTCTGAAAGTGGGAGTTGATAGAGAGACCGGTCAAACACTGATTCGCGGTATGGGCGAACTGCATCTCGAAATAGTCGTTGATCGAATGAAGCGAGAGAAGAAACTGGATGTCCGCACCGGGAGACCACAAGTTTCATACAGAGAAAGTGTTTCATCTGTCGGCAGAGGCGAGGATACTTTCGAAAGGCTTATTGGCGGCAAGGGAAACTTCGGGAATGCCTGCATTGAGGTAAGACCGTGTGACACGGGTATAGTTTTCTCATCTAAGACTGACAATCTCTCCAATCAGTTTCTGGATGCAGTGAAGAGCGGTATAATGGGATCGGTCAGTGCCGGTGTTCTTGCAGGTTATCCTCTGGACGGTGTTGAGATCGTTCTCGTCCGTGCAAAGGTGCACGAAACGGATTCAACAGAACTGGGCTACAGCTCTTCTGCCGCAATTGCACTTCGAAAAGCTATTCAAAGTGCTTCACCAGTAATTCGAGAACCTGTTATGAAGGTTGATATTGTTACCCCTGTTGACTACATGGGTGATGTGATCGGTGATGTTAATGCCAGACGTGGAACTGTTGTCTCAATTGAGAACAGGGGAGAGGCCCAGGCCATTCTGGCAAACATTCCTCTTGCAGAGCTGTTCGGGTATACAGGTGCACTGAGAAGCCTTTCTCAGGGAAGAGCCGGTTACACCATGCAGTTCAGCGATTATGTACAGGTCCCGCCCAATATCCAGAGGAAACTGCTCGAAAAAATGGGCATAACCTTCTAACAGATAAGTCTTGCGGAACCACTGAGCAACTCTTATGCTATCTACGGGCGGATGCACGTATTTGCACCGCTGAGTAGAACAACACGGAGGTGTGTCATGAAGTTTTTTGTAACCATGCCGAAGCTCGCACCACCGGAGATCAACGTTAGTTGAGCAAATGTCATTAAGGCTTCCGGGGGAAGCGGAATGACAATGGACCGTTCATACATCAATCCACAAGAAGGTTTTGCCTGCTGCTGCTGGGATGCTCCATCCCGGGAATCTCTGGTCGAGCTGTTCAATAAGGCTGGGGCCTTATTTGATTCCATGATTCCGGTGACTGAGTATTCTGCGGGTTAGTGCTGCAAAGTTGCCGACCCCCTGCTTAAAAGCAGAGGGAGGAAATGTCAAGTATGGCATCACGGGGCGACGAAGCTGTTGACGGTTGAGTTGCTGGGCAGGTTGAATGGTATAATTCCCGGGGCTTCTCACCGGAGACTGTTTGCCTGCTGGCCGGAATCTTGTGAAAATATGATCCACTGTCCCCCGAGAAAGTTGTGCAGGATCTCAACTCGGTACTGGAAGCAAGCATCCTGGTGAAGGGTTATCAGGCACAGTTGCATAGATATCGGGGCGAGCGCTGGGATTGTGACTGATACAGGCGCTGTCTGAACAACTTAATAATTCTATCAAGTTGATTGAGAAGACCCTTACACCCACTCTCCATATTGAAATTATCATTACATTGACCGGGCACAAAATCCTTCTCATTGTCAGATGAATCAGCAGCACCCCTGAGGTGACTCATCCTGAGCAGGTTTTCTTTCACGGAGGCTCTCAGTGAGTTCATCTATCAGGGAAGAATATTCCTCATCCGTAATATCTGCAGTTGACCTGGCAACAAGCTTTCCAACCATTTCCAGCAGGTAATCTTTCCGGTTTTCTCCAGACATTTCCGAGAGCATGCCTCCAGCCATCATAGGCATCATCTGCATCATTCTGGCAGCCATTGCGGGACCAGGCATTCCCATTTCACCAAACATCTGATTGGTGTCTTTCTGATCTTTGCTTCCGAACATCATAATTCTTCGCTCCTTTCCGGATTGACAAGTTACCGAGTACCACCCTTCTATTCTAACAGATAAAGGACAACTTTGTTATCGTCAGAGTTTTCATTAGTTTTGCCCCGCTCCCCGGGGTAGCACAATTGATTGTCATTGTGTATAATAGCCATCCCTGCGGGCTTCTATGGGTTCAGCAGGTGCAATAGAGTTTCAGTTGTTTGTATGGAAATCTGTGTGCTGCAGGCAGATGGGGTTCTTTACGGCAGTTTTTAGGGTTCGGGTTTAGCCCGTCCGATTAGTTGTTTGTTTAAGGAGTTGCATTGAACGAGAACAGGTTGAGGATCAGGCTCAGAGCATATGATCATCGTCTTCTGGACAGGTCGGCTACCGACATAGTACGCGGTGTTGTTAACACCGGTGCCCGTGTTGCAGGGCCTATACCACTGCCCTCGAGACGTTCGGTGATAACAGTTCTGAGAAGCCCTCATGTGAATAAGAAGTCACGTGAGCAGTTTGAGATCAGGGTTCATTCCCGGCTTATCGAGATCATGGATCCCAATGAGCAGACCACCGAGGCACTCAGGAAGCTTGATGTTCCTGCCGGTGTCGATGTGGAGATCAAGTAGTAATTAGTTCCATTCCTTACTGACCCGGTTTTCCGGGTTAAGAGGAAAAACCGCACTAACAGGACGAGGACGGTCGATCCTGCTGGCGGTAAAACAGTAACGCTTGTCCCCCCGTTCTATGGGGACTTCAGCGATGGGAAGTGGTTATGAGCGGAATAATGGCTCGTAAATTGGGTATGACTCGCGTCTTTGCAGAGGACGGCAAGGTTATACCTGTTACGGTGCTTGAAGCTGCCCCCAACCCGGTGGTACAGGTGAAGACCCCCGAAACTGACGGATACTCTGCGGTTCAGTTGGGTTACTGGCCGAAAAAGGAGAGTAGAATCAGAAAGCCTCTCAAGGGTCACCTTGATAAGGCTGGGGTTTTTCCTGTTTCAAGACTTGTTGAATTTCCTGCTCCTGCGGAAGAAGTTAAAACAGGTGATGTTTTCACTGTTTCAATGTTCTCCCCGGGAGAGAAGGTAAATGTCACAGGTCTTACCAAGGGTAAGGGCTTTCAAGGAGTAGTAAAGCGTCATGGCTTTTCCGGTTTTGATGCAACCCATGGTTATCATGGAAAGCGTATCACCGGTTCAATCGGTCAGTGCGCCACACCGGGAAGAGTTTGGAAAAACAAGAAGATGCCCGGTCAGACCGGAAACACAAGAACAACTGTAAAAAACCTCGAGATCATTCAGATAGATGTCGAGAAAAATCTTTTGGTTATAAAGGGCGCAGTGCCCGGAGCCAAAAACGGCTACCTCATGGTGAGGAAGCAGATTCGCAGGGGAGGTGAGAGCTGATGGCAGAAGCCAGAATTTACACCATGAAGGGTGAAGAGGTTGGCAGTGTAAAGCTCCCCGATGAACTCTTTGCAATGGGTGTTTCCACTCATGTTCTCTGGGAAGTTGTTCGCGCAGAGCAGACCAACAAGCGCCAGGGTAATGCCAGTGCTCTTACCAGGGCAGAGGTTAAAGGCAGCGGTAGAAAGCCATGGAGACAGAAGGGTACAGGCCATGCTCGTGCAGGTTCTTTCAAGAGCCCGATCTGGCGAAGCGGTGGAGTTGCTCACGGACCCAAGTTGAGATTCTTCAACCTTAAGATCAACCGTAAGGTTCGCCGCAAGGCTCTTGCCGGTATTCTCAGTGAAAGACTTTCCGAGGGTAACCTCAGAGTCATTCGCGATCTCTCAGTTGGAGGAAAGACCAGTGAAGTAAGAGAAATGCTGGGCGGAAACGGACTCGCAGGCAAAAAAGCCGTGATTCTCACCAATGGTGATAATCTGGTTGCCAGAGCCGCCGGTAACATTCCAGGAGTCTTTGCGGTGGCAGCAAGCCATGTGCCGGTTACTACCCTTGTTAACTCAGAGGTAATACTGGTTGCAGAGAATGCTCTGGAGCACCTGAAGGCGAGGGTGAACTAAATGGACCCACGTCAGATTATTCTGGAACCAATCGTAACAGAGAAGTCAACAATTGCACGCGAGTTGTACAACAAGTACAGCTTCAAAGTGATTCCCAGTGCTACAAAACCTCAGATCGCAAGTGCAATTGAAAAAATCTTTGAAGTTAAGGTTTTGAAGGTACACACGATAAATATGGATGGCAAAGTCAAAAGACTGGGCCGGAACTTAGGTCGCAGATCTGCCTGGAAAAAGGCTATCGTTACCCTTGCCGAGGGTGACTCTGTTGACTTCTTTGAGGGGGTGTAATCATGGGAATGAAAAGATGGAAACCCATGACTCCCGGTACCAGATTCAAGGTTTCTCCTGATTTCGCAGAGATCACAAGAGATCATGGAGAGAAGTCACTGATGACTCCTCTCAAGAAGAATGCTGGAAGGAATAGCTACGGTCGTATTACTGCCAGACATCGCGGTGGTGGTCACAAGAAAATGTATCGTGCAATCGATTTCAAGCGCAACAAAATCGGTATTCCAGGAAGAGTTGCCACAATTGAATACGATCCCAACCGTTCTGCAAGAATCGCTCTGGTGGTTTATGCTGATGGTGAGAAGCGCTACATTCTTGCACCTGTGGGTCTTGCTGTAGACACCCAGATCATGTCAGGTCCCAGCGCTCCCCCTGAGGTTGGTAATCACCTTCCCATGGAGAGAATCCCACTGGGTACAATGATCCATAATGTTGAGCTCAAACCCGGCAAGGGTGGCCAGATGGCCAGAAGTGCCGGAACCGCAGTGCAGCTCATGGCCCGTGAGGGCAAATATGCCATGCTTAAACTTCCCTCAAGAGAGATGCGCAGAATACCGGTAAATTGCGCAGCTACAATCGGGACAGTTGGAAACATGGAGCACAACCTGGTTGTGCCGGGAAAAGCAGGAGCCAGCCGCTGGCGCGGCCGCAGGCCCCATGTTCGCGGTGTGGCAATGAACCCTGTCGATCACCCCATGGGCGGTGGAGAGGGTAAGACCAGTGGAGGACGCCATCCGTGCTCTCCATGGGGACAGCTTGCCAAAGGGCTTCGTACCCGTAAGAACAAGAAGCAGTCAAACAAGATGATATCAAGACGCAGACCTACCGGTAAGAGGAGGAAGTAGATATGGCCCGTTCACTGAAGAAAGGCCCATTCATCGATGCGAACCTCCAGAGAAAGGTAAATATCCAGAAGGAATCGGGAGACAAGAGAGTTATCAAGACCTGGGCTCGCAGGTCGGATATTCCACCCGATTTTGTGGGTCATACCTTTGCCGTGCACAACGGCAGGAAATTCGTACCGGTGTTTGTGGTTGAGAACATGGTTGGGCACAAGCTCGGTGAGTTTGCTCCCACAAGAACCTTCCGCGGTCATCGCGAGAAGAAAACCACCACCACTTAAGGAGGGGGATGATGGAAGCCATTGCAAAGGCAAGATTTGTCAAGGTCCCCCCGAGGAAAGCTCGTGCAGTAGCTGACCTTGTAAGAGGTAAGTCTGTTAATCAGGCTCTGGCAATTCTTATGACCGTTCCAAAGAACGCGTCAAAGATAATCGGCCGCATACTTGACGCCGCTGTTGCTAACGCAGTTGTCAAAGCGGAAGGTGCCAAGCTTGATATAGATGATCTTAAAATCGAAGAGTTAACAGTTGACGAGGGCCCTACTACAATGCGCTGGAGACCCAGAGCCCGCGGTAGAGCCACAAAGATTCGCCACCGGACAAGCCACATCGTGCTGAAGGTTGCCGACGGCGCCGAACCTGGAGAGGAGTAATCGTTTGGGTCAGAAAACCAATCCGATCGGTCTCAGGCTCGGTATAAGCCGAAGCTGGGATTCGAACTGGTTTGCCAGAGGAAGAGACTTTGCCAGATTTATTGAGGAAGACGAACGTATCAGAAGATATGTCTACCGTCGTCTTGAGAGAGCTCAGCTTTCCAGGATACTCATTGAGCGTAAGCCTCAGGAAGTACAGGTTGTTATCAGTACAGCCCGCCCCGGTCTTGTTATCGGAAGTCGCGGAAGTACAATTGACAGCCTTACAAGTGAGCTTAAGCACCTGACAAAGAAGACAGTGAAGATCAAAGTCAACCAGGTAGAAAAGCCGGAAACTGATGCCATGCTTGTGGCAGACAGTGTAGCCAGGCAGCTGGAAAACAGGGTCAGTGTACGAAGAGCCATGAAGAGAACCATTTCCGATTCCATGCGTGCTGGAGCACTGGGTATCAAAATTACCTGTTCCGGTCGTCTGGGCGGCGCAGAAATGTCCAGGGTCAACACTTACCACGAGGGAAGGGTTCCCCTGCATACTCTCAGAGCTGATATTGATTTCGCCAAGGGCGTTGCCCGTACAACATACGGCGTGATCGGTGTTAAGGTGTGGATCTACAAAGGCGAGGTACATGAAGTGCCTGTTGCTGGATTCTAAGAGAGCGGTGATATAGAATGTTAATGCCGAAAAGAACGAAGTTTCGTAAGCATCACCGGGGCCGCATGCGTGGCCGCGCCAAGGGCGGGGATACTGTAGCCTTTGGTGAGTTCGGTCTGCAGGCCACAGAAGCCAGCTGGGTAACCAGTGCTCAGATCGAATCCGCTCGTATTGCTTTGACGCGACATGTCCGTCGTGGAGGAAAAGTGTGGATCAGGCTCTTTCCTGATAAACCTGTCACCTCTACTCCGGCGGAAACCAGAATGGGTAAGGGAAAAGGAGCAGTCGATTTCTGGGTAGCTGTTGTTAAGCCCGGAAGAGTGATGTTCGAGATCGAAGGTGTTCCCCTGGATATTGCCAGGGAGGCAATGAGACTTGCAGGCCACAAGCTTCCTCTTAAAACGAGGTTTGTAGCCAGGGACAAGGAGGTTATTCAGCGATGAAAGCACACGATCTCCGGTCCATGGGTCTTGAGGAACTTCAGGAGCAGGTGCGTGACATGCGCACAGAGGTTTTTAATCTCAGATTCCGCAAAGCTGCCCATCAGCTTGAGAATCCGCTGAAGATCCGTGACGCCAGAAGAAGTCTTGCCAGGGCTCTGACGCTGATACGTGAAAAAGAGCTTGGCCTGATTACGGACGAGGAAGGGAGCTAGCGGTGGAAGAAGCAACGAAAACAAACAGGAGGGTTCTCCGAGGAGTGGTTGTTTCAGGCAAGATGGATAAGACCATCGTTGTCGAAGTCACCACAATCAGATCCCACCCTGTTTACAAGAAGAGATTTAGAACAAGCAAGAAATACTATGCCCACGACGAACAGAACCAGTGTGGAGCTGGCGATGTGGTAACCATTTCGGAAACCCGTCCCACTTCAAGACTTAAACGCTGGCGTCTGCTTGAAGTCGTGGAGAAGGCACTTTAGGAGGACTATAGGATGATCCAGGTGGAATCCAGACTCAAGGTGGCCGACAACTCCGGCGCCCGCGAGGTTCTCTGCATCAAGGTACTTGGCGGCACAAGGCGCCGCTATGCCAGGATTGGTGATGTCATTGTTATTACAGTGAAAGAAGCCATTCCCGGTGGTACCGTGAAAAAAAGTGAAGTTCGCAGGGCCGTTGTGGTTCGTACACGCAAGGAACTCAGCAGGCCTGACGGCACCATCGTTCGTTTCGACGACAATGCAGCCGTTATTCTTGATGAGGCAGGACAGCCCGTTGCCACTCGTATCTTCGGCCCGGTGGGCCGTGAACTCCGTCAGCGTTTCATGAAGATCGTGTCGCTGGCTCCGGAGGTGGTTTAGATGCATGTGAAGAAGGGCGATAAGGTAAGGGTGCTATCAGGTAACGAGAGGGGCAAAGAAGGGAAAATACTTAAGGTGTTTCCCGGAAGCCAGAGGGCTATTGTGGAGAGTCTTAAC
Source organism: Candidatus Sabulitectum sp. (assembly GCA_023139045.1). Lineage (GTDB taxonomy): Bacteria > Fermentibacterota > Fermentibacteria > Fermentibacterales > JCC-6 > Sabulitectum. The sequence goes on from JAGLOJ010000097.1 coordinate 10,611, forward strand.
ATGATGAAAAGACATACCCGACCCTCACAGAGAAATCAGCAGGGCGGCATAATTGAGCGCGAGGCTCCGATACACATATCGAACCTCAGACTGATATGCCCCGGATGCGGCAAAGCCACAGGTATCAGCCGTACACGCGATGCCGAAGGCCGTCTCAGGCGCGTATGCAAAGCCTGCGGCGAAACCATTGCTGTCGGTTAGGGGGCTGATGATGAAAAATAAAGAAATGCCCAGGCTTCAGAAGATGTACCGCGAGGAAATCAGGGAAAAAATGCGGGAGAGGTTTAGTTATTCCAATCCAATGCAGATTCCCGGACTTGCAAAAGTGGTGCTCAATATGGGACTTGGCAAGGAAGCTATGGACAATGCAAACAATGTAACCAATGCACAGGCTCAGCTGGAACTCATTTCCGGCCAGAAGTGTGTTGTGGCAAAAGCGCGTTTGTCTATAGCCGGTTTCAGGCTTCGCGAGGGAATGCCAATCGGTGTTTTCACCACTCTCAGAGGTGATCGCATGTGGGAATTCCTTGACAGGCTGATAAACTTTTCCCTGCCACGGGTGCGAGACTTCAGAGGTCTTTCTCCCAAGTCGTTTGACGGCAGGGGAAATTACAACTTCGGTATTGACGAACAGGCGATTTTCCCGGAGATCGATGTAGACAAGATCGATAAATTCAGGGGAATGAACATCACCATAGTTACCACCGCCAAAACGGATGAGGAGGGCTTTGAACTCATGAAGTTCTTTGGAATGCCTTACCGCCGCAGCGGCAGAGGAGGTATGTAATGGCAAAAAAAGGCCTGATCGAGAAATGTAAAAGAACTCCAAAGTTCGCAGTCAGGAAATACAACAGGTGCTCACTGTGTGGAAGACCCAGGGGCTACCTCAGAAAGTTCGGCATCTGCCGCATTTGTTTCCGGGACATGGCCAATCGTGGTTTGATTCCGGGCGTGCGCAAGGCAAGCTGGTAGGGAGAAAAATATGTCAATGACAGATCCTATCGCTGATATGCTGACCCGCATCAGGAATGCTTCTTCTGCTGGACACAAGATGGTCGATATACCGGCCTCAAAGATGAAGGCAAGCATAGCAAGAGTTCTCTACAATCACGGATACATCCGTGGTTTCAGGAGAATGGAAGACGACAAGCAGGGAATGCTGAGAGTCTATCTGTCCTATCGTAACGGACAGTCTCTCATTCTCGGTCTTAAGCGTGTTTCCAAACCCGGATGCAGGGTTTATGCAGGCGTAAATGATATCAAAAGAGTAATGGGCGGACGCGGTCTTGCTGTTCTCACCACACCTCGTGGTGTTATCACAGACGTGGAAGCAAGAAAACACAAAATCGGCGGCGAAGTGCTGCTTCACGTCTGGTAGGGAGGGAAATATGTCAAGAATAGGCAGACTTCCCATCCCTGTTGATGGTATAGAAGTTAAGATCGCTGAAAGTATGGTCTCTGTGAAGGGCAAGCGTGGAGAGGGTTTCTACCCACTTCCTGAGGGAATTACCGGCAAAGTTGAAGGTGCATTTCTTCACATCGCCAGAGCAGATGACAGTCAGGATCAGCGCAGGCTTCACGGAGTGACCCGTGCTGAGATTAACAACAGAGTGGTGGGTGTTTCTAAAGGGCATTCACGTACACTTATAGTTCAGGGAAAAGGTTACAGTGCCGAGGTTAGGCCAAAGGCTATAGATATGCAGATCGGTTTCAGTCACAGAGTAGTGGCTGCGATTCCTGATGGATTGAAAGTCGAAGTCAAACCCGGTCAGAACGAATTTGCTCTTACAATTACAGGTAACGACAAGCATCTTGTGGGTGCATTCGCATCGACTCTTTACAAGCTGCGCAAGGTGGAGCCCTATAACCTTATAGGTTTCCGCTACAGCGATCAGCAGGTGAAGCGCAAGGCTGCCAAGTCGGTAGTGACTTAGAAAGGAGAGGTGTAAAAATGGCAAAGCTGACTAGAAGAGAAAGCCTCTCCCGAAGGCACAGGCGTCTCAGAAAGAAAATTTCCGGCACAGCCGCTCGTCCGAGACTCTTCGTTAGAAGATCTCTCAGACACATGATTGCCTGTTTAATTGACGATGTTGAGGGAAAAACCCTTCTTGCTCTTACCACGGATTCCAAAGAATTCAGGGCATCAGCCAGTGGCTCGAAAACAGAACTGGCTGAAGCACTTGGTGCAAAAATTGCCGAACTGGCAAAGGAAAAGGGAATCAACACCGTGGTTTTTGACAGAGGTGGACATCCCTATCACGGCAGAGTGAAAGCTCTGGCGGAGAAGGTCCGCGAATGCGGACTGGTATTCTAGGGGGGCACTGATGGAAAAAAGAACAGAACGAAATGACAGGAACCCCAGAGGCGGAAGGAATTCAAAAGATTCCAGAGGCAAAAAGGGTCAGAAGAAGGAACGCAAACCTTCTGCCATTGAAGAAGCAGGTCTTATTGACAGACTGATTACAGTGAACAGATGCGCAAAGGTCACCAAGGGTGGAAGAACCTTCGGTTTCAACGCCATCGTGGCTGTGGGCGATCAGAATGGTAGAGTTGGTATTGGCCTGGGTAAAGCAACAGAGCTTCCTGAATCAATCAGGAAAGCAACGGAGAATGCCCAGAAAACCATGATCAAGGTGCCGCTTATTGATAATCGTACTCTTCCTCACCTTATTGTCGGTAACTATGGCGCAGGCAAGGTGCTCTTGAGACCGGCCAGCCCCGGTACCGGAGTTATTGCAGGAAGTGCCGTACGCGCCATTATGGAATGTGCCGGTGTGAAGGATGTGCTTACCAAAGCTCAGGGATCAAACAACCCCCATAATGTTACGAAAGCAACAATGGCCGGTTTGAAAGATCTCATTACCATTGATCATATCAGCTCCGTCAGGCGTAAGATTGTTGCTGAAAGGAGCAAGGCTAATGGCTGAGAAAAAGCTCCGGGTGACTAAGGTGAGAAGTGCTATCGGTCGTCAGGGTATACAGAAGAGAACTCTTGAGGCTCTCGGGCTGGGTAAGATGAACTCTTCAAAGGTGCACAACGATACACCTCAGATCCGCGGTATGATTTTCAAGGTGAAACACCTTCTGAAGGTAGAGGAGGTGGACGCATGAGAAGGCTCCAGCATCTTCGTCCTGCACAGGGCGCAAAGAAGGATCGCAAGCGCAGAGGTTGCGGTCTTGGAACCGGAAACGGCGGAACTGCCGGTAAGGGCCACAAAGGACAGAAAGCAAGAGCTACTGTTCATCCGTGGTTCGAGGGTGGACAGATGCCCTTGCAGCGTCGCATGACGCACAAAGGTTTCAGTAATGCCCGCCATGCTGTGAAGTACCAGGTTGTGAACATCGGCATGCTTAACCGGTTTGAGAAAGACTCAGTAGTTACACCGGACATGCTTAAAGAAGCCGGGCTCATTTCTTCAAGGATGAAGCCGGTAAAAATCCTCGGGCACGGACAGCTTGAACACAGTCTTACAGTGTGTGCTGATGCGTACACTGCAAGTGCTGAGAAAGCTATTACCGAAGCCGGAGGTACAGTGGAGGTGCTTAGCTGATGCGCGGCTTTGACAGCGTAATGAAGATCCCGGAGCTCCGGAAGAAGATTTTCTATACGTTCGGGTTGCTTGCGATTTACCGCCTTGGTGGGTTTATCCCGGTACCCGGTATCAACAGTCACGCTCTTCAGGAGGCATTTTCCAGTGGCAGTGGAGTTATGGGGATGTTCGACCTTTTCGTAGGTGGAGCTCTCCGAAGAGCAAGTATCTTCGCACTTGGTATCATGCCTTACATCTCCGCTTCCATTATTGTGCAGCTTCTGGGATCGGTTCTTCCCTACTTCGAGAAATTGAAGAAAGAGGGGGAAGCCGGCCGCCAGAAGATGACAGAGATCACAAGGTACGGAACGGTTCTTCTGGCCACGATACAGGGCCTCGGAATCAGTCAGTACATTATCGGAATGAACGCTCAAGTGCCTGGTGTGGTTCCAAACCCGGGCATTGCATTCACAATACAGACTGTTATTACGCTTGTTACCGGAACCATCTTTGTGATGTGGCTGGGTGAGCGTATCGGTGAACGCGGTATTGGTAATGGTATAAGTCTTATCATTTTCGCTGGTATTGTTGGCAGAATTCCTTCTGATATAAGCACTCTGTACAGAGACATCTTCGTTCTTCAGCAGACAAGCTTCATTACAGGGCTATTCCTGATTGCGTTTATGTTCGCAGTGGTTGCCTTCGTGGTGATCATGACAGAGGCGCAAAGAAGAATCCCGGTATCGTATGCGAAGCAGGTCAGAGGCAGAAAAGTCTACGGAGGGCAGAGTACTCATATACCGCTCAGGTTGAACACCGCCGGCGTTATACCGGTGATTTTCGCCCAGTCGTTCATGATGTTCCCTTCCACTCTTGCCATGTTCTTTCCGAACAGTGACATTTCCGGATGGGTGAACACATGGATGGCGCCTGGTAGTGCAGTTTATATCACAATATATACGACACTGATCATTCTGTTTGCGTATGTCTATACAGCCATGGTGTTTAATCCGCAGGATCTTGCGGATAACATGAAGAAGCAGGGTGGATTCATTCCCGGTCGCAAACCAGGAAAGAGTACAGCCAAGTACATCGAGAAGGTTCTGGTAAGGGTTACCCTTCCAGGCGCCCTTTTCCTTGCTGCAATTGCTGTTCTTCCCATGTTGATGATGCGTCATGTTGGTCTGAATTTCATGTTCGGTGGAACCAGTCTTCTTATCGTTGTCGGTGTGGCTCTTGAGACACTCAGACAGATAGAGACCCATCTTCTCATGAGGCACTATGACGGATTCCTTGCAAAAGGAAGGATACGCGGAAGACGATGAGAATAGTATTCTTCGGTTCTCCAGGTTCAGGCAAGGGCACTCAGGCTACTGAGTTGGCCACGGGATACAGCCTGACACATGTCTCAACAGGAGAATTATTCAGAGCTAAGGTTCTGGATCATACTCGCATAGGCAGAAGAATCGAAGACACGATTGCCGCGGGTAGTCTGGTGGATGACATCACCGCCAACTACGTTCTGTTCAAAGCTATTGAAGGGTTGAACAGATTCCTGGTGGATGGCTACCCGCGAAATGTTGCACAGGCCAGAATATTTGATGTACATCTGCAGAATCTGGGTACTGAACTGACCTGTGCGCTGTTTCTTGATGTTCCGGTTGAAGCGGCTGAGCAGCGGCTCATCCTCAGACGGAGTCAGAGGCAGGATAAAGTAGAGAATTACAGGAGAGCTGATGATGCCCCAGCGGTGATCCGTCATCGGTTCGATGTTTACCGGCAGCAAACTGAGCCCCTGATCCAGTACTACTCTGACAGAATTATCAGAGTGGATGGAACAGGTTCCTCTACTGAAGTGACCCACAAAATTGTAAGGGCACTCAGGGAATGGGAATAGTTACTCTGAAAAGAGACATAGCTGCGGTGAGGGAGTCGTGCAGAATCGTAAGGAAGGTTCTTGCGGAACTGGCACAATTTATACAGCCGGGTGTTACAACGGCGGAGATCAATGCACTGGGAAGGGATATCATCAGGGCAGAGGGTGCAGTTCCCTCTTTCCTTAACTACAACGGTTATCCCGCTGCGGTTTGTGTTTCCATAAATCGTGAAGTTGTGCATGGCATTCCATCCGCTGACAGGGTTATGAAGGATGGAGATATTGTTGGTATTGATGTTGGAGCCTACAAAAACGGTTACCACGGTGATGCTGCTGATACCATTATGGTTGGGAGCGTATCGCCGGAAGCCAGAAGACTTGTGGAAGTAACTTATGAAGCAAGAAATCTGGGAATAGCTGCTGCTGTTCAAGGTAACAGTGTGGGAGACATCGGACATGCCGTACAGAGTTATGTGGAAGCGAACGGATTCAGTGTTGTTCACCAGCTGGTGGGTCACGGAATTGGTAAAAAGCTCCACGAAAAACCGCAAGTACCCAATTATGGAAAAGCGGGAAAAGGCATGAAGCTTAGTAACGGGCTTTTGCTGGCAATTGAACCCATGGTGAATGCTGGAGCTGCCAAAGTCCGGTTTTTGAAGGACGGATGGACTGTTGTCACCGATGATGGAAGTCTCTCTGCTCATGCGGAGAATACCATTATGGTTAACGGCAGCGATCCGGAAATATTGACGGCATAGTCTTTTATAAAGATATTTGCACTTACCTGACCAGATGGAGAGGACAAGATGGCGAAAGAACAGGGCATAGTTGTTGATGGAACGGTTCTGGAAACCCTTCCAAACAGCATGTGTCGCGTTGAGCTTGATAAGCCGGAGGGACATGTTGTTCTCTGCCACGTGTCAGGCAAGATGAGGATGCATTACATTCGCATTTTGATCGGAGACAGGGTGACAGTGGAACTGTCTCCTTACGACCTGAGCAGAGGGCGAATCACTTACAGGTACAAGTGAGGTAAAGGCGATGAAAGTACGCAGTTCAGTTAAAAAGATTTGCGAACACTGTCGGATTGTACGGAGGGAGGGGCGAGTATTCGTTATTTGTTCCCGCAATCCGCGTCACAAACAGCGACAGGGATAGCCGCCGGGCGGCATTAACGGAGGTAACAAGTGGCGAGAATAGCAGGTGTGGATCTGCCGCGTAACAAAATGATAGTTTATGCGCTCCCATACATTCATGGTATCGGCATGACTTCCTCAAAAGAAATTCTCACAAATGCGGGGATTCCTTTTGAAAGAAATACCGATACTCTTACGGAGACCGATGTTGCAGCTCTTCGTAAAGTTATTGAAGATGGATACAAAGTAGAAGGCGCCCTCAGGACAGAGGTTAACATGAACCGCAAGAGGCTGATGGATATCGGTTGTTATCGCGGTCTCAGACACCGAAAAAACCTTCCAGTCAGAGGGCAGCGTACACACACAAACGCCAGGACCCGCAAAGGTCCCAAGCGTGGTCACGGCAAGAGAAAGTAGGTGAGTCATGCCAAAAGGAAAAGCACGTAGAGTTACGAAGAAGATTGCAAAAGTCTCTGATATACATGGTGTGGCCCACATCAAGTCTTCTTTTAACAATACGGTAATCACCATTTCTGACAAGAATGGGAATGTGATCACCTGGGCCAGTGGTGGTACAACAGGTGTTCGCGGAACAAGAAAAAGTACAGCATTTGCAGCAAGTCAGGCTTCGGTGCAGGCTGCGGAGAAGGCTCTTGAAGCAGGGCTGAAAAAAGTTGAAGTATGGGTTAGAGGACCTGGTTCTGGAAGAGAAGCAGCAGTTCGTGCTCTTCAATCAACAGATCTGGAAGTGACCGGAGTGAAGGATATTACCAGGATACCTCACAACGGCTGCAGGCCTAACAAGAGGCGTCGAGGCAAGTAACTGAAAACCTCAGCGTTCAGGGGGATACGATGGAATTCATGAAACTTCATCTGCCGGATATCATTGAGTGGGACAGCGATACACTCACCGGTGTTTATGGCAAAATGACTGTTGCTGCTCTCGAGAGAGGGTTCGGCAGAACGCTTGGTACAGCTCTTCGCAGAGTTATGCTTTCGTCTCTGGAAGGTGCAGCACCGGTTTCCGTTTCAATCAAGGGTGCTGAACACGAGTTCAGTGTACTTAATGGTGTACTGGAAGATGTACCAGACATCATCCTCAACGTGAAGTCACTTTCTGTCAAGTATGATGGTGCTGAAACTGTTCAACTTTCACTCAAGGCGGATAAGCCGGGAGTGTATACAAGTGAATCGTTCGAGTGCCCTGAAGGCGTCACCATTTCCAATCTTGATCAGGTTATTGCCGAGATCACGGAGGATGGTGGAGAACTTGATATTACTGTCGATGTGGAACGAGGCAAAGGCTTTGTAACACAGGATGAGTGGTACAATTCAGGTAAGGGCCGCGAGATCGGCACGATCCTGGTTGACTCATGGTTCTGTCCTGTAAAAAAGGTTAACTTTGAGGTCGAGAGTGCTCGAGTGGGAGACAGAACCGATTTCGATCGTCTCAATATGGAAATAACCACCGATGAAAGTATTTCTCCCAAAGATGCGATTGAGAGTGCTACAAAGATTCTCATGAGGCATTTTGAAATGATCCTGGGTATTGGCTTGGAAGAGCCAGCTCAGGAGATTGAGATTGAGGAGGAGATAGTAGAAGAAGAGGCAGTAGAAGAGGCAGTAGAGGAAGCCCCTGTGCCTGTGGATGAACCTGCAGCAGAGGATGTGGATCTTGCCGATACTGATCTCTCAAAAAGGTATGTAAAAATCCTGTCAGCCGGTGGCATTGCCACTATTGACCAGCTGGCAGCGAAGACGGCGAATGAGCTTCTTGAACTCCGCAATTTCGGGGCGGCATCTCTGGGTGTTGTCAAGGATCTGTTGAAGCTTCACGGTCGCTCGCTGGCCACATAGAAAGGATCGGGAGTTTAGATGCGCCACAGAAAAACAACTCCCAAGCTGGGCAGAAGAAAGGACGCCAGAACCAGAATGCTTCGCAACCTGGTCACATCTCTTTTCATTGAGGAAAAAGTTGTCACCAGTCATGCAAGAGCAAAGGCGACCAGAAGTCTGGCCGAGAGAATAATAACAAAGGGTAAGAATGATACTGTTCACTCACGCAGACTGGTTGCCGGCATGGTATACGGTTCAGTTGCAGTGAGGAAATTGTTCAACGAGCTTGGTCCCCGCTATGCAGACAGACCAGGTGGATACACCCGTATAATCAAGCTTGGACCCCGTCACGGAGACGCGGCCGAAGCTGTTATTCTCGAGCTTGTAGACTCTCCAGCTGACAGCGGGAAGTAAAGACGCTTGAAAGCTATTGCAGTTCTGACCAGCGGCGGAGACGCCCCGGGAATGAACGCCGGAATAAGGGCCACGGTGAGGACAGCACTCACCGGTGGCCTTTCCGTGTTTGGTGTAAAAAGAGGATATCAGGGCTTGATTGAAGATGATCTGTTCTCTATGACTTCCACCGATGTCAGCAATATTCTTCAAAGGGGCGGAACAATCCTTCACTCTGCCAGAAGCGAAGAATTTAAAACAGTGGAAGGCAGAATCAAGGCTGCAGAAAATCTCAATAAGAGGAATATTGACGGCCTTGTGGTTTTCGGCGGCGACGGCAGCTTTCGTGGAGCCAATGATCTTCAGCGAGAACACGGCATAAGAGTTGTGGGAGTTCCTGCAACCATAGACAATGACATATGGGGCAGTGACTTCACTATTGGTTTTGACACGGCAGTGAATACAGCTCTTGAAGCCATTGACAAAGTCAGAGACACAGCAGCAGCTCACGACCGCCTTTTCATTGTTGAAGTTATGGGCAGGCACGCCGGTTTTATCGCCCTGGAAGTGGGGATAGGTGCCGGTGCCGAAGAAATTCTTATACCGGAAACAGTAACAAAGATTCCGGATATCTGTAAAAAACTGCAAAGCAGATATGAAAAGGGACGAACTTCAAGCATTCTTGTTGTTGCCGAGGGCGATGAAGAAGGGAATGCCTACGAAATTGCCAGAAAGATAGAAACCCATTCGGGAATGAAAAGCCGCGTAACTGTACTGGGCCATGTTCAGCGTGGAGGCAGCCCCACCGCATCAGACAGAATGCTCGCAACAAAACTGGGCTACGCAGCGGTCAAAGCACTTCTTGATGATGCAGCACCCTGCATGGTCGGCGTGGAAAACGGCTCTATCAGCCGCCACCCCCTTGCAGATGCCTGGACCCGCAGGAAAGAACTTGACAAGCTTCTTGTTCAGCTCAGCTACGGGCTGGAATAGCACCACCTGATCCGTCAAAAGGAAAAGGTCTTTTTCAAAATAGCGTACACAATACAGCTTTAACTTTCGCATTCTGCTGACTCTTTGTGCTATCCCAAAGTATTCGACTTGAATTGTAACGGCAAGAAAGATATCATAGCCGGTACAGAGACTGGGCATGTTGTGTATTTCGAAAACACAGGAACCGATACTGTACCTGTCTTTAACGGATCTGTGAGCATAAGCATCTACGATTCCAGTGGTCGTGTGGTGAAATCATGCACAGTAAGCGGTCAGTCGGGCATCGCCGTTGTAAGTGCTGAATCAATGGCAGTCGGAGTATATACAGTGATTGCCTCTGATGCGAGAAGTACGTCTCTGTGCAGGGTGCTTGTTACCAACGGACTGGGGAATTAATGAAAAAAACAGCGCTGAAAGTTTGTGCTTCTGGCCCTGATTGCGTGAAACCCGGGACTGAGACTGTGCTATGGTATGGACTCCACTTCCCGGGAAGCTGTTTGTGGAATGCAAAAACAGATATGCTTGAACTTCCCGGAACAGAGAAGGAGAGGTTGATGAAAAGTATCGGAATAATCATCTGTGATCGTTACCATACTTGTGCGGGAGGAAAGTGCCTGCGTGCTTTGCGTAATCGTGAAGGGGCTTTCGCTCTGTACAGAGATGAGGAAATTGAACTGGTGGGTTATACCACATGCGGTGGCTGCCCGGGCGGCAATATAGAGTATGCTCCCGAGGAAATGAAGAAGAACGGGGCAGATGTTATCCATCTTGCAACAGGACTGATCGTAGGTTACCCGCCGTGCACCAGAATACAGGCTTTCTCTGATTTCATTCCTGCAAAATATGATATGGGAGTGGTTGCAGGTACCCATCCGATCCCTCAAAAATACTTTCTAACTCACCGGAAGCTGGGAACATGGGAATCTGAAGGAGCCCGTACACTGATCAGGCATGTAATTACAGATGAAGTAACACGGCTTGCATACGATTGATCTCTCTGGAAACAGGTCCGTTCCAGACGCTGATACTCTGTGAAGTAATGCCTGACAGAGCACAAACATTACAAGAAAAATGGCCAGTTTTGCCTGATTGTTACGCAGTTCATCTGATCCTCAGGTAAAAGGATTAGTCAGTACAGTTTTGAAGCAAAGCTATCATTTTTCTGCGGTAGTTCTGAAATGAATCATGCCCCTTGCCGGTTATGGCAAGAAGAGTTCGCGGGATCTTGTGCACAAATTCCCTGCTGATATCAATGCAGCCTGCTGCTTCAAGTTTGCTCATGTGTGAGGAGAGAACTGCCCACCAGGATTAACACAAAAGCAAGTGCGGAGTATCCAATCTTACCACATTGTGAGAAAGAAGCCCTGTAGAAGCAGAAATCCACCCAGGAATATCTCCAGGAGGCCATCCTGGCATGTTGACTGGCAAACCCAGCACTATATATCTTCCATGAATGCTTCCTGGCAAATAAGTCTATGTAGAATACAAGTTTGTGATACAAACACACCTGTCACGATACAGAAGCCATATTTGTCAAGAACTGGATTGCAAAGAAGAGTGCCTTTTGTGATATTTCAGTAATTCACGATTACTAAGAACAGAAAGTAGCAGCAATGCAGGAATTTCATCAACTGGTAAATGCAATTCTCGCTATAGCAATGATTTATGTAATTGCAATGGTTCTTAAATATAAAAAGATCCTGAAGGAAGAGCATTCACTTACACTGGCCCGGATTGTCACCGATGTTTTTCTGCCAGCTATTGTGTTTGTCAGCCTTGCAAAGCAGACACTTCACCCGAATCAGGTCGAACCTGCCCTTGCAATGCTCGGATTGGAGCTTTTGTTCATCGCTTTGGCCTGGCTGCTCAGTTCAATGTTGAAGTTCAGCAGAGCGCAGCAGGGAGCCATTGTATTCTGTTCAGCATTCGGTTCTTCAACGTTTCTGGGGTATTCGATTGTTCTGCAGGTGTTTCCTGATAATCCGGAAGCCCTCAGTGAAGCTGTTCTTATATCAGAGATAGGGGTTGGTTACCCGATATTTATACTTGGCCCCATCCTTGCGGCATATTTCGGTTCAAGGAAACTGAAGAAATCTGACTGGAAAGCATCCTTCTGCTTTTTCAGATCACCGGTATTTTTCGCATTGATCGCAGGGCTTCTCTGGAGTATTCTGAAGATTCCAGGGGAAGAAAACATCTACATAGCTCCCATATTCCGTCTTGGTTCGGTTCTTTCAGCTGCCCTTACCCCTCTTGCAATTCTCTCTGTCGGTCTGATGTTCAAGAAACCGGGCTTTCGCACTATGGTCATACCCCTGGGTATAGTAATCCTTCTCAAACTGATATTGAAACCCCTGCTGGCCAGCCAGCTTGCATCGTGGTTTGGTTTCCCTGAACTATGGAAAGAGATTCTGGTTCTTATGGCTGCAATGCCCTCTGCAGTTCTAGGTGTGGTTTTCCTCAGGCGGTACGGCGGTGATGCATCTCTTGCTTCAGCTCTTCTGCTGGTTACTACTCTTGTGAGCAGCATAACCCTTTTAGGGGTATTCTGGCTCTTCAGATAGAAAATGTTTCCTGTTGACTTTTTGTGCAAACAACTGCTTACTGAGAGTGTGTACAACGGATGAAGGAGGCGAAATGAATGCAGCAGTTCTTTAATATGAGAAGAAATCCAGGCAAGATACTTGATGCAATTGCTCGAAATGAGATTGTGACCCTTAACGTATTTCGTGCCTGATCTCACCACACTGTCATTCAATCTGATCAACTTATTCAGACTATTTTAGAACAACAAAGCTCGCTGAAGCGGTAGACCCCCCGGGAGCCCTGGCTGAAACGAAGTAAATCCCAATTGGAAGCGAGTCAAGTTCAACGTATCGCACAGTGTTCCGAGGGAGACTCACAGATTCACTTACTATTCTTCCAGCAAGATTGAAAATGGCAACATCATAGGCAGCAGATATTCCTGTGACCTTGAACAATAGCTCACCATCAGTTAGCGGGTTGGGGCTGATCATGATCACCTGGAATGGCGAAGGGGGTGTAGGATCAAAATGACTCACTCCAAGAACTTCAAGAGAAGGATCCATAAAAGCGGAGTAGGCGATCACAGACTGCATTACTCTGTCATAGGGGCCGGTCATTTTTGGTATCTCAAGATCTTTTGCCGTTGTGTATGCAAGTCCCAGCGAGGAAGCTCTGCCCTGATAGACTTGTTCCACAGTATCGTTGCAGAGTCTTTCAGAAGAGCCGATCTCAGGCCAGAAGCCTTCCCAGCCCCACGAAGTATTGAAGAAACCGGCTACTCCACCGCCATCAGGCAGCCTAAGAAGGGTGTCCGGAAGGCAAACGCCCGGGTCAGTAAAATCACCGGTATGGCAACCGATAGAGCTGTGAATACCGGCTCGACCGGGATTGGTACCAATATCAATTACAGTGTTCGGTTCGCTGAAACCATTCATCCTTGAAATAGTCAGTATACCCTTGGAATCCCCCCAGTAAACACCTCTGTCGTTGCCGTGCCCTGCGTAATGATTCCAACCTGCTCCATTGTAAAGGACCGGAAAGTAAGTATCAGGGTAATCACCTACGGTCAGCTCGTAAGACTTGGTTAAAGTGAAATTGTTGGGGAATTCCTGTGCCATGATGTCGCAGCCTTTCGCACCTACGTATCCAATTTCCCTGAAAAGCATTGCTCCGCAGAGAACTGCACTTTTGTACCATGTTTCTGAACTGCTCACATTGGCATAGACTGTATTTTTTTCAAAAATCGCAGTGGCTCCGTCAGAGGTCGAAAAAAGAAGCCTCCCAAGAAGAACATCTGCGTACAGATCCAGGCTGTCAGCATACTCTCCATAGATACCGTTGCCGTTCCAGTCCCAGGAACCATCAAGATCTGAATAGTAGAGATCGGATGGTGCAAGTTCATAGAGCCCCTCACACTCTGTATAAACCTCGCGCGCTGGAACTACAGTTTCATCACCGGCAAGAAGAACATAGGCTGTTCCCTGATTAAGAGCATAGTCTTTGATGCAATTCCTGATGTCTTCCTGAACATCAATTCCTTCCCAGTTACCAAGAATTTCTGTTACCGTCAGCGTCTGAAATGAAATGCCCCTTGTATCAAGAAGGGCTTCAAGCACAGACACTTCATCAGTAAATTCCTCATCGGTTATTATCAGATAGTCAACAAAAGAGTCTGCTGAGGGTAAATATGGAATCCGCGTGAATGATGTGCCATACCTGTTCGCAAGAGCTGCTGTACGAAAATCCAGCATCTCAATCTGGTGTTCAGACAGATCAGATTGGCCACAGACACTTATCCAGTCCAGTTCAACTGTACATGAGGGGGAAAGCCCCAGTTCACCAGTGTCTGCATCGTAAATCCAGGGGTTTACTGAACAGGAGACGATTGTATATGCGTCTAGAATGTGACCGGTGTGTACGGAAACAGATTGATTCTCAATATGAATGCTCCGGGCGGTTGCAGTTAGTCTTCTTTCATTTGACCCGCCGATCGGCTGAACAACAGGCGCTCCCGCCAGAGGAGCAGCAAGCCTTTCTGTTGATATCGGTTGATCCAGAGAGGTGGAAACAGAAAGAACATCACATCTTCCGGGAAGAATGTAGAGTCTGGAAACAAGGGGCAGGAACGGCGCACCCGGTTCTACGGAGAAGAAACCTTCTTCCTGATCAACGGCAATGCTGCTGACACCGTTAATCTGTGAAGCTGAATACCCTGAAGGAAACGGAGTAAAGGTGTCTGTCTCGGTAGCAGACAGCAGGAAAAATAGCACTCTGAGAATCATTTGCCCCCCCTCAGGCTTACGTTTACACCAACCCTTAACATACTGTTCAACCCCGCTGCGGTCTATTTGTTCCAATGTTCAGTGTGAATATATTCCTATCCATGAAACTTGCAGTATTATGTTACATAAGAAACAATGGCAAAACACTGATGATGCACCGCAATTCGCGCCAGGAGGATATGCATTTCGGCAAGTGGAATGCTCCTGGAGGCAAGATGGAGCCCGGGGAAACTCCTGAGGAGTGTGCAATCAGGGAAGTTTTCGAGGAAACCGCTCTTGTTGTGGAACATCCTCGAATGAGGGGTGTGCTTACTTTCCCGGCCTTCAATGGTGAGGAAGACTGGTATGTGTATGTGTTTACCGCCCGGAAATTTACAGGTGTTCTGAAAAAAAGCTGTCATGAGGGTGATCTGTTCTGGATAGAAGACAGCAACCTTATGAGTCTTCCTCTTTGGGACGGTGACAGGATTTTTATGAAATGGCTTGACAGCAATAAGTTCTTCAGCGGGAAATTTGTATACAACACATCAGGATTTGAGTCTCACTCGGTAGTTTTCCACGGTGATGAATGTGAGAAATGATAGAATAGTTTTTTCCGGAAGAGAACAGTGGAAGACTTCTCCTGCCGGATGCAGTAGTGGTTATCTTAAGCGGGTATGCAAATGACGAGGTATCGATGGGATGCAGGAATTGCGGATTCAGGAGTATTCTGCCGAAGCCATATACCGTTCAAGAGCTTTTTGAATCACTGAATACTGCTCTGAAGCAATAATGGAACAGAATTGCATCCGGCAGCGTATATTGCTTAACAGATATTCTGGAGGTATTGCGTGGCAGACGTAGATAAGGCAAAAATCACCGTATTCTCCAGCAGTGCTGCTGAGCCGGTGGGTCCTTACAGTCAAGCTGTTGTTACGGGCTCATTTGTTTTTATCAGTGGACAGCTGGGTATGGATATGAAAAGAAAGAAATTGAGTGATACAATCCAGGGACAGACTCGTCTGGTTCTGGAAAGTATTGAAAAAATATTGATTGAGGCAGGCGGGTGCCTGGACGATGTTGTGAAAACAACAGTTCTCCTAGCGGATATGGACGATTTCAGTGCAATGAATCGTGTGTATGCCGAGTTCTTCAATGAACCCTATCCTGCCCGAGCAGCTTTTCAGGTAGCAAAACTTCCACTGAATGCCATGGTTGAAATTGAGGCTGTGGCAAGACTGAAAGAGAGATAGAATGCTGGGTCAGGTCTGGTCAACGGTAGCAAGTTCAGATGGTTTTACTAAGTTTATCCTTCTCTTGATTCTTGTTCTGTCCATTGGTTCGTGGACTGTGGCTATAGCAAAGCTCAAGGAATTACGCCGGATTATGGGTGCCTCCAGGATTTTCATGGAGGCTCTGAGAACCACCGGACGACCACCGGGAGGGAATTTTATCAAGAGTTCCGGAGACATGGGACCACTGGCAAGGATGTACACCGAGGCTGGAAGGTATCTCAGCCGCCGGAAAGACCAGGGTCGAATTGAGCCCCTTAGCAGCGATGAAGTGGCTATACTGCACAGTGCTCTTGAGAGGGAAGCAAGTGAGGATCTCGCCCACAGAAGCAGAAACATCGGCTTCCTGGCAACAGTTACCAGCGTCAGCCCTCTTCTTGGACTTCTGGGAACAGTGTGGGGGGTTCTCGCCAGCTTTATTGCCATGAGGGAAGCAGGAGTTGCAGACATCAGTGCTGTCGGAGCAGGAGTAGCCGCTGCCCTTACAACCACGGTTGCAGGGCTTCTGGCTGCGATTCCCGCAAATGTTTTCCACAATTATGTTGTGGGCAAGGTTGATGATCTTGCCGGAGAAATGGACAGATTCCTCAGTGAGCTTGTCGATGTATGCAGAAGAGGGTCGATCCAATGATACGACAGAGGTACAAGCAGTTCTCTTCAATCAATGTGACCAACCTCGTGGATGTTACATTTGTCCTGCTTGTTATCTTCATGCTGAGCGCGCCTGTTATGCATAGAAGCACCGAGATTACACCACCCTCCACTGATCAGGGGCAAATCATCCGAAGGCTTGACCCCGGCACATCTCTTGTGGTTGAGATGGACGGTCTTGGGAATATTTCAGTGGCGGGAGAGCCGGTTGCCCCCGATGATCTTGCATCTCTCGCGGAGGCAGCCCTTTCCTCCGGCAGAACAGAGGCATATCTGAGAGCTGACGGTGAAGTACAGTATGCGATCCTTGCCGGTGCTCTCACAGAGCTCAGGCGTGGAGGCTATGCTAATGTTGGTCTTATTCAGGAGTCTGCAAGTGGAGTCGAGTAACCCCTTCCTGAAACCGCCAAGATCACAGCATTCTCACGGCAAGAGTGACTTTTACATGTCTGCAGGTATTCACAGCGGAATTCTTCTTCTCCTTATTCTGGTGGGATTGATTGCCGGCAGCAAGGAAACCATACCCATGGGTGGCGGTGAGTATGTATCTGTGGAAATGATCGTGCTGGAGACCGGAGACAGCCCGGCAGAAACCGTTCAGGAGGATATTACCCCGGCTACAGAAGAGGTACAGGAGGAAGTCATCGAGGTGATCGAGGAATCCGTCGAGTCAGAGATAGAAGTGGAAGAGGTTCAAGAGGCAGAGGACGTTGTTTCAGAGCAGGTTGAAGAGGTGCAGGAGGAAACAACTTCTCCGCAAAGCACCGATTTTATTGGAGTTGGCTCAGAGGGTGAAGCAGGAAGCGGAGCACCAGGCCCGGCAAGCTATGAGGGCAGAGTATTCAGCGCAATAAGAAGGAATTTCAGAACATCCGTGAATCCCTCACAAAGCTACAGGATAAGCTTTACAGTAAATCCTGACGGTTCCCATTTTCATGAGGTGGTCAGAACAAGTGGAGATAATGGCTTTGACAGGGCTGTTACCCACGCATTGAACAGCGCAAGCATCCCGCCCATCCCGCCGGGACGCACATCTCCGGTTAATCTGCAGATCGAGTTTTTCGGCCCTGATTCCTGAACTCAGCCAGCAACAGGATTATCAACATTTTCGTTCGGGGTCACCTGACCCTTGTCTTCTCCGCTTCAACACGCTACCGGTTTTTCCTCTGCATCTTCTTCGACTTTCTCCGGCACCGGAGTCACAGAGTCCATCAGTTCCCTCATCATTTTGTAGAGGTTGCTGTGCTCCTGTTCTGTGATTCCATCCATGCCTTCTTCAAGAAGAAGCCCGATAAGTTGCTCAACGAACTTGATTCTTATGCTCCGGGGAACCCCCGGAAGAATCATACTGACTCAACAAGGTAGCATTGTGACCATTCGGTCTGCGCACATATCCATCATCTCAACTGGTATTTTCATTAGTCCTCCTGGCGGTTCGTGTATGATACTGGCCCTTGATGCCATCCTGATTCCTCCAGCCATGTCTGCGGATAACCTACTTCATGTGCCATATGTCCCGGGCTGTTGATATAACCGTCATCATACTTGACTATCATCAGATCTGCGAAATTCCACCATGCGGTGACAACACTGTCTGCATTTGACTCGCAGAAGCCGGTGATGGATTCAGTACATTCGTCAGCCCCGTAAGCATTAAGAATCTCAATTGCCTGTACATCCCAGGTGGCAATTTTTTCTATTTCCTGCACTTCGATTGCCTCCTGTATATCCTCAATATCCTTTCGCATGTAGCCGTATTTAACAGCAGCCCAGTTTGCCACGAAATTGAATGCCCACCATGCACTGTCTCTGGTGTATACGCCGGTGTTGCAGTTCTGGTAAAAATCCGGAAGATCATTCACTCCGCAGTAGAAAGGAACGAAGCAGGTTTCACTGGGTTTGTCGGGGCCGAACCATGTGATTCCACCAATAGGATCCGGTAGCCATGACCTTCCCTGATTCACATACACATAACCACAGTAATCAACAGAGAGCGGTCTTTCCCACGCTCCCTCAAGAACTCGATCCGGATCACCCACATCACCGCTTCCGTCATAGGGGCCGTAGAATCTGTAGGGGTAGCCGAATGGTCCCGCAGCAACCCCGGTGGTCATGTCAAATTGGGTACCTTCGTAGTGATCCCGATGCAATCTCATCACATCGCGAACAGCAAGAGGCTGATCCGGTTTGATGCTGAAAGGGTAATGTCTGGTAAATCCGTCCTCTACCCATGGACTCAGTTCGAGAGAAGGTGCCACTAAACTCATTACACGCCACACTCTTCTCAAGCTGTAGTAGGGATGGTTGTATTCTCCTTCACTTACAGTTCGAAGCCAGTCCATTTCACCATCTTCCGAACTCCACCAGCCAAGAGCTTCACACTCTTCGTAAAGATTGGATGAGTGCAGAAAAACGGATTCGTCTGATGAAATATCTCGAATCCTGAACTCATTAGCTGCGACAAAGACCTCACCATCCGGCACTTTCCGGGCAACCCACAGACCGCTGGTACTATCACTGGTTCCACAACACATTTCTATTACCCAGGCTTCCTCGGGGTCGCCGATAAGAAGAGTCTCACCGGTTCCGTAGTAACCGTAGGTTTCGATCAGTTCTCCAATTAACAGCACTGCTTCTCTTGAAGTAGTGCAACGTTCAAGGGCAATTCTGGATAACTCCGCAGAATAAAATATTCTTTTTCCCGGTTCGGGTTCCAGCTGCATTTTTACGCCGCAAGTGCATTCACCAATCATCAACTGATACTCGTTCATGATACCGTAACCACCGTCAAAATACGCATATGTATGTTCTACCTGTGGAATCTCACCAAGAGGGATGCTTCTGGCATAGCCCGGTGTATTGTATGTTTCGCTGCGCTCATCACATACCATTCGAGGGTATTGAAAGGAGTTGTACTCCGGATATTCGCCCAGGGCATTTGCCGAGCAGTAAACAGATCTCATTGAACCCGGCTCGTGATCTGCAGCCGGTACATAAACCAGTCTTTGATCCGACAGCTCGTTGTCATCCGAGTGTGTGACAAACATTGACCCATCCTCTGCAGCTCCCGGCGTAACAATAGTAGTAGTACACGCTATGGTCACTGCACAAAGCGAACCAAGAATCCCCAGGCATCTTCGCATCTTATACCCTCCTTTGTGCTTCTCTTTTCACGACTACTATAGAATACCCTGACAGGAGGAAATAGTCCAGCGAGAGGAAAAATATGAAATGCCTGTTTCTAACAGGAACTACCAATGATGCATGATATGCTGATTCTCGGAATAGCTTTCCCGGCTTCCGGTCAGTACGGACGTTCCGGTAACCCCTTTCTTTCCTCCAGGTTCGAATCCGCTTCGGGGTGCCAGAACGAACGCACAGCAGAAATGTCACTACTTACAGCACCGGAAGCTCTCCAAGCTTTGTTCGTATCTTGCAGCATATCAAAAGGATACTGAAGCTCAGGCTTAATGCTTCCAGACTCTAATGTACAGTTCGATAACAGGTTTTCAAGGAATGGCTTCTTTTCAGCATTAGGAGCCTTAACAAACAGTCTGCCAGCACTTTGATTGAGTTCTAAGATTCCTCTTGCCCTTGTCAGAGGGTCAAGCAGGGCAGAGGCTTCAAGGGAGGCAAGCTTCTCATCTATCAGCTCAAGCTCTCTTCTGATCTCAGCGTCTTTCTGGTCAAAGCGTGATATGTTGATTCTTCCATCTAACCTGTCGTCATAAAGTACCTCAGAACGGCTCTGAAGCCTCTTACGCTGAGAAGCAAGTCTAGTTCGTGCTTCTTTGAGGGTTTTGCGTTCATCTCTTGTATCCTTCTCTAACCACTCCAGAAGCAAAGGGATAATTCCCTCTTCAATTTTCAGCTTTCTCAAAAAGGCTGAGAACTGCATATCAAGCTTTACTTCTCTTACAGAAGGTTCTCCATGATGCCAGCCCTTGTGTCCGGTGCAGTGGTAGTAGCTGTATTTGTTCTTTTTGCGTTCGGCTGTAATGGCACAGCCACAAATACCGCATTTCATAAAGCCGGTATAAGCAAACTCATGGTATTGCTTTGGTTTTTCTACAGAACGCTCTCCAAGCATATCCTGAACCATAAACCAAAGGGAAGAGGTTACAATGGATTCATGCTTACCGTTGTACTCGATCCCATTCCACAAGAATTTCCCTCTGTAAACTGGATTTCTTAACATCTTGTGTATGGTTGAATTGCTTACTCTGTTTCCCTTCTTGGTTCGTAATCCGAGAGAATACAGCTTTGAAGCAATCTCTTTTATGGAAGTATTGCCTTCAGCGTAGATCTGAAACATTTGCGTTACAAGTGGAGCGTTTACAGGATCTGGAATAAGGATCTTTATTCCGCTTTCATTATCGGTGTTCAAGTATCCCAGAGGTGCAAAGGATGGATAAAGACCAGCTTCAGCCTTTGCCTTCATACCTTTTCGTGCTTCAGAGCTGATGTTACGGCTCAAATATGCTGCTTGCGCTATTCCAATGTCTTGCATGAAATGATCACTTGGTGATGAATCACGATTCATGACATGACCTTCACGCACTAAGTGTATCTCAATGCCTGATTTTTCAACATCAATTTTAAGGTAATCAGCCATGTTCCGTGTGAGACGGTCTGTTTTTTCCACGAGAATAACATTGCATTCGCTGTGTTTTCCCATGTATGCAAGCATGGTGTTAAAGCCGGTTCTTCCCGTATTCCGTGCTGTTTCACTGTCAATGTACTCATGAACAATGTTAAACCCCTGCTTTTTCGCATAAGAACGCAGCATTTTAAGCTGTGCTGGAATTGAGAAACCTTCTTTTTCCTGTTCAACCGTTGAAACACGCGCGTAAATACACGCGTGGCGCATATTACGTCCCGTGTTCATATCCATGTTTCCTCTCTGTTTTGCATGTGTATTCTATAGTGAATGATGTGTGTTCCCGTAAACGCCTATGAGAAACAATGTTAAAAACATGGTTCTTCAATGTAAAAACGTATGTATTCATTATGGTGTAAAGATCGTTACTGAGGATGTTTCCGCATGAAAAAGCGCATGAGTATACAGAAGCCATCTTTCCTGCATGTTTTTCAATGCGCTTTCTATGTTCAAGACCATGTGTTTCCCATGGAAATGTATGTTGAAGATGAAGGCTATGCAGCATTCTCAGCCTCCTCTCTACTGAAACTCTCTGTTTCCTCATTGCTGTTTCCCCGATATTCTACATTACCATTGGTAGGTATAGGGTCATCTAGAATTTCGGGGAAACAAGAGGGTTCAACTGGTGTGAGAGAAAAGGACTCAATATTCTCTCTCATCATATCAGAGAACCAGAATACATAAGGAGATTTTCCTGTTCCCTTGTCTCTATCTAGAACCCCTACAGAATAGAGATCGTCAACTATTCGCTCATTTGTTCGTTTAGGCAGCCTGGTAACTGCTCTGAGTTTTTCGAGGGTAAACACACATTTCCCTGTGTCCTTTTCATATTGGAGAACTGCCTCAAGAACTTGAGCACGTTGTTCTGGTATTGTATCCATGGCAACTCTCAAAGTAATTTCCCAAGATTCTTGAAGAGAGCAGCCAATAGTTATGCAGCCACAAAAGAGACCGTAAAGCTGTTTCGCAAGCCTTGGATAGCCTTCTGTAGTATGAATGAACTCTATGTTCCGACTGTAACCAGAACGTTCAACAGGAGTCCTGCAAGAAGCAATGAAGGCAGATAACGGGGCAATGTAGTCAAGAATGAACTCAAACCTCTCTTTAGGTAGCACCATATCCTGCTGGAAATCTTGGAAAAGATTCTCTGTAAGTTCTTGAGATTCTTTTCTTATTCGGAGTTCATTTCCCGATGATCTGAGAGCTTTTTGAGCTTGCGCCATTCTCAGGTTACTATCGTTGTAAACTCTCACAGTAAGAAATCTGTCTCCCATAGAACTGAATGAGGCACGGTGTTTCTCTATTTCAGGAGTAACCGCTGCTATTACTCCCATTCTTCCAGCCCATTCCTTGTGAGTTCCACCATCATTTCCAAAGAATCTGACAAAGTCACCGTCAGCTATTTCTCTTAGAGCAGCGAATAGTTCAGCAGCTGCATCTTTTTGCTTTGACAGGAGAGATGTCATATCCTTGAAAATAAGGAAACCAAATTTCCCAAGAAGCTTTAAGAGACCACCTGTAGCATTTTTGGCCTTTTCTTTTTGAGAAGTGCCGGAAAGAAGAGAACCTTTTGTCAGATCACTTATTACTTGTGCCTGGGGAAGCTTGTAGAGGCAGCCTAGAATTTCTGTTTTTCCGCTTGATGGTGGTGCTACAATCATTACCCAGAGCGGAACCTGATTCAGATAGTTGGCTGCATAGGTGGCAAACGCTACTCTTACTGGTATGAAATCAGATAGCTTTAGGAGTTGAGAGATTTTACCTTCTATCTCAAGCAGTGTATTTCTTTGCTCAGGAAAAAGAACAAAGGACTCTTTTCCAAGCTCTGAGTCAGTAGTAAAGATTTTAGCAAGCATTATTGTACTCTCCTTCATGCAACAGGAGAGCAGTTGAAGCAGGCTGTTTCTTATCTTCTGAGTACCATTTTGCAAGCCACTTGTAATGCTGCATGAGGCGAACCATGGCTACTCTGGTTTCTTCTTCTGTGAGTACAGTATTGTAATTCTTCTTGAAATACAGCTGCGTTTTCTGAGTGAGTGACATTTGTTTCATTTGAAACCTCCAAAGCACCTAATGCTTCGGAGTCTCACCGATAGATTAAGGTAATTTGTTTTGATCATATGCCACGCTCAAATCACATGAGTCGCTTAGAGTTTTTGCTTTGGGTAGATCCTCGGTAGGAATAATGAAGCGGAAAGATTTCCCAGCTTCGATGGTAACTTCTCTTTTTCCCTGCTTAATCACTGAACCAGTAATTTCCATTTTAAAGTAACCGTGGTGAATCATATCAGAAAGGAGCTGCAACATAGTTCTTTCAGTTTCTTTGAACTGATTTCCCTTGAACTGAGTTACAACTGAATTTGACACTATTTCTTTTCCTTATCTCTCTGTTTCATATCATTCCTCCAACACTTCATTAGAGCCGTACAGTAATCGAAGTACTCTTTTTCCTTTTCTGGAGATGTATCATCTGTTAGATAGTTATTTTTCAGCTCTTTGAAAGCTTCCTCTGGTTCAGGAAGTTCCTCCTCTTCATCGCCAAAATCTAAGCCACCGTTTAGTGCGACAAGAAGAAGGGCGATACCAAGAATTAAGCCAAGCCCCTTCTTCTCAAGGGAATCTCTGGCAGCTTCTGATACTTCTTTAGGATTCTTTTGATATGCCTTGGAAACCTCTTCTGGAACATGTCCAGCCTTGGCAAGCAACTCATCCTTGTCGGCTTCCAGAGCCTCAGCAAGCTGTATTGTTACTTCCATTGATGGAGGGCCATGGATACCACGTTCAATGTATGAGAGATATGAAGCACTAATTCCTGCTAGTGCGGAGAGCTTACGAATTGATAGCTTCTTCGCTTTGCGCTTCTCTGCAAGGGCTTCTCCAAAACTTACTCTGTATAGGTCTTTCCAAACATCAGTCATGGTTTCTCCGTTCAGTGTTATCGTACATTGAATGTTATATGACATTGAACAGGCATTGTCAACAATAAGTTTCTGTGTTGTGTTAAATCAATTCAGACAAGCTGTATTGCTTTATCGGTTTGATAATATGATATTAATTCCCGCACTTGAAAAAAGGAGCTTTAGGCATGAGCAAATCCTCATTATCGGAAAACACAAAGATTGCTATTGATATTCTACGGAATAAGAGAGATATATCTTACGAATCCTTTGATTTAAACATGTCATATCCAACAGAGAGAGCAGAAAATGTCTATCGAGAGTTGATAAAGCCTATGCGAGCAATGGCTCCAGCTGGTATACCTAATAGACGTTTTTTGATTTCTGCATCTGAAAGGCTTGCTCGAACATTTGTAAGAGATATCTACTGTGTTTTCCCCCCGAAAGATGAGTATGAAGCAAGAGTGAAAAGTTTATATATGAAACTGATCCAGGAAGCACCCAAGTTAACTTTGGCAATTACTGAGCGAAGTGTAGGTCATAAGCTGGCCGCTATTGTAAGAAAAAGTTGTTCATTGGGATCAACAACAGAATCTAACGATATTGTAGCAGCTCTTGTATTTGCCTATGATGCTGTTCCAGAAATTTACTCTTCACTATGCTATGCAATTAAGGTTTCTTTGGGCAAGAGGGAAGATAAATTACTAGATACCTACAATAGGTTTGTTAGAAATCCTCTCGATGTTTTAATTCCTGTACAATCTGAGTTTGAGGGGATACTTCCGGATAGCTCAAAATGGAATCAGATTCGAAATAGCGAATCTCACTTGAACACAACTTATGGTGAAGTGATTACTTTCAGGGACGATGGCAAGACCGACTTGTGTATGACAAAAGACGATCTTCTTGAAATGGGATTCAAAGTCAGAGAGACAACTGTATTGATACTTGATACAGTGTCTACATACTTCCTACCTTGGGGTATTGCATCGCTGATGTGCTCTACAAAGGATGAAGAGCAGTTAGCGCAGATTAGTACTAAATTTGCTATTGATATTCAAAACGCGACAGAAACTAGAAAAGTATAAAGAAATAGCAAGCTATACAGGATGTATAGTATGGGAACAGCAGTATGAATACGTATATAATATTAATAGTAATTCTGATTGTAGTACCGATAGCAATATATTGTTTAAGAAGAAACAATATGCTACAGACATGGATAAAAGAAGTAAATCATATACTACCAGTATTAGAAATAATAAGTGTTTTAATTTTGATAATATCAGTGATAATAACATTAACGCTGTATAGCGTAGAACAACAAAAGCAGAAAGAACAGCTATTTCAAGAAAGATTTTCGCGCCTAAGTATTCTCAAAGAAGAACTTATAGTAAATATGGAGATATGCTATGAATTTCTGACTGAAAGTGACTCAATCTCTGTTAACTCGCATCAAACATATCCAGTTCCAGTAAGAAGGTATTGCACATCCATTATCGAAAACGCCTTAGCGAGAGGTGATATTCAATCTCCAGAAATACGAGAAAGACTGTGGCTTTTATATAGGCTAATGCAATCAGCGAATTCTATGCTTGACAGCGCTGAATCTAGCAGAAACCTCCAACTCTCAAATGTCCTTGATGATTACTCTGCATATAGTACAGTAAAAAGCGATATAAATAATGCTATACAAAATGTATGGGATTGTTCAAGGCGAATAGAATCACTTATTAAGCCTTCAATTCTCTATCTTAAGGGAAGTTATAGATTTCAACACGATAAGAAAGAGGAGTTGGGTATGTCAACATATGAAATTGTATTGGGTGTTGCCTCTGCACTTTCTGCACTTGCAGCTTGGTTTGCATTGTTTATAGCGCTTAGGGCTGTAAGGTTGCCAAAAGTCAAACTAGAGTGCTCAATTATCGATCCAGAGTCACCAACATATAGGAATTTGGGAGAGGAAAATCAGTTACTTATTGAAAAGATCATTACAATAGAAAATAAGGGAAAGCATGAAACCTATTTATACGTAGATTTGTGGTCTCGATATACTTTAGTGCAACCTCCTAAAATAGATACAATACTTGAACATAGAGACTTCTTCCAGACTGTTGGACCAGATAATTATGGCAGATATCTAAATGTATACACACCCTGTTTGCCTCCTCAGGGTTGTGTAACAATTCGTCTCTTATGCGTAGCTGAACAAGTACTGAGTTCAGATGATAGACAACTCTTGCAGTCTATTACAGTACAATCTGCAAGGAAGAAGCACAAAGTTAACGATAACACAAAGCTAAATTTCTACGAATCCTATAAATTGAAATACAGACATGGAGAGTCTCCCACGAAGCATTAGATGAAAGGTAACAAAATGTCTATTTTAAAAAGGCTCTTTGGTTCAAAAAACAAGCCTGAAAAGAAAGTTAGTAATAACCCGAAAGAGAGTATTGCAGCAAAGAGTGTATCTGTGGCAGTGTGTCCTTATTGCTCGGAACAACTTGAAAAGAAACCAGCACGAAAGAAAAAGTGCCCTCATTGCGGAAATTACATTTTAGTAAGAAAAGGCAAACTCATTACAGAGAATCAAAAGAAAGTATATCTGTTCACTGCTGATTTTGAATCAATGGGAGTGACTGTGCAAAGCTTCAATAAGCATAAGAAAGCACTATCACAGGAATGGGGAAACACCCCAAAGGTTAACGATGTATTCTGGAGAATTCTTAATGACCTAATTTCAAAGCAGAAAGATTTAAGCAAGCTTGTAATTATTTATGAGAAAATGGGACATATAGCAAAAGAGGAAGGTAAGAATCCATCAACATACTATGAGCAAGCAAAAAAGCTTCAGGTGCGTATTCACAGAAGTACCTTGCAGGGGCACAAAGACCTTGGATTTATGATTGTGGGCGTTCAAGTCGCTGGAATGAATGATTCGCACCAATGTAGCTATTGCAGAAGTATTGATCGGAAAGTGTATTCTATTGATCAGGCCCTTAGCGAAATGCCACTCCCTGGGAAGTGTTCAGCAGAGTCAAGGTGTAGATGTATGTATATTGCTGTGTTCGATGATGATTAAAGAGATACACGATCACAGCAAGTTTGAGCTAAGTAAAACCATCTACTGTTTTCACCAATCTATAATTGGTTGTAGGAAATCGGAACATTTTCCCACTACGGGGTACTCAACAGTATTTGCTTATCTGATAGCAACAGAGTATGCTAATTGAGCATTTCTACTGTTAGGAGAAGAGAGGAGTTCAAATGAGCGCACTGGTTGTAATCTTTCACTTATTATTACTTGGCTCGGGAAGTGATTTAGATTACGGAGTAGGAGTAGTGGAGGACCGCTTTGAGGGGTTTACAAAGACTTATATGAGTCACAATCTGATTCCTAATGAACCCGGATTACCTATAAGATTAGATGATATTGTTGCTACGGGACTTGGAGCAATGGTTATTGAATATGAAGAGGGTGAAACATCCTTTCTTATTTTCGCCGAGATATCAAGTGAGGATTGGCTTTTCCTATCAAGAGTTAATCTGCTTCTAAATGATACTACTAGAGTTTGCCTTGATAATCCTCTGGAGCCTGTAAGAGATGTTTTTAATGGGATCTGTTGTGAACGAGTTATGTTTGAAGTAGAACCTCAATTGATTTGGGAGATTGCATTAGCTGATACCGTGGAGATTAAATTATCAGGTGACGATTACTACAGAATTCGAGCATTGAGTCCAGTCAATGTTCAGCGGTTTTATGAATTCGCTATGCAGTACATACCAGAAACATAGACTATAGAGCCTGATAGAAGTTAGGTTTATGAGGTTACAAATGACTTATCTTCAATTTGACTCTAACTCCTGATATTCTTTCTTGAAAATCGTTTAGTAGCCAGAATATCTCAGAGTTCTAAGAGTATCCACTATGGGGTGCCAAAAGAATCTTAGGACTCTGCTCATTGAGTTCTAAGAGTATCTACTTATGCGTGCTGTCTGCAAATTCTTTAAGTATAGGCGAAATGAATGTAGAATCAGTAGCAGTCGGAAAACCAGTCCGGCTTCAAGTGAATGAAGGAAGAGCATACCTTACCCAACTGACCACTGGTATTGCAGGAAGCTGCAAAGACCTTTTTCGAATTTGCGATTGCGGCTTCAACAGCAGGAGTGAAATCACCATCGGCGGAGAGAAGATAAGCGGTGTCATATTCATTTCTCTCAGCCATAACAGCTATATCGACCGCAAGCATGACATCTACGGCTTTTTCCACCAGGACAGTAGACTTGTTGTAGTTTGCAGCAAGCTTTATTAAATCGTGAAAAACGGATTTGTCGATTCGAACACTTAAAGAGTTAAGGTAGGCAGTTAGTTCTGTTGATGCTGGATTTGAGTACGGTCTGCGTTCTAATCTTCCAGTGAATATCCTGATTCTAGAATCTTGACGACGCATATTTGAGAAAAACCTTCTTTGTCCTGCATACTGTGTTGGAGATTCTTTTTGTGATACTTGACCAATGTAGTATCTCGTTTCCTGCCAATTTCGAGAACCAACAAGTTTTGAGCATATTGATGCATAGTTCAGTTTTCCAGGTTGGCCGATGCCATTCTCTTTTAGAGAGTGGTACCAGTTATTCCCATCAATGAAAAGAACCGCACGATCAGGCATGACTCTGCTTTCTAAAGTGAAAACCCCGGCGTGTGGTTGCCCAGACACCGGGGGAGATAAATAATACGTCCCCTTGAGGCCGTACACTTCAATAATATGATTCACCATCTGATTGTCAAGTTATGTGATTGTTTCTCAGTACTTCTTTTTGCATGGTAGTTCGATAAGCGTACACTACGGGGTGCTCATCCAGTGCAATTACACCGGTGTAGATATCTTGCCTTTTCTAACTTCCCCGAACTGGTTGATTTGTACATCACCCTCAGGGAAGCTAGCGACTATCTTTAATGTTGCCCCCATTGCCTCAAGAACTGTACGAAGAGTGCTGATGAACATATCTGACTGATGTTCAATCCTGGAAATTGCTGACTGTTTCATTTTCAAAGTAGCAGCAAGTTCCTCTTGTGTCATGTCCAGAGCTTTCCTGAGTTCACGAATTTCCATTTCTAGCAGAAGCTCATTAGTGCGTAGCTCTACTTTCTTCCGACGTTCTGGAGACATATTGTCAACAAGGTTTTTGAAGGGCTTCGACATTACTTCATCCCCCTTTTCTTTTTCATTTCCTACTTCTTTTCCTTCATTTCTTCCTTGGTTCCTTCTTAATAACACATTGCGTAAGTCTGCTATTTGTTTCAACTCCTTTTCAAATACCTGACGTGGTCATCGTAGATTCTATCTGCAATCGGTACATATTCCTCATACCACCGATCATTACCAGTCTTGCAACCCCCGATCAGGAGAACGGCAGCTCTTCCTGGATCAAATGCATAAAGAACTCGATACGGATTCCCACAATGCTGGATTCTTAATTCCCTCATATGACTATGTCTTGAGCCTTCTATGCTTGAGGAGTATGGATAGTCAAGAGTAACTCCCCTGGCTTCCAATAGATTCACACACGAAGCAACAGATTCTTGCTCACCATCGTCCAAATCACTCCACCATTCGCCAAACTCATCAGTGTATTGAACACCACACTTCAATTCGCTATATGCATAAATATCACACTGAGGTAATATAACCTTCAGGTTATAATTTGTCAAGTCCGCTGTAGCATCCTCTTGAGTTCTCGTTTGACAGAATGAATTCCCTTTTGCGATAAACGACGAAGATTATCAGCCAGAGTGTACTTGAACGTTTCATTTGATGTTTGGTATAGATAGTTCCAAAAGTATCCACTACGGGGTGTCTTGAGTTTCAAAAATCAGAAAAATACTGCCCATACTTTTACCCTCTTTACATAAGGCAACTCTCTAATCATTTTAGCATTAAGAATTTGTTGTTATCACTGCAAAAACATATGCTTGGAGGCTCTCTTATGAACTTTGCTGAGATTGTAAAAGATGTATATCCTACGACTGCTTTGAAAAGGATTGCTGGAGCGCATGTTGTTGATCATCGAAACTTAAAAGAAGAAGAACTCAGGGATGCAATTTTGAAAATCAAACCTCAGTATACACATGAGGAAACGGCTCTTGAGCTTATTGAGGATGTGTTCCATAGAACCAGCGATCTTTCGATAAGAGTTATAACGAAAATAATCTTGGAAGATATTCTTCTTGAAGAGATTGGGTATGGATTACCCGTTGAAGATTTAGAAGAAAGGGTAATTGCAATTGAGCAATCCATTGTAGATAGATCAAACGAGACGGATTTGGCCGAATTAGCTGGTGGGAAAAATACTGAGTTTTATGCTAATCTTGAACTGTATAACTTTGTACTTGGGGTTGCTTGGGAGCACAGAAATACAAAATCACCTGATGAGGCAAATCTTCTTCGGAAGCTCAGAAACCGCTTAGGAATAACCCATACTAAGCATAGGATTCTAGAAGCAAAACTTGGAAAGTTTCCAAAACCGAATAATGAACTCCATACTCGGCAGGAAATCAGAGAGGTCAGGAAAGAACTTCAGAGAAAAGGACTTGTCTTTGAGATCTTGAGAGTGACGAGTTCTCCACT
>JAGLOJ010000098.1 GCA_023139045.1 Candidatus Sabulitectum sp.
GTATAATCTGACGGGAATTTAGGTTGTATGACCTTGAAGGAGAGTTGGGAGACGGCAGGCCGGCCCGTTTCGAACTGTTGAGTGTTTGGCGGATAGCCAGAGACAGAACATATCTTCCATGGGCAAAATCTGTCGGCCCGGACAGCTGTCAGATAACCCTTTTCGGCATGCAGAAGACAAACGACTGGTTCTACCGCAGAAGCGGAGCTTTTGCAGATGCTTTATCTGCAACAGAGCGTTTGCTTGACAATGGAATGAAACCTCGCTGGCAGATATTTCTGACCACAAAACTTCTGCCGGAACTGGATGATCTGCTTGCTGTTGTGGATAAACTGAATCTCAGGAAAAGGGTCAGAGAACTGGGCAGTGAGTTTCAGATCTTCATAAATCTTCCCGGCCCCGAGGGAGAAGCAGAGAAGTTACAGCATCTGAGACCAACCATTGATCAGGTCTCCGGTCTGCCCGAGTCTCTTCTTGCTTCTTCTCGAAAACACCTGGGGCAAGATGTTCTCTGGCGGACAGAAGCAGAGCTTGTGTCCGAAATCATCAACACTCCATTCCTGAAGGAGGAACTCCCGGAAAAGCTGTGGTTCTTTGTACGCAGCAACTGGGATGTCTACGCCAACATCGGCACTCTTGATCCCTGGTGGCGTCTGGGAAATCTGAAACAGGATTCAGTTGAATCGATTATCCATCAGTACGAATGTGATCAGGTGCCCGGTATGAAAGCACAGTTTCATCTGCCACCTGCAATTCTGGCAGAAAAACACGGTGATCCCGGCGGACAGAGGATTTATTCGTGCAGAGACAGCCTTCTGGCCCTCTATCGAGGGAATTACTGCAAAAGAGAATGGAGTCGACAAAATGGGCAGCAGCTTTGACAGATCATACATGGGACATCTTCGAAAACTTGTGGGAGATCAGAGGATCATTGTGCCCGGTGTACGCGCTGTAATCTCCGACGAGAAAGGAAGAGTCCTTCTTGTTCACAGAACTGATTCCGGACGGTGGGGTATGCCTGCAGGTGCCGTGGAGCTGGGTGATTCCGCTCTTGACACTTTGAAGCGGGAGGTAAAGGAAGAAACCGGATTGAATGTTCATTCTGCTACACCCTTTGCTCTCTATTCCCACTCACGCTATTCGTTTGCGTATCCCAATGGAGACAAGGTGCAGATGTTTGTTCTGGTTTTCCGGGTGGATGAATGGGACGGGGAACTGGTCAGAGAAACAGATGAAACCATGGGAGCAGAATTCTTTCCCATGGATGCTCTTCCCGATTTGCACGAGGTGTATGCCGAAACACTGAATGATCTGAAAATATATGATGGTAACTTCATTGTTAAATAGGAGTTGCGAATTATTTCGCCAGCTTGAAGAAAGAAAGTTTTAACGCTTTCTGTCTGATGATAGCGACATATTCTATCCCCTGCACGGTCAGCTTTTTGATCTCCTGGCTGTGCACGAAGAAGTCCAATGAGTTACCTGAGAATTACAGAGATTCAGTAAGGTTTTCAGGGAGATGTCTCTCTCTGAAAACCTGTAGAATTAATTGGAGCTGCTGTTCACAGCTCCGGGTGTTCCCCAGCAGACTGCATCGCCACTGCTGCTGGGCGAAGGATTGGCATAATCTTCTGAAGGTTTCCAGTTTGAAGGGTCATTGGGGCCGGCGGGATCAATTCTTTCAAGAGATGCCCCGTCTCCATCTGCGATTGAAGGTTCTGTTCCGCTTGCTCCCCAGCTCTGGTCATAACGAAGAGATTCCATAACTGTACCGTTTTCGCTGTACAGAATTATCTCGTCTGCAGAGTTGCGAAGTCTGGTCCACTCTCCGCTCCAGGGAATCAGCCGGATGTCAGTTCCATATGCAGCCTTGAAGGACAGATCGTTAGCACAGATTACTCCGTATGAGTCAGGGGCAAGAAGGTAGTGTCCCAGGAAAACCTGATTGTTCCCGTCGCTGATCATCATACCGGCGAGGTTTACTGCCTCGGAAGAGAAGTTATAGATTTCGATCCACTCAAGGTGCTCGTCAAGACCCAGTGTACTTCCGTCGGGATTGTACATAACCTCATTCAGAACGATTGTTCCGGGAACCTGAGAAAGAACAGCTGCCAAAATAAGCAAAAACGTCATTGTCGCTCCATTCATTACACAAATATCAGTTTCTCATATGACTCTTATACCCGATTTGCTCGAAAGTGTTTCCTTCGCATGAGAAAAATTCCTGAAAACCCGAGAAGACCAATTGCCAGCAGTGGAATTGTTACAGCAAGCATAGATGTGACAACGGCTGCACCGTCCTCTGCGACAGAAACCAATCCCGATGCTCCTGCAGGGGTCGCAGCAGACCGCAAGGAGACTGTTGCCGCTTGAATGCCTCCTGCCACCGATCCTCCGGCAACTGCTGCCAGTGTCCACCTGAGTACCGGAGAGAGCTCGCCAACCATAGAGGCTGTGAGAATAGTACCGGCAACTACAGCAGCGGGTGTGGCTACAACATCAAGCGCATTGCTGACCAGCGGAACAAAGTAAGCTACGATCTCGACCACAGTGGCCAGACCAAAACCCAGGAGGGCAGACCAGCTTCCAAGCCACTCAAAACCGGAAGCAGGTTCAAGGTGACCGGAATGTACAGCAATGCTCATAACAAGCATGGGAACAAAAACCCGAAATCCACAAGCCGCACTCAGGGAAACTCCCACGAGCACACCAAGTACCCATTCCATAACCACTCTCCGGGAGAAGGGGACGGCAACTCTGCCGTCCCCCTCATATTCTAAAGATCCCTGCCTTTTCTGAAGGCTTTCAGATTCACCTCAAGAGCCTTTGGCGGCACTCGTTCCTCGATGGCTTCGAACCAGTTCTTCTCGAGTATTTCAGGAAGATGCTTCGAGGCGGCACCAAGCAGGATAATATTTACTACACGCAGATTCCCAAGCTCTTTTGCAATGTCCATTACTGGTATCATAAGATTGGGAATAGCCATATCCTCAATGATTTTCTCCACATCAGGATAAACAGCAGAACCCGTGTTAACGGTCATCGGTTCTATCACAAGATCACAGGTGATAAGTTTTCCTTCAGCAGAAAGATAACTGGCCCATCTGAGGGCTTCCATCTTCTCCAGAGCAAGCACCACATCGGCTGCACCCTTTTCTACAAGAACACTGTTCACCTTGTTGCCGAATCTTACATGACTGGAAACCGAACCACCCCTCTGGGCCATTCCGTGAACTTCACTCTTTTTTACATCGAAACCGGAGCGCCAGGCTGCACTGCACAGAACCTCACTGGCCATCAGAATGCCCTGACCGCCCGTTCCGCAGATAATAATGTTCTTTATCTTGTTCATTACACCACCCCCTCAAGATCTTTGGAGAGTGCATCTTTGGGGCACACCTGAACGCAGAGGTTGCAGTTGGGCCAGCAGAGCATCTCATTGATAACCGGGATCTTTTTCTCGTCGTCCCAACTGATGGCAGGACATCCCAGCTTCACGCACAATTTGCAGTGCACGCATTTATCGGGATGATGTACTGCAACGGTTTTCCGCTTTGGCTTGTACTGCATGATGCAGGGTCTTTTTGTGATGATAACACTAAGTTCATCCCTGTCAAACTCTTCCTGGAAAGCTCTCTTCATTTCAGGAAGGTCATGTGGATCAACCACTCGCAGATGCTTCACGCCACAAGCAAGAACCAGTTTCTCCAGATCGAGTGCCGGAGCCGGCTCACCTCTGAGATTTTTACCCGTTGTCGGGTTTTCCTGACCACCGGTCATGGCAGTAAGACTGTTGTCCATTATCATCACAGTACCGGTGTTTCCATTGTAGACCATGTCTATAAGGCCGGTTATTCCCGAATGAACAAATGTTGATTCTCCTATTGCACTGACCAGTTTAGGCATTTTTTCTCTGCCTACTGCCTTCTCGATACCTGCAAGAACACCGATGGCAGCACCCATGCAGACCACAGTTTCAAGAGCATTGTATGGAGGCATAAGGCCCAGGGTATAACAACCAATGTCGCCTGTGGAGCTGGCTTTCATCTTGGAAAGAATATGGAAAGCTCCCCGGTGCGGACAGCCTGCACAGAGCGTTGGCGGTCTTCCAGGAAGTGCAACCTCTTCGAATGTCAGAGGCAGGCTCTCTCCGTTTTTTATACCTTTTCTAACAAGCTCCGGATTAAGCTCACCCTCTACAGACATCAATTCGCTGCCTGTTCCGTCAATGAGAAATCGGGATCTGATTCTTTCTTCGAGATAAGGCTCACCCTCTTCGACGAACATCACATCATCAACCTGATCAATGAATTCCTTGATAAGTTTCCATGGAAGGGGATTGGTCATGCCCAGCTTGAGAACACTTACCTCCGGGTGAACTTCCTTCACATACTGATAGCTGATACCGCTGGTGATAATACCAATGGACTTGTCACCCATTTCAATTCTGTTCAGTGGGCTGTCATAACCCCACTCTTCAAGGGCTTTGAGTCTTGCAACTATCCTTGCATGCATCTTTCTTGCATTTGCAGGAATGGGTACTCTTTTTGCGATATCCTTTGTGTAACCCTTTACGGGAATTTCAACACGCGGACCGACTTCCACAATGCTCTTGGAGTGACATATTCGTGTTGTTACCCGAAGCATTACCGGGGTGTCAAACATCTCGCTGATCTCGTAGGCTATTCCGGTGAAATCCTTGGCTTCCTGGCTGTCGGATGGTTCAAGAATGACCACCTTTGCAGCTCTGCCCATAAGCCTGTTGTCCTGCTCATTCTGAGAAGAGTGTACTCCCGGATCATCGGCACTGACAATTACAATACCGCCGGTGGCTCCGATGTAGCTCAGGGTGAAAAATGGATCGGCAGCCACATTCAGACCCACATGCTTCATGGTGGAAAGAACTCTTGCTCCACCAAAAGATGCTCCGGCAATAACCTCCATTCCAACTTTTTCATTTGGAGCCCACTGCGCATCAATTTCCGGGTATTCCTCCCCGATGGTCTCCATGATCTCTGTGGAAGGCGTTCCCGGATATGAGCTGGAGAAGTGTACACCGTGTTCCCACGCACCCCTCGCTATAGCCTCGTTTCCCGACAGGAACAGTTTTCCGGAATCAACTTCGTTGAGCTTCTTCCTCATTGTTTACCTTTCTTCCCGTTTTTCTACCTGCTACTTGTATTCTTTCTCTTTTTCAATGTTATCCATTACCCTCAAGACTCCCCTGGTCAGAGCCTCAAGCTCTGCTTCTCCGGGAAAGACAAGAATCTCTCCAAGAAAAGAAAGATATTGTGTGAGGGTATCTGTTACCCATGAGTTATATGCCATGCCTCCGGTTATGACAACCGCATCCACTTCACCACGAAGAGCCGCTGCCATGGCTCCAGCCTCTTTGGCCATCTGGTAAACCATTGCCCGGAGTACAAGGTCTGCTTTCTCGTCGCCAGCCTCAACTCTTTCTCTTACCCTTCCCACATGCTCCTCCTGGAGATATGCGAAAACTCCACCTTTTTTCAAAAGTTTTTTCTTAAGGTCTTTAGCATTGTACTTTCCACTAAAGCATAATTTCATAAGACCTGTCATGGGAAGTCCGCCGGTTCTGGTTGAGCTGAAAGGGCCATCATCGTTGGCATTGTTTGTGTCTATCATTTTACCTCTGCGCAGAGCATTTACACTAACTCCGCTTCCAAGATGCATTACAACCATGTTAAGCTGGTTCATTGGAGTGCCCAGTTTTTCAGCTGCTTTGTATGCCACCATTCTGATATTCAGCGCATGGCTGAGGCTTACTCTGGAAAGAAGAGGGTGTCCGCTTAACCTGGCCTCATCTATCATTTCATCAACACACACAGGGTCAACGAAATACGCGGGAATGGAAACCTTCTCTGCAATGGCCCATGCAATAAGAGCACCAAGATTTGAAGGATGATCCGCCTGCAGAGTTGAACCGTCTTTGATATCGTCAAGAAGCTTCTTGTTTACTCTGTACGTTCCGCTGGCAAGGGGTTTGAAAGTACCGCCCCTGCCCACAACTGCGGAGAGATCTTCAAGCTTGCAGCCCTTCTCTGTGAGAATGCCCATAACGATGTCACGCCTGAAATCCATCTGATCAAATGTTGTTGAAAACGGTTCGAGGTCAGAGGGATCGTGATGTATGTTCTCCTCGAATATCAGCTCATCATTATCGTAAAGGCCGGCTTTTGTGGAGGTGCCTCCCGGATTAATGGCCAGAATAAGTCTTTTCTCCATTATTTACTCCCTGCCACTACTGCGCCAAGGGCAAGGCTGTTCAACTTGGTGGAAGCTGTGTCAGATCGGCTGAGCATCACAATAGGAGCCCCTGCTCCGGCAATTAACCCTCCCACATCGGTGTTTGTCATGTACATGAACCCTTTGGCGAAAATATTACCGCAGGCAATGTCTGGAGTAATCAGCACATTTGCCCTGCCGGCAACGGGTCCTGTCATTTTCTTTATCGCTGCAGCCTCGGGATCCATTGCTCCATCCACAGCTACCGGTCCTGCTACATCAGCCCCCTCAATTCCCTCTTTTGCAATCTGTTCCCAGAGAACGGTTTCAGGCATCTTTTCGTTGGCAACCTCAACCGCTGCCAGAAGAGCTATTCTAGCCCTGTCAGCACCAAGTTTCAGCATGATATAAGCGGCATTGGAAGCAATCTGTTTTGTCTCTTCCTTGTCGGGACGAATGTTCATTCCCCCGTCAGTTATGGCCACCAGACGATCCTGTTTCGGAGCATGAACAACGGCAACATGGCTGAGAACTCTTCCTGTTCTCAGACCTACCTCTTTGTCCAGAACAGC
This sequence comes from Candidatus Sabulitectum sp., assembly GCA_023139045.1. Lineage (GTDB taxonomy): Bacteria > Fermentibacterota > Fermentibacteria > Fermentibacterales > JCC-6 > Sabulitectum. Next base: position 6,822 of record JAGLOJ010000098.1, read on the forward strand.
TTTAAGAAAAATGGATGTTTTGATAAGCCCCTTCATGAGCATGCCGGCCTGACCGGAACTTACAAGGCTCACTGCCCTGAGTGCAGCTTCTGTCGGATCTTCACAGTTTATAACTGTTATATCATCAGGAAGCTCTCTACCGAGCTCAGCCAGGGATTTCTTTACTTCTTCTTCTGATCCTACAATTATGCTTCCTGCCAGACCGGAATCAGAAGCCTCTATCAAGGCCTTGAGCGAGGAAACATCGTGACCCATGGGAACGGCTACCGTAGAACCGGTCAGAGCCCGGGCGGCCTTTCTTATCTCAGAAAAATTTGACAGCAAAACAAACCTCAGCTTTCTATGGGATTTACCTTCTACAACAGATATGATACTATGATTGAAATCACCAAACTTAACCAGACCCAGGGAGGAAAAAGTCTGAGATTTTCAGAGTTATGGAAAAATGCACAAGCTGTTCTCTTTGATTTTGATGGCGTTCTGGCCGACAGTGAACCTATCTACAGAAAATCCTGGAACATTGTTCTTGCAGACTACGGGCATTCCGTACCCGAGAAGGAATATTGGAACCACTGGGCTTTCATGGGAGAAGGGCTTGCCGGAGAGATGAAAAGAACCGGTCTGCATGTTGACAATGCAGATGCAGCCACGGCTCGCCAGAAAAGCATTTACAGAAATTTCTGCAGGAACGGAATGGTGCCTCTTTTCCCGTATGCTTCCAGTGTTCTTAAAATGACAATGGAGAAGAAACCATGTGCAATTGCTTCCAATACAGACAGTGATCTGATAGTGACAATAGCAGGAAAAGCAGTAGATTCCCTTCCTTCTGTTATTGGCGGAGAGGGGCTCCGCCCGAAACCCTTCGCTGATATTTTCCTCAAGGCATCAAAGTGTCTGTCCGTTGACCCATCAAAATGCCTGGTTTTCGAGGATGCCTGGAAGGGTGTTAAAGCTGCTGAGTCTGCCGGGATGCCTGTAGTGCTCGTTCGTAACTGCTACAACAAAGATCTTCCTGCCCCCGAGGCCAGTTATGAGATTCAAGGGCTTAATGAATTGTATCACTTTCTGAAAGGTTTCTGATGATAGGTGAACTCATCATGTACCACACTCTTGCTGTTCCTGTTTTTTTTCTCACAGCCGGTATCGCTCTTGCTTTTTTCGGAAGCCGCATAATTCCTTTCGTTCTTGTTCTCTGTGCATTGATTCTGGGCTTTCTACACGGAGGCTCTGTTCTTCTGCTATTCACAGATAAAGTTGAAATTCTCAGATATGGTCCCGTTGTGCTGGCTGTTCTATTTGCGGTTGCAGTCTCATTTCTCTACAGGGTTGCTTTCTTTCTTGCCGGGTTGTTCATCGGTTATTTTGCTTCGTCTGCTCTTTTCCCTGAGTTGTCAGTAATCATTGTCGGGATTATTACTCTTGTCTCAGGAGCTCTTGTTTATGTATCAAGGAATTTTGTATTCTCGGTACTTACTTCTGTTATGGGGGCCGGGCTTGCAGCAACAGGATCGGTAAATCTGATAGCCTGGATGAATGTTTCAGCAGGCATTACGGCCTACTGGGCCATAGTGGTATTTGTTTTTATCTGTGGAATCGTCTACCAGACGAAAAGAAACAAGGGGAGGAAATAGTTTTGTCTCAACGATTTATAGACTACGGAATAGTACTGGCAGTGGTTCTTGTTCTCTCCGGTCTTTTTCGACTTTCCCGCCATCTACTGGGTGTTTTCATAAAAAAACAGGAGAGCAGGGGAATCGTTTTCTCTTCAGATCAGGCTCTTGTATGGGGTATGCGATTTCTTCTTGGCGGCATGATTCTTCTCCCGTTTGTAACCAGCATTCTTGCTTTTGTTCAAAACCGTCAGCTTGTAGGAGGAGTAGCCCTTCATCTGGGGCTCACTGCTGTTTCGGTTGTTCTTTTCAGCTTCGCAGAAGATCTTTTTCGTGATTATAACAGTTATCGGTGCAATAATATGAAGTCTGTTTCCTGGCACACAAAAAAGCTGCTTTTTCCAGTACTTCTCTTCTGGGTTACCGGATGTGTCTTTCTCAGCCCGCTGTTCTATTCCGGGCTTACTGTTCTGCTGGTTGTCTTCTACAGACTCTGCCTCTATTTCAGAAAGAAATCAGAGCCAAACAGGAAAAACAGAAAAAAGGCATAATGACTGAAAAAAAGACAACTGTACTGCACATCATTACAAAAATGGCAGTTGGCGGTGCTCAGATGAACACACTGATCAGTTGCAGAGAAATATCCAAGATGGGTTATCCTTCCGCTGTTCTTACCGGACCGGAAATTTCACCTGAGGGCACATTCAGTGACCTTTCCGAGAAATACGGTATTCCTGTCTTTACCGCTCCTCATCTGATAAGAAAGTTGTCTCCATTTCATGACATCAAGGCCTTTTTCGAAATAAGGAACATCATTGACCAGAATGATTTTTCTATTGTTCACACACACGGATCCAAAGCCAAGTTTCTTGGTCGACTTGCTGCTGCTCATGCAAAAACACCTGTAAAAATTGTCCAGACTGTTCACGGCTGGTCGTTTTTTGACACCATGCCGCCACTGCAGAAAGCTTTCTATTCTCTTCTTGAGAGGTTCGGTTACAAACTTGCGAACGCCAACATCGTAGTCAGTCCTCACGACATCAAAAAGGGAGTAAACTGGGGTATCGGCAAGCCTGAAGATTATCAGCTTATCAGAAGCGGTGTTGAATTTGGAGCTTTCTTTGCCCAGCGTGGTAATAATCTCAAGGCAAAACAACTACTTGGTATCCCCCTGGCCAGCCCTGTTGTTGGAACTGTAATCAGGCTTGCTTCCCAGAAGCATCCCGAGGCCATTGTTGATGTTGCCGAAAAGGTCAAGCTGTCATTCCCCGATGTCAGGTTTGTAGTTGTGGGAGATGGCCCCCTCGACTGCTATATGAGACAGTACATCGCAGAAAAAAAATTGAAGGATAATTTTATCATGCTGGGGAGCAGAAAAGATGTCGCGGAAATTCTTCCGGCTTTTAATGTCTTCCTGCTCACATCAAGAAGTGAAGGGCTGCCAAGGGCAATGCTGGAGGCTCTTGCTGTGAGAATCCCAGTAGTAGCCACCGATGTGGGAGGAATTGCCGAGCTTATCAATGGACTGAAGAACGGCTTTCTCTGTAGCCACGGGGATATTGACTGTCTTGCAAAAGGCGTCTGTAAACTGCTCAACTCTCCTGAGCTTAGAGACAAACTTCTGACAACAGTAGATCAGGATCTGGCCCCTTTTTCAGCCAGAATAATGGTTGACCAGCTTTACCAGCTTTATACTTTTCTGGTAAAAAACATGTAGCCGCACAGAAAGCAGATAACTGACTACCTCTGTACGGCCTCGTATTTACACCATCAGAACCAGAAATGTGACTGAAAACAGGCATTAAGCAGTGCGCCGAATACATGCCAATTTGAGAAAAGAACAACACGGACCCATTACTGGAGCGCCCCGATTGGTTCGTGTGGTTGCTATGCCAATACCAATACAGTATTCTCGGTTCCGCCCCTGCCCCTTAGGGAGCTTCTATTGAATCAACCGGGCAGACCGCTGCGCAGGCACCACAGTCTATACAGACAGCAGCATCGATTACGTAAGGTGTTCCCTCTTTGATACAGTCAACAGGGCATTCGCCCTGACAGGCACCACAACTGATGCACGTGTCGTTGATTTTGTAAGCCATTAAAACCTCCGTTACAGTATTTGTTTCACAATTCACACCGAGTTTCCCCGACCCCTTATTATACAAAGAATTCTGTCGAGTTCGTCCAGCGAACTGTATTCAATCTCGAGCCTGCCCGATCCACCGGAATCTTTAAGAAAAACCCGGGTTCCCAATGCCCTCTGCAACTCGATTTCAAGCTGTTTTATTTCAGGAATGACGGCGATTTTTTTCTTCGCTTCCGACTTTCTACCTGTACTTTTTCTTACTGCATCCTCAATCGCTCTTACGCTATATCCTCTTGCTAGACTTAACTTTGCAATCCTGATCATTGATTCTTCACTGGGCAAACCAAGCAGAGCCCGACCGTGCCCCATGGAAAGCCTGCCGGATCTGACCATTCCCTTCACAGAGTCCGGCAACTCCATAAGTCTCTGAAAATTTGCTACTGCAGAACGACTTATTCCTACCTGTTTGCCAAGCTCTTCCTGAGTCATGTTGAATTCAGTGCAGAATCTGCTGAAAGCTTCTGCCTTTTCCATGGGATTCAGATCCTGTCTCTGAATGTTTTCAATCAGAGCAAGCGCCATCATCTGTTTGTCATCCGCTTCTCTGACAAATGCAGGAACTGTATCAAGACCTGCCAGTATGGAGGCTCTCAGCCTTCTTTCCCCTGCGATCAACTGGTACCGCTCTTCCTTTTTGCGCAGAACAAGTGGCTGAAGAATGCCCTGTTGTGTAATTGACTCGGCGAGAGAGGAAAGTTCATCGTCATCCCAGTCTATCCTCGGCTGGAATGGATTTGGGTCGATAGAATGAACAGAAATATCCGCTGGAGTACCATTCTCAGAAGGCTTTTCCTCTATACTGGGAAGCAGAGATTCCAGACCTCGTCCTAGTGCGCTTTTTCGTTTCACCTTCCCATAACCTCCCTGGCCAGACTCATATAACTCTTTGCACCGCTGGAAAAGGCATCGTAAAGAATCACCGGTTTACCGAAACTGGGAGCTTCGCTGAGACGAACATTTCGTGGAATGCGTGTTCTGAAGAGCGTTTTTCCAAGAAATTCGTCTGCATTCTGCTCAACTTCCCTGCTGAGCCTGAGTCTTTTGTCATACATAGTAAGAACAACGCCGAAAATAGAAAGTTTTTTGTTCCAGTGAGCCTTTATTCTTCTTATCGTCTCCATCAGATGTGACAATCCCTCAAGAGCATAGTACTCACTCTGAACGGTAAGAATCACACCATCTGCTGCAACAAGCGCATTAACAGTAAGGAGACCCAGTGACGGAGGACAATCAATCAGTACATAATCATAGCCCGAAAGATCAGAAGCGGAAAGAGCCTCAGCAAGAAAATATTCTCTTTCATCCTGGGAAGCCAGCTCTATCTCCGTACCGGCAAGATGTCTTGCCCCTCGAACAAGGGAAAGACCCTCCACCTCGGTCTTTACAGTACACTCTTCCAGTGTATTCTCTCCTGAAATAAAACTGTGAATACCGAGAACATCAGCCTCTTCACTGCCCAGCCCGCTGGTTGCATTGGCCTGGGGGTCAAGATCTATCACTAGCACTTCTTTGTCATGGACAGCTATGCTGGCACCAAGATTGATAACAGTAGTTGTTTTGCCCACTCCACCCTTCTGATTAGCCACAGCAAGGATTCTGGTCATTAGGTCACCTTTCCAAGTTAATTCTTGATACAGGAGTGTCGATACTGCAGGATAAACCCCTTTCGGTCAAGCGGGGGAATTGGCAGTTCGTCTGAAATTATTGTATTGGAACAGGTTTCCTGCTGTACTGAAACCCTTGTAAGCAGAGAAAAACCCCCGGGTGCTGCAGGAAGGATCAATTCCACCATCTCTGAAGGGCCTTTAACCGCCCTTGAGGTAAAGAGACTTCCTCTGCAAAAGGGGCCAGCGTCCTCAACTCTGCTGTTTAGAATCCTGCATGAAACACCGCAACTTCGTGCAACTGTTTCCAGGAAAGCACACCTCTTCCTTCTGGATTCTATCATTATCACATTATATCCGCACAAAGACAGAACCATACCGGGAAATCCAGCACCCGTTCCCACATCAATAACTGTTTCATCATGAAGAAAGGGGATGAATGCTACAGACTCAAGAACATGCCTTGTCCAGAGTCTGTCAATCTCTGCGGGGCCCACCAGGTTTGTTTTTGCAGCGCTTCTCTCTAGAAGGCCGAGGAAGCGTCTGATTTTCAGATAGGATTTCTCTGCAAGATCCACCCCTAAAAGCAGACATTGCTCACGTGCCTCGCAAAAGGATGCGGGAAGATCATGTTTCACGTGAAACACTCCCGCTCATCAGGTGTAGAACAAGGGCATCCATGTCTGCCTGCCGCACCGCAGGAATAGCCTCTGCATCAGAGAGGGTCTCTGGTCTTCTTCTGTTAAGAGCTTCTCTGGCTTCTATTGTTATTGTTTGTACCGCATCATAATCGTCAATAACGGAAAGTGATACCATTCCGTATCTTTTTCTGATCCTGTGTCTTTTTTCTGCGCGTTTTACGTAGCCGGCATATTTTATGTCCAGCACCACAGAATTGAGAATTTCCTTTTCGTTGATATCCTGCGGACTGAAGCCGATAATTCCCGCAATGTCATCCGGTGATACTTCCGGTCTTCTGCAAATTTCTTCAACAGACTTTCCCTGTAACCGTCTCCCGGAGATTTCCTTCCTTAGGAAAATATATTTTCTCTCTCGCTTTCCGTATGCTTTTTTCTTTTCATCGGATAGTGTTCCAAGGGCGCAGCCAAGTGAATATACCCTTCTGTCGGCATTGTCTTGTCTAAGGTTCAATCTATTCTCTGACCGGCTTGAAAACAGTCTGTAGGGTTCTTCTGTACCTTTTGTGACCAGATCATTTACCATAACCCCAAGGTAACTGCTTATTCTTTCCGGCACTACCCTCCTCATACCGAGTGTTTTTCTTGCGGCACTGGCTCCTGCAAGCAACCCTGTGGCAGCGGCTTCCTCGTATCCTGATGTTCCAAGAATCTGCCCGGAGACATACAAGTTTTCTGAATCTCTCAATTTTAATGCACCATCAAATTCACCTGTTTCAAAGCACGAATACTCCACCGAGTATCCGTAAGCAGTAATTACTGCGTTCTTGAAACCAGGCAAAGATCTGACTATTTTCTCCTGTATCGCCTGCGGCAGGCTTGTTGAAAGACCGTTCAAATACATAATCCTGGACGATTTTCCCATTGGCTCAAGGTGGATAGGGTGCCCCTTTCTATCGGGGAATTTTGTTACTTTGTCTTCAAAACTAGGACAATAGCGTGGCCCTTTCCCGCTGATACGACCGGAATACAGTGGCGATTGCCTGAGGTTTTCTTTTACAATTCTTTCTGTTTCGCCTGTTGTTCTGGTGAGCCAGCACGTTTCTCTGTTTTCAATACCACTTTTCGTTGACCAGCTGAATCTGAATTTCACATCATGAGAAACTTGCTTCTCCAGCAGAGAGTTGTCAATTGAATTTCTGACTACCCTGGGAGATGTTCCTGTTTTGAATCGTTTCACGTGAAACATTCGCTGCTTTAGATCCTTCTCAAGAGCGATTGCTGAGTTGTCCCCTCTTCTTCCCCCCGGCCAGGTGTCTTTTCCCCGATGAAGCATCCCATTTAAAAAAGTACCTGTCGCAAGTACAAATGCTTCAGCATTAATGACCCTGCCATTGCTCAGGAGAACCCCTTCTATTCTACTATTCGGTCCCACAAGCTTAACAACCATACCCTGAATGATATGTACTCCCGCAGTTCTGAGCTTCTCTCTCTGAGTCAAACAGTATTCCTCAACATCCGACTGTACTCGCGGTCCCCAAACTGCAGGACCTTTTTTCATGTTCAGCATTCTGAATTGCAGAGCCGTATGATCGGCTGATTCCGCAGCAACCCCTCCAAGCCCGTCTATCTCTCTAACCAGAGTGCCTTTTGCTATTCCTCCAATAGCAGGATTGCAGGACATTAATGAAATCCTTGTGATGCTGGGGGTAATGAGAACTGTGCTGCACCCGATAACAGCGGCTGCTACTGCTGCTTCAACTCCCGCATGGCCGCCACCGATAACTAGAACCTGATATGCGTCTTTCACTTTCCTACGCAAAACCTCTCCAGAGCTCTTTCTACAGCCTCTCCGCATCTTTCAGGCTCTTCTGCCTCCCTTAGAATTTCGCTTACTATTTCTGCTGCCAGAGCAATGTCCTGGCTCTCTGAAGCGAAAATAGCTTCCTGAAGAAGATCCGCCATTCTTTCCAATCTCCATGATGGGCTCTCTATTTCCGTTGCGGTTATGAATTCAATTACTTTCTCGATTCCCTGACCGGTAATTGAAGACACGGGCAGCCATCCCTCAATAACTTCAGTTTCTCTGCGGTCTGATAATGAGCAGACTGTAAGAATCTGACGGCTCCCCGAAAGAGCAACAGATGGAGAGGCACAGAGCGGATCCATCCACACGATCCGGTCACTGTTTTTAAGCGATCCCACTGCAAGTTCGAGAGCTTTTCCATCAAGAGTCTCTCCTCCGCTGCCGGGACTGTCCGAGATCTCTACATTCCGTCCCGATATGGATATGGTTCTGGTGGCACCGTCTCTTGTTGTTCCCGGAATGCTGGAAACAAGAACTGTCTCTTCCCCGTAAAGTTTGTTGAACAATGTAGATTTACCTGCATTTACGGGGCCCATTAGAAATACTCTTGGCAGTACTTCTGCACTCTTTACCTTAATTGCGAGTGCCTGCGTTCTGCTCAATGTTCTCTTTAAAAGGAAAGCTATCTGTTCTTCCTCTGAAACCTCGTGATCTTCACTGAACTCAATAAGCCCTTCTATTTCACTGGTAAGCTCTGAAAGCTCTGAAGATAAATCACTTCGGACTCCTGCTCCAGCTCCTGTTTCTTCTTTGTATTTAGCATAAAGAGTAAGAACATCCAGAGATGTTAATCTGCCATTCATCCATGCTCTTCGTGTAAACTCTCCCGCAACCGCCAACCGTGCACCGTTTCTTTCCAGCTCTTCAAGTATCCTTCTGGCGGTTCCAGGTGATCCGTGGCACATAAGATCAACCATCTCTTCACCTGTATAGCTCTTTCCGCAAGGCCACGAGATTGCAACCAGGTAGTCTATTCCAGCCAGATCACCAACTACGCGCTTTCGACCGGTAAGTCTTCCCGGTTTCAGTTTCATCAGCTTCTCCACTGTTGCTGAGGCTCCCTTTCCAGAGAGCCTCACCAGAGAAATTGCTGATACCGCTTCGGGTGTAGCAAGAGCAGCTATAAGATCACTTTGCTGTTCCATCTGCCTGGTCCGTTTTGAGCTTTTTCTTTATAAGTTCCTGGTGAACAAGAGTGAGAATATTGAATATCAGCCAGTACAATGTAAGGCCTGAAGCAAATCTCATGAAAAGGAAAGTCATGAATATTGGCATCATGTACATCATCATTTTCTGTTGCTGCGCAGCTGATCCAACACTGCTTGATCCTGTAAGCTTCTGTTGGAGGAACATTATTATTCCCAGTATTACCGCCATAAGACCTATTCCTTCAAGACCCAGAATCTTTGTCTGAAAGTGCATTAGAATTTCTGGTCTTGACAGGTCGTTTATCCACAAAATAAACCCGGCACCTCTGAGCTCAACCATGTTTGCCAGAACTCTGTACATTGCGAAGAAAACCGGCATCTGAAGCAGCATTGGCAGGCAGCCACCAATGGGATTTACACCCTTTTCCTTGTAAAGTTTCTGCATTTCAGCCTGCTGCTGCTTTGGATCTTTCGCGTACTTTTTCTGAATCTCGTGCATTGCAGGTTGGATTTTCTGCATCTTCTGCATAGAGACATAACTCTTGGTTGTAAGAGGAGAAAGCAGAATTTTTAATGTAAATGCAAGTATTACTATTCTTACTCCCCAGTTGCTGACAAAAGACAATGCTGATGTAAGAAAGATAAAGATCAGTTTGCTTATCCATCTTATTACCGGCCATCCAAAATCAATCATATCTGTTGTGCTTCTACCCAGGTCATTAAGCTGATTATATGCCTTTGGTCCGGCATAGACAGTTATACTGTTGTCGTCCAGTGCAATATGAGGAGAACCACCCTCTCCGGGGGCAATGTAGCCATCGGCTCTCTCCATAGTTTCCGGCATTAGAATTATGGCAAAGTATTTGTTGCAGGAAGCAATCCACTCAACATTTCCTGTTGCCTCCAGTCCCTCTATTTTCTCCGAATTTTCTTTTTTATGTGAATTCGTAAACCAGGAAGCTGTAAAATATCCTTTGTCAGATGTTTGTATCTCTGTTACTGGAATGGCTCCTGACTCTATTGCTGAAGTAAGATCCAACTCAACTTTTTCAAGAGTAAATCCATAGAAGCCGCGCTCAAACGTATATGTCTTTTTTGAAACTCCTGAAACAAAGGTTATTTCTGTTCCCTGCTCTCCTGCAAAAACCGTATCCGGTCCGCTGTATTCAAAATATACAGGGGTGCTGTCATGTTTTCTGGAAACCAGCCATGGCTTTTCCGCAAGATTCACAAGTTCATCATGATCATTATTCAGTTGATCCTGGTAGCCCTGAAGTATCCATGATTCTACTGATCCTCCACTGGTTGACAATCTGGCTACTACAAGACGTTCTCCCGAGCCTTCCTCCGGAATGATTACAGTAACAATTCTCTCGTTGTAATCCTGGTTGGCTTCGGCAGTCTGCTGCATATCAGAGTCGACCGGCAGATCTGTTTCAACCTCTTCCTCATTCACCACTGAGGGGGCAATCTGCTCAGTCTGCTGTGCAGTCATGTTGATAGCCTCTGTCTGCTGATTACTACCTTTCCCGGTAACGAACCAGCTGATCAGTAAAACACCCAACATAAGAACAGCTGCGAGAAATAACCGTGACTGATCACTCATCTTTTTCAACCTCCGGTACGGGGTCATAACCCCCTGAATGCCATGGGTGGCATCTAAGAATTCTTTTTACTGCAAAAAACAGTCCGCGAAATGCACCGTGCTTTCTCAAAGCTTCCTCGGCATATGCACTGCAAGTTGGTGTGTATATACAGCTGGGTGGTAGAAATGGGGACAAAGCTTTCCTGTAAACCCTGATAAGTGCGATAAGAATGTTTTTCATCAAATGTTCTTCTCTGCACGTCTGACCAGTTTTTCCATATCCGCTTTTATTGTTTTCCAATTTGTTTTTTTCAGTGGAACAATTGGAAAGATCACTGCATCAAACCCCTTTTCAACAACCTTTTCCACAGAATACTGCCTTAATCTCCTCTTGAACACATTTCTCTCTACCGCATTACCTGTCTTTGCAGATACAGAAAACCCCAGGCGTATTCGACCCAGGGTATTCCTCTGATACCTTGCTCTCAAAACATCACCTTTGAATCGGTAACCCTGTCTTAAGAGCTTTCTAAACTGCCAGCCAAATTTAATTCTTTTTAGACAGTTTTTTCTCAAGACTTACGGTACTAGACGCTTGCGTCCCTTGCGTCTTCTTGCGTTAATCACTTTTCTTCCACCCCTGGTTGCCATGCGTGCTCTGAATCCATGGCGCCTTTTCCGGGAGATGTTGCTTGGCTGAAATGTTCTTTTCATAATCTTCCTCTGTATTCCATCCAATGAACACTTCTGCCGTGTTCACAAGTCTTCTTCATTTCATTATTCTGGAAGCGGAAAGCTATCTAAATACAGTCCTGTTGTCAAGTTCAGCCATGCTTTTTCTGCAGGGCTTTGTTTTTTTTCAACTTTTCCATATTATGTGGTGCTTTCGCGTATTGATTCTTTTTATATGATTCGGAGATTTTGCTGATGCATTTCTTGCCTGAGGATGTTTTTGATCTTTGCCTGGGTCGTGCGAAAAAACTTATGGGTCCCGAGAAATACAATTCCTGGTTGTCCAATGCATCCTTTCGCTCTTTCAATGATGGCGTATTCACTGTGGGTCTTGATTCTGAAATAAGGGCAAATTTTGTTACTCACAACTACAAAGACCACCTTGAAGAGCTTCTTCGCGAGGTGACCGGTGATTCTGACGTTTCCGTGGTCTTCACCCACATTCCGGAAACGCTTTCTCTTGGAAGGGTAAACAATTCTTCCAGACACGAGTTGTTTTCGAATTTTCTGAAACCCAGTTATGTTTTTGACAGGTTTATTCAGGGACCAAACAACAGGCTTGCGTATGCTACGGCCTATTCTGTTGCATACGAGATGGGTCAATCTTCTACGAATCCTCTCTTCATTTACGGCGGTGTAGGTCTTGGTAAGACTCACCTTATTCAAGCCATTGCCCACCACATTAAAGACAATCATCCGGACAGGACCTTTTGCTACATATCAAGCGAGGAATTCCTCACAAGCTATGTACGTGCATTGATGCCGCACAAAAACACCGCTCGTGAGATGGAGAACTTCAAAGACAAGTTTAGAAATTCCCATTATCTGATAATGGATGATGTTCAGTTTTTAGCAGGAAGGGAGGGCACGCAGGAACTGTTTTTTCATCTTTTCAACGATCTCTACTTGAGAGGAAGACAGATCATTCTCACCTCCGACAGACCCCCTCACGAAATTGAACCCCTTGAAGAACGACTGATTTCCAGATTTCAGTCCGGTATGGTCGTTGATATCAAACCTCCTATGCTTGAAACACGGCTTGCTATTCTTAACCAGAAGCTGAAAGATGAAAATATTCAACTTGATAAAGAAATAGTATTTTATCTGGCTGAAACTGTTAAATCAAATGTTAGACAGCTTGAGGGTGCTGTAAATCTTCTGGCTGCAAATATAAGAATTCAACATTTAGTTCTTTCTCTGGAGAATGTCCGGTCAATTATTACTGAATATCTTGGTGCATCTTCCAGAAGACTCAATCCCTCTTCTATTACCTCTACTGTTGGTGAGTTTTTTGGTATTAATCCAAATGCTCTGAAGGGTAAAAAAAGAAAGAGGGAGATTCTAGTTCCAAGACAGGTTTCAATGTTTCTTCTTCGCGACCTCACAAATCTTTCACTGGAAGAGATAGGTTCATTTTTCGGCAGGGATCATTCCACAGTACTGAATGCCATAAAGCGCGTAAACAGTATGATGTCGGATGATTCTTTTTTCAAACGAAAAATTCTTGACATCAGAGAATCTCTTCTTGGTTGATTTCTTTGTGCATTCTCTCTGCATTTCCCCTCTTTCCCTACCCTCTGTTGAAAACTTTTTCTTCGTTATTTTGTTTTCCACTTTTTTTCAACACACTCGGAGCCCGGCTTATACTGCAAAGGGTTACTTTTGCACACTCACTGCGGTATAATTACTATTGTTGTATTTCTGTGTTTAAGTTTTTTATACTGACTTTGTGGAGGACTTCTGATGGTGAAATTGCTTGTCGATCACAAAACGTTCCTGAACGGATTGAATACTGTTGCTTCGGCTCTCCCCCCTAAAACAAGTCTTCCATCTCTTTCAAACATTCTTCTTGAAACTGATGGAGATCAGCTAAGGCTAGCCGCCACAGATCTGGACACAACGGTCGTTACTCTCATACCAGCAACAATATCCACACAGGGAGCTGTTGCACTACCCGGAAAGAAGCTTCTTGAGATTGTTCGTGAACTCTCCGGAACGGATGTAAGTATCAGCACCAGTGGCTCTAGAACTTCAATAAGCTGTGATAAGAGTTCTTTTACCCTTCCATGCAGCAGCAGAGACAGTTATCCTTCCCTTCCGTCTTCCGGTTCCGAGTCGGATAGAATAAGCCTGCCTCTTGCCCTGGTTAAGGATGCTATCAGGAAGACAGTCTACGCCGTTGCCGGTGCCAGCGAAATCCGAGCATCTCTGACTGGTCTATTCTGGAAATTGAGCCCGGAAAGTCTGGAGATGGTTGCTACAGATGGACACAGGCTTGCAAAGGTCAAAATGACAGAGCTGAAGGGAGATTCAGAGATAGAAGCAATTCTTGCTCCCAAGGCACTTACCTTTCTTCTGAAGATTACATCTGATGAGCCCGTTTACATGTTTTCACAAGGTTCGCAGATCAGTTTTCACATAGAGGATACAAGCATTTACAGCAGAATGATTGAAGGACCTTATCCTCCTTATGAAAAAGTAATCCCCCAGAGCAATACTGACATTCTAAAAATCAACAGAGAAGATCTTTTCGGAGCTCTTAAAAGAATGCGTATTATTGCAAATCCTGCAACCCATCAGATCATGTTCACAATTGAACACAACAGAGTGATTCTTCACGCAGAGAACACAGATGCTGGTGAGGCGAAAGAAGATATAGAAGCACTTTACGACAAGGACCCTCTTCAGATTGCTTTTAATGGCAACCTGATCATGGATATTATGCGAAATATGAAAAGCGAAAACGTACTTTTTCATCTGCACGACAGTGGTACTGCTGTTATCATTACAGAAGAGGAGCAGGAAGCCGGAACAGACTATCTTACTCTTGTGATGCCGGTAAGACTTCCCGATACCGTTTGATTTAAATGAAAAGTGTTCGAAATCTGGTTGAAAATTTATGGTCAACCCTCGAGTTGGACAAACTTTCTTCCAGAAATCGAGCGTTGAAATACTGGAATATTGCTGTTGGCGAGAAAATATCCCCAATGTGTTCAGTCGAGGGTTTTTCTGAATCCACGGTGATTGTGAGGGCATTCAATCCTGCTGCCGCGATGGAACTGCGATACAGAAGCAGCGAAATTATTGCAGCATTGAATGAGTCGGCCGGAAAAGAGCTTTTTCTTTTTTTGAAGATAACTCTGCGACCGGCCCGAGAGAGAGAAAGGTAATATTTTGACCGACAAAGGAGCAGCTGTATACGGAGCAGAATCAATACAGATTCTTGAGGGTCTGGAAGCTGTCCGTAAAAGACCTTCTATGTATATAGGTTCAACATCATCAGCAGGCCTTCACCATCTGGTTTATGAAGTTGTGGACAACAGCGTCGATGAAGCCCAGGGCGGATTCTGCAACACAATTAATGTTATTCTTGAAGAGGATGGTGGTATATCCGTCCGGGACAACGGAAGAGGAATACCTACAGACACCCACTCCAAAAAAGGAGTATCCGCTCTGGAGGTTGTTATGACAACTCTTCATGCCGGCGGAAAGTTTGATGACAGTTCCTACAAGGTCTCAGGTGGTCTTCACGGCGTAGGAGTCAGTGTGGTAAATGCACTTTCAAGCTCTCTTCACGTAGAGGTTAGAAAGAGACGCAGCACTTGTACCCAGAACTATGCCCGTGGTATTCCTCTGGGTTCTCTTCTGGAAGATCCGTTTGAAAATGAGGAGACAGGTACCACTATCCGGTTTACTCCGGATGCTGATATTTTTGAAACCACCGAATACAGTTTCGATATACTTGCAAAAAGGCTCAGAGAGCTCGCTTTCCTTAACAGTGGTCTCTGTATTACAATTGCAGACACCAGAACGGAAGACGGCAAACACAGAGTCTTTCAATATGATGGAGGTATAACGTCCTTTGTGAGTTTTCTTAATGAAAACAAGCACCCTCTACATCATCCACCGATTCATTTGACTCGCGAGGGTCAACTGGAAGATGGATCTTTCATCCTGACTGATGTGGCTATTCAATACAACTCAGGTTATCAGGAAGATGTGTTCAGTTTCGCAAACAACATCAACACAGTTGACGGCGGAACCCACATGACCGGATTTCGCTCTGCTCTAACCAGATGCCTCAATGATTACGGCTCAAAGAACGGTATGTTCAAGAAGACCGGTCAGACCTTCTCCGGAAATGATGTGCGTGAAGGACTTTCTGCTGTAATCAGCATCAAAATTTCAAACCCTCAATTTGAAGGTCAGACAAAAACAAGACTTGGTAACAGAGAGGTTAAGGGCGTTACTGAAACCATGGTCTACGCCGGTCTTGAACAGTTCTTTGAGGAAAATCCGGTAATCGCCAGGAAAGTCATTCAGAAATGCATAGATACCAGTGCTGCCAGACAGGCTGCAAGAAAAGCCAGAGAGCTTACAAGAAGAAAAAGTGCCCTTGAAACTGCATCTCTGCCGGGAAAGCTTGCAGATTGTACAGTGAGGAGTTCCGAGGACGCTGAACTTTTTCTGGTTGAGGGAGATTCCGCAGGGGGCAGTGCAAAGCAGGGCAGAGACAGGTACTTTCAGGCTATTCTACCCTTGAGGGGAAAAATCCTGAATGTTGAAAAAGCACCACTGCACAAAATATTGAACAACACAGAGATAAGAACCCTTGTTACCGCAACCGGCACAGGTATCGGTGAAGAGGATTTTGACATTGAAAAACTTCGCTACGGGAAAATTATTATCATGACCGATGCTGATGTGGATGGTGCTCACATAAGAACACTTCTTTTAACATTTTTCTTCAGATATATGCCCAGGCTGATTGCTGATAGTCATATTTTCATCGCGCAACCACCGCTTTTCAGGCTGAAATGGGGAAAGAAAGAACGGTATGTTTTTTCAGAAAAAGAACGGGATGCAGTCATAAAGGAGGAAGTGGGCTCTCAGAAGGTATCAATTCAGCGATTCAAAGGCCTTGGAGAAATGAATCCGGATCAGCTCTGGAAAACAACAATGGATCCGGAAAAGAGATTAATGCTGGAAGTCAGGATGGATGATGCCGTCGAGGCAGACAGAATATTTTCCATACTTATGGGAGACGAAGTAGAACCACGCAGACTTTTCATAGAGGAACACGCGGCGGAGGTGAAAAATCTTGACTACTGATGAAAAGAGCCTCCGGCAGAGTGAAAAAAGAGCTTATATTCAACTCGAAGATGAAATGAAGAATTCATACATTGAGTACTCCATGAGTGTTCTTGTTGGAAGAGCTCTGCCGGATGTCCGTGATGGTCTCAAGCCTGTTCACAGAAGAATTCTCTACAGCATGTATGAACAGAAACTGACCCACCAGAGAGCATACAGAAAATCAGCAACAGTTGTCGGTGATGTTCTGGGAAAATATCACCCTCACGGTGACAGTTCTGTTTATGATGCTATGGTTAGAATGGCTCAGGATTTTTCCCTAAGACATCCTCTGGTTCAGGGCCAGGGAAACTTTGGATCTGTTGACGGTGATCCTGCCGCAGCATACAGGTATACAGAGGCACGAATGGCCCGTATCGGAGAGGAAATGCTCTCCGATATTGAGAAGGAAACAGTAGGTTTTGAACCGAATTTCGATCAGAGATTGAAGGAGCCTGTAGTTCTTCCCTCCGGTATTCCCAACCTGCTGGTTAATGGATCCTCCGGAATTGCCGTTGGAATGGCCACAAATATTCCTCCTCATAATCTTCGCGAAGTTGTAGATGCATGCATTAGGATTATTCAGGATCCGGAAGTTTCCGATGACGAAATCATGACCATTGTGCAGGCTCCCGATTTCCCCACCGGTGGAGTCATTATGGGGCTTGGTGGAGTGAGAAATGCGTACAGATCAGGTCGCGGAAAAATAATAGTTCGCAGCAAAGTAGGATCAGAAGAGGTGAACGGAAGAGCTTGTATCATTGTTCATGAGTTACCTTATATGGTGAACAAAGCAAGATTGATTAAATCAATTGCCGATCTGGTCAAAGACAAAAGAATTACCGGTATTGCCGACCTCCGTGATGAGTCGGACCGTGATGGTATGCGTGTTGTAATTATTCTCAAGCGTGATGCCATTGAGGAAGTTGTTCTTAATCAGCTGTTCAAGCACACCACACTTGAAACAACATTCGGGGCAAACCTTATCGCTCTTGTTGATAAAATTCCCAGAAGGTTGAACCTCCGGGAAATGCTCGTCTTCTTTGTTGAACACAGGCACACTGTAATATTCAGGCGGAGCCGGTTTGAATACAAAAAGGCTGAAGCAAGGGCACACATTCTTCAGGGACTGATAAAAGCCCAGGATAATATCGATGAAGTTATTCGGATTATTAAGGCAGCTTCCAGTCAGACTGAGGCGAAGGCCAACCTCATTAAGACCTTCGACTTCTCTGAAAAACAGACTCAGGCCATTATGGAAATGCGTCTTGGCAAGCTTACAGCTCTTGACAGAAAATCGCTTGAGGAAGAACTTGCAGAACTCGAAAGACTTATTGCAAGGCTTATCGAGATTCTTGAGAACAAGCACATAAGAATGGGAATTGTGGTTGATGAACTCCGGGAGGTTGCAGAGAAATACGGTGAGGATAGAAGAACCGCCATCGTACCGTGGACACCTGACGGAATAGATATGGAAGACATGATCCCTGATGATTCCATGGTTATCGTGGTTTCTCACAGAGGTTACATCAAGAGACTGCCTGTGGATACCTGGCGTAGCCAGTCCAGGGGCGGCAGGGGAAAAACAGGCGTAACAACCCGAGATGAAGATTTCCTTGAGCAGGTTTTCACTTCTACCAACCATGCTTACATACTCTTTTTTACAAATCTCGGAAGATGCCACTGGCTTAAGGTCTGGAAAATTCCAGAGGCTGGAAGAAACAGTCGCGGGAAGGCAATCATTAACCTTCTTCAGCTTCTACCGGACGAGCGTCCAGTAGCCAGGGTCTGTGTAAAGGATTTCTCCGGAGACAGATTTATCATCATGGCAACCAGTGACGGGCGAGTGAAAAAAAGTTCACTTGATATGTACAGCCATCCCAGAAAAAATGGTATAAAGGCAATCAAGCTCATGGAGAACTCTGAACTTGTCCAGGCTGTGATGACCGATGGCGAGTCCAGTGTTATACTGGCTACCTCTTTCGGAAGGGCAATTAAATTTCCAGAGAGAGAGATTCGGGTTCAGGGCAGGGATACCATGGGAGTTTCCGGTATGAGATTGAAAGAGAATGACAGAATTGTCGGCCTGGTTACAGTGTCCGGTGATGATGTTCTCATGTCTGTCACAGAGAACGGATACGGGAAGAAAACACCGGTTTCGGAATACAGGGAGACCCACCGTGGAGGTAGTGGCGTTATCAACATTATTACCGATGAAAGAAACGGGCATGTTGTCACCATTTCCGCTCCATCAGCAGGAGATGAGATTCTTCTTGTCACAGTGTCTGGAATGGTTATCAGGTTCAAGAGTGATGATGTTAGATTGATAGGCAGAGCCACAAAAGGTGTTCGACTTATGAACCTTCACGAGAACGATACCGTTTCCGACGTTGCACTGCTTCCTGCAGAATTACTGAATGATAATAACGAAGAGATTGCAACAGATGAAGAGAAAGGAACCCGCGAGGAAGAGAGCTGATGTCCGTACAGGAAGAGCTTGACCGGCAGATAAAAGCCTGGCTGAAAGTAAAGCAGTTTGATCGGGTTCCTCCGCAGTTACCTTTTGTGAATGTTCCGGACTTTCCAGATACGAGTTCAATGCAGATGAAGAGAGTACCCAAGCTTACCGCTTCTGTGGAAAGACTGGGTATTTCTTCGTCGCTGGGAGTTTCCGTTCCCGCCCTGGCTTCTCTTATTTCAGTAATGGAGAGACCTGACGCAGAAACTCTTTACACGCGGATGTCCAAGTTGGCTGCTCCGGTTGATTTAGATGAAGAGCTTGCGCTCAATTGGTTTGCCGTCTGTCATAAACTCAGCACAAAGACGATGATTCCTGCTGTACTCGGGTTTTTCAAATTAGCAGAACTTCACAGATCTAAGGATTTCCAAATGGAGCTGCCCGGTTCATTGGCATGCTGGTACAAGGTGCTGAGAGCTCCCAATATGCAGAACAACCAGAAAGTGGAAATTCTTCTTGACATAGCCGAGCAATTTCCAGACAGATTTGCCTTCGTGTGCATCAGAGTTGTTTCCGGTGGTGAAAAGGTTCTTTCTGCCGCTGGAAAAGCTCTTTTCGCTCTGAACTGCCTGGATTTAAGTACTGAGGAATCCGCTTCTATCCTGGATTTCACAATGGAGAGCGGATGGCTTCTGGATAAGGATGACCATGATCAGATATGGAAGCTGATTTCTCAGAAAGGAAGCAGGATTCAGGGCAGACTTAGTGGCGGCCTGGTGCCTATGAATTCTATCCGCTTTCTTGCAGGGCTTCTCCGTGGAATAGAGGAAACAAAGGGGCTGGATGTGCTTCTTGCCAGAGAGAGAATACGTCATGCGATGAATCTTTTTAATGTCTCTTCGAGCGGAGAAATGAAGAGAATCTTCGCTCTTTACCCCCAACTGGAACCACTTATTGACCATCAGATAAAACTGGATCTTACAGTTGAGGCAATATCTAACAGGATCGAAGAAAGTGACCAGTCGGAATTGGGTTATTCTGTTGCAGTATTCCTGGAGAAATTTCTTGGCGGCATTACTATTGCAAAGATACGCCGTTTTCTCAGTGTAACCGGCGATGAGTTAAGCAGCGAGGTTGTGAAATTTCTGAAGAAGCTGGTTCTTGAAACAAACAAAGGAAAAGAACTTTCTTCATCAGAAATCATACGATTTTCCGGTATTGTTTCCAGAATTCTTCCCTTCAGTATCCGGGCAGACAGAACGGCTTTGAAGGCTTTCTACAGAGCTCTGACTGATATGGATCATTCCCTCAAGCGCTGGGCAATTCTCCAACTTGATGAAGCGACCTCGAATGGTGTGGACATCACAAGTGTTCTTTCTGCAAGTTCCCTGCTGCTTAGAGCATCGGACGAAAGCAATAGGAAGGAATTCCTTTCGCGTATTCGGATAACCGGAAGATTGCTTGATACACTTTCACCGGTTGACCGCAAGAAAACTCTTTCCAGCCTTGTTCCTGTCTGGGTCGAGATTCTTATTTCTTTCAGCCGGGAGACGGAGGAGAAAGTAATAGAGTTTCTCTGCAGGGTAAATGATGTAGATAAAAGAAAGCGCTACCTGGAAAATGTGGTTACCCGTCTGCTTGACGATGTAAATCCGGAAGATCCGATTTTTGAAGATTGTCTTGCTTTCGCAGTTAACGGCTACAATTCAACAGAGGTAATTGAAAAGCTGAGAGAAATTGAGCACAAAGTATTAAAAAAGGTCTTTCGAGCAGGTGGAAGAATTGAAGTAGTTGATGGCTTGATGGTTGATCTTCTTACTGTGCCCGGATTTGAAGGAGAGAAGACAGAGCATCTGATTTCCGGAATTCGTTCAATCTGCACCAGATTCAGCAGGCTTGCGGTATGGGAAGAAGAGGGTGACTCTCTGTTCAGTGATTTCATCGTTAATGGAGTTGCGAACATCCTTAGAGCTTTTGTTGACAATCCATCCTCTCTGGGCTTGGTAAACGGAGATACAATAAAAAAACTTCTCGAAAAACTCATTCCGGAAGCATCCAATTCCACAAAGACTTCAAGGATAATCAATCCGGGTGGAACGGCTCAGGCCTTTTTTGGATCAATTCTGCCTGGCTCTATTTCTTTGTTCGGCAGGGAAGCAAAATATCTTTCAGCTTTTCTTTTTGAAATTGCAGATGAATTTTCCAGAAGCGTTGGAGGAATGACTGCCGGTGAGGATTTTGCAAGGTATCTTATAACAAGACTTGACTTAGAGATTCAGCAGGATTGCGTTACCGTTCTTGGATCATGGCTCTCCCGGAAAACTCCCCCTCCTCTCCACATTTCTGAGAAATGGTCCAATCGCAAACGGGAAGAGTGGAATGGCTTGAAAAGAAGAGAAGACACAACCAGGACGAAGCTTTTCAATGCTGTATCTGCTCTTGCCGATTCTTCTGAAAACCAGAGCAAAGAATCCATTCTAAACACGGCAGGTTACCTTTCCAGGCAGATGGAGAGAGCAGGGGTTCCCGGAGTTGCCGGTCTGTCGCTCAAATGGAACAGAACAATGATGGATGAATTGCTTGCTTTGTCGGGAGACACATCACCGCTTGCTTTTTTCAAAGGAGAGGTTTCCGGTGATAAAGTGAGTTCTGAGCTGTATTCATACCTGGAATCATTTGATGGATTCATGGAGCAGGATATTTTTCATGCATGGAGGCAGATAGCCTTACCTCCTCTGTTGAACTGCGCAGTAGAAGTAGTTCTTGTTTCCGGGAGCTCCCCGTGTCTGGCTGCAGAAATGGCAGAGGCAGCTACTGATGCTGTGGAGTTTTTGGGATACAACAGTGCCAACAACTTTCTCTCAACTCTGCAGGAGAGTTTTCGGCACGCAACAAGTCCTGACAATGGTTTCACACTCATGGAAAAGAATTTTCTTCTTCCTCTCTGGAAAAGAAATTCGGAAGAAAGGCTTGATCTTCTTCTGCTGGGAATGAAGAACTGCAGACTGTTGGCCAACATTCTGCGTGAGCGACTGTCTCTTGAAGAGCGGGTTGAGGGTAAAGTCAAATTCATGAGAAACTATGCCACTTTTTTCATTACTGTAGAAAAAGCACTTCTCAACATTCAATCAGATTTTGAGAAATCAAAGATTGCCGATGGATTGATGGACTCGTGGATTTTCAGTGGTGCCGGAAACTGTTCGAAGAAGTCCGTATCGGAAATATCCGAAACAGCTGAGCTGGTTCGAGATCTTTTCAGAAGAATCAAGTACGGTGGAGGCATAGTCAGTGCCAGTGAAGCTGGAGAGATAAGTGCTGACATGCGACGGAAATACAGGGACAATGCTGATTCTGTGGCTATCATTCTCAGATGGACTGTAGATCCAGCAAGAGAGGGGCTTCTTCAGCTTCTTGAAGAAAGTCAGCTTCTTCTTCAGGCAGCCGGGTCCGATGCCGAACTAATGAGGCTTCTGGACATTCACGGTGCCGGAAAAGGCTTTTTGCAGAGTGCCATGCGGTATTCAGAAAAACCGGCAGCTTTAAAGAAGTATTTGCAGGCTCTACCGGTAATGGTTGAACGGGAGTAAGATGAAAAAAGTACTGGTTCTTTCCACTGGAGGAACCATCGAGATGCTGCAGAAAAAGAGCGGACTTGCAATCAGCCCATCTTCCAGTATGGATGTCAGCAGTATTGATACGCTGCCGGATGTGGAAATTATTGTAAGAAAGTATCTGAGCCTTCCAAGCCCGCACATTACACCGGAGATAATGGCAGACATTGCGGAAGAGCTGAGAAGAATTGAGGTCTCCAGAGAATTTCATGGAGTAGTTGTTACCCATGGGACCGACACTCTCGAGGAAACAGCATTTATGGCGGACATTCATCTGGAAGGAACTCTGTCTGTTGTTTTTACGGCTGCAATGCGCAGCAGCAGTGAGCTGGGGGTAGATGGACCCCGTAACATCAGAAGTGCTGTTCGAGTTGCCTGTGCCGAAATAAAGAATCCGGGAGTAACTGTAGTTCTGAATGATGAAATACATGCTGCCGGAAGGGTTACAAAAACATGTACTTCCAACATAAGCAGTTTTGATTCTCCCGGGTACGGGCCTCTTGGTTTTGTTGATGATGATCGGGTTCTCTACCACCGTCTTCCCATCTGGAGGATGAACCTGCCACAGGGTCCTCTTGTTCTGGAAGGAAGGGTTGGTCTGGTTAGAACAGCTGCAGGATTTGGTCATGATGTGATTGATTTTCTCACGAATGCAGGCTACAGAGGAATAGTTGTAGAGGCTTTCGGCAGAGGTAATGTGCATCCCGACACAGCGGATGCTGTTGAAAGGGCCATTGATTCCGGAGTGCTTGTTATAATCACCAGCAGGTGTCACGAGGGTCGGGTGCTGGATATATACGCTTATCCCGGAGGTGGAGTTGATCTGATAAACAGGGGCGTTCTGTCTGCCGGAGACATGGCTGGAAACAAAATTCGTTTGTTCCTTATGGCTTGTCTCGGTAGAGGGATGGAAAAGGAGCAGATTCGAAACATGCTTTCAAGCCTGTAGCTATTCCTGATCAACAGGTTTGACCCTGCGAAATTTCGGTTTTAGATTAGTGAGTATTGTGGATTAACTTGGGAGAATGATTGACTCATAGAGATAAAAGCTTTACTGTAAACATAATACCGCACGACGCTACTCGTAGTCGAAGGGAATGGATAGTATCCGGCAGGAAACTGGTTATTTTTCGTTTTCTTGCGGTACTGGTTCTTCTTGCTGTTCTTGCTTCTGTTGTGATTATTTCTGTTGGAACAGCGGAATTCACAAGAACCGCAGAGCTCAGGGAGGAGAACAGTCTGCTTGTTGATTCTCTTGTTATTGCCAGAGAGTTGAACCGCAGACTGGACAATATAGAGTTGGAATTACAGGAAATACGCGATACGCGGGCTGTTATTGAAAATCTGGCGACAGCCGGAGTTTCCGGGGAGTTCCCCGAGTAGAAGAAGGAAGTGATATGGCTAGAGATGATTCGTATAGTGCTATTAATTCTACAATTGGTGGCGGCAGCAGCATCAACGGAATCCTTAACATAAAGGGCGGCCTCAGAGTTGATGGATTTGTTGAGGGAGAAGTTAATGTGGCTGGAACGTTGACCGTGGGGCATGAGGGTAGAATTAAGGGAAATGTTTCCGTTACCCACGCGATTATCGGTGGAACGGTTAATGGCACGATTAAAGCAGAAAAGCAGCTTGAACTTCAGAATGGTTCCCGGATCGAAGGAGACATTATCACAAAATTACTCACCATTGAGGAGGGCGTTTTCTTCGAAGGGCATTGCAGTATGAGTGGTGCGGAAGTTAAACCTAAACAGTAGCTGTAAGCTAATATCAATGCAAATGTTGAAAACTTCCATTATTTGTGGAGAACAGCCTAACCTGAGGAGTACTTATCTCTTAGGAATAAGACTTCGAGTGTTTTATGGAATGATATCCACAACTTACACAGCGCTTGCGGATTCTTTCCCTGGTAGCTGTATACACGGGATGGGTGGTGAACTTGGTGAGCAATAGACTGAACTCCCTTCTTTCCTCTGAAGAGAAAGCCAGGGAAACAGTAGAGGAGGCCAGAAGAGAAGCCCGGAGAATCAGAACCGGCATTCCGGCAGCGGTCTCTGGAATAGAGAAAGAGTACAGTTCAGAGCTTC
Source organism: Candidatus Sabulitectum sp. (assembly GCA_023139045.1). Classification (GTDB taxonomy): domain Bacteria; phylum Fermentibacterota; class Fermentibacteria; order Fermentibacterales; family JCC-6; genus Sabulitectum. The sequence continues at coordinate 31,438 of JAGLOJ010000098.1, forward strand.
ATAAGTACGAAGAAAAGGGCATGGAAAAAGTTCTCGATGGGCTTGTGGTTCTTGAAGAGGAGCAGATAGCTATTCTTGAAAAGGGAAAAAAAGAGCTGGATTCCAGATCAGATCAAATAGCCCCCAGAGCTCTCGAGCTGATTCATTCAGCGATTGAAGGCGAGAAGGGATAATGGCAAGAGACAGTGTAGTAAAGGCTGAGATCCTCTGCCACTCCTCAAAGAAGGCGGATGTTCTTGCAACCCTTGAACAGACTGGCAGTATTCACCTTATAGATATGTCGGCAGTTGAAGATGCTCCCTTTTCCAGAGTTGAAGAGGCTGACCGTTCATTCCTTCACACTCTTACAACATCTCTGGAAAAAATAATTCCTTTTCTTCAGGACAGAAGTTCCTTAAAAAAGCGGGTAGCAATTCCGGCAATGACCGTGGATGAACTGTCCAGCATGATCCACCATGGTGAAATAGAGAAAATTGCACTGAATGCTGCTGAAATATCCGATGAGTTGATTCATCTTGGTTCCAATGTTGAGGAAATTCAGCGTAAGATTGATTTTGTTCAGGAGTGGACAGATTTTCCTCTGCGGTTTGATCAAATCGGCAGTGACGGTGTATTCACCATCAAAGCCGGCCAGGTAGCACCCAGGGAGGGGTTTCTTCCACTGGAGAAACTCGAGCGGGAAGTTGATCTGTTTCACGTGGTAGAGCTGTCAGACGACAAAGCGGTGGTGGTATGGCACAACAGTTGTGACCATGAAATCGCTACAGGTTTGACAGAAGCCGGTTTTGTAACATCTGATTTTACCGGCTTTGTTTTGACTCCTCAGGAGGAGCTGAAAATACTTGATTCATCTCTCGCAGTTGTCCGGAACAGAATCAACCTGCTCTCCTCCGAGGCTGACCTTATGGTTTTGAAGCTCCCTGAGCTGAAAACCCTTTCCGACGCTGTGGGGCTTCAGGTTCTCCATCAGGAAGCGGCAACATCAGGAAGAGCCAGTGTTTCAGCTCTTCTGCTGCATTTGTGGATAAGGGAAGAGGAAGTTTCCAACTTGAAGGCGAACCTGGAAAAACTGGGGGAAGTTGATGTATCTCTGTTAGAGCCCGGCGAAGAAGAGGTACCTCCTGTTTTCCTTACCGAGAGCGCAACACTTGATCCTTACCTGATGCTCACGGATATGTATGGCAGACCCGAAGGAGCTGACCCGGATCCAACTCCGCTCATGGCACCGTTCTATGTTGTGTTTTTTGGAATCTGCATAGGTGACGCAGGATATGGACTGGCCCTTGCTGCCGGTTCAGCCCTCGGATGGTACCTCACAAAGAAGAAGCAGGGCAATACAAGACTTTTCGGGTTGATGTTTCAGGGCGGGCTGGCAAGTATTTTCTGGGGATTCCTTCTGGGCGGCTGGTTTGGAATGCCATTTGATACCCTTCCCAGGCTCCTGCAGAACGCTGCAATGCCGTTGAACAAACTTGTTCCCGGTTACACGCGGGGGGTTTCTGATGGCTTTGCTCTTTCCCAGCAATTTCTTTACCTGACCCTTGGGTTCGGACTTGTGCAACTTGCCTGGGGGATTATTGCAAATCTGCAGAAGCGTCTTCGTGCGGGCGAGGGTATTTCAGCAGTGATTGATCAGACCGGGTGGATGCTCGCTCTTCTGGGTCTTTTTCCATGGCTCTTCAATCATTATCTGCTTGATGGAGCACTCTATCCTCTTTCCGGAATAGGAGATACCGTATTTCTGACCATGCTTGCCGTTGGAACGGTTCTTATTTTCATAATGGGAGGAAAAGAGGCTGAGGGCATTGGTGGAAAAGCAGGTCTTGGAGCCTATGCCTGTTACGGAATTGTGAACCTTCTGGGTGATGTACTGAGTTACTCCAGACTGTTCGCCCTTGCTCTTTCAAGCGCGATAATAGCGTCAGTGATCAATCAGATAGCGGAAATGCTCAGAGGCGTTCCTGTGATCGGAATCGTACTCACTGTGCTGGTTCTTGTGGCCGGTCATCTGTTTAATCTTGGAATGGCAGCACTGAGCGGTTTCATTCACACAGCTCGTCTGCAGTTCGTAGAGTTCTTCAGCAAGTTCTACGATGGAACAGGAGTATCATTCAAGGTATTTCGTTACGAACCTAGATATATTAGAATAAAAAGATAGTTATACGGTATAGAAACAAAAACAAGGAGGAAATGAATTGAATTATTTAGTTGCGTATCTGGGTGTTGCCCTTGCCTGTGCACTCGCCGGAATAGGAAGTGCAGTTGGAGTAGGTATTGCCGCACAGGCAAGCACGGGCGTGATGAGCGTTGACCCGAAAAAATTCGGAAAACTTCTTCTTCTCACTGCTCTTCCGGGAACCCAGGGCATCTACGGATTCGTTATTGCCTTCCTTCTTCTTCAGAAGATTGCCCTGTTCACCGGCGACAGCCCTCTTACGATGGTAGTTGGCTGGAAGATTTTCGCGGCAGGCATGCCAATCGCTCTTGCCGGCCTTATGTCGGGAATTCATCAGGGAAAAGTTTGTGCCGGTGGAGCAATGATGACAGCCAAGCAGCCTGATGATAGTGCCAAGGCTCTTATTCTTGCTGTGTTCGTTGAGTTTTATGCCATTCTCGGATTCCTGGTTTCCTTCCTCATGCTGGGTCAGATAGGTTAGAGGGGCAGCTATGTCACTTCAAGCCATACTGGCGAAGATCGATAATGATGCGAATAAACAGGCAGATGACATTATTCAGTCTGCCAGGGATGAGCAGAAGGAAGCCCTTCATGTGGTGAAATCCCGTATAAAGGAGAGACACCACAGGGACGCAGAGAGAATAAGGAACAAAACAGAGGCAAATGCCAGACAGATGAGAAGCCATGTTCGTCGTGAGATGGAAAAAGCTCTGCTCAGTCACCGTAGAAAAATCGTTGACCGTGTTATATCAGATTCGGTCAAAAAGGTCGCTTCTGTTCCGGATTACCTTGACCTCATGAGTACTCTTCTAAAGGGATGTGATCTTCAGGGGACTGTTGAGATTGTTATTTGTGCCAACGATACAGACCGAATTACCTCAGATTTTCTGAAGAAGCATTCCACCGGCAAGCGTCAATTCGTTCTAGCTGAAGAAAACCATACTGACCACGGTGGAATCCTCATGCGTTCCGGCGCTATCAGCTTGAATGCCACCCTGTCTATGATTTCCGAGCTCAACCATGATTCCATGGTGATGGAGCTTTCGCGGCTTCTGCCGCTGGAGGGTCAGGTGGAGTAACAGTGTCAGGCAGTTCTTATGCATATGCCAGCGGTAGGGTCAGCGGGTTGGAGGAATCTCTTCTCACAGAGAGAGTCTGGAACCAGCTTATTACCGCTGAGGACAGAGACGAGGTGTTGAGAATTCTGGGAGAATCCTGGTACGGTACTCTCCTTCAGGCAGAGGATGATCTTGATGGAGCCTTAAGAAGTGCGGTCTGCCGCGCAGAAGAGGAGCTTGCAGAACTTTCAAACGACAGGGTATTCACTCAGGGTATTCTCCTCAGGCGAGATGTCAGAAATGCAAGGTATCTCTGGAAAAATCTTGCAGCCGGAGGCGAAGGCGACGTTGAGGTTGAACCCTCTGGAATGATTCCCGTGGAAGACATAAGAAGAGTCTGGGGCGACAGCAATGTTGTTGATGTTCTGCCGATTCTTTTCCGGGAGTCACTTGAGGAGATTCAGGCTCTTCACTCTCCATCTGCTGTCGGACTTGACTCTGTTCTTGACAGACTTGCAGCAAGAGTGGAATCCGACAATCTGGGAAAACTGGAAGAGCCTGTTGGAAGCCTGCCCAAAGTTAAAATTGAATTGAGAAATTTTCTTGCAGCCGCCCGGTGCATCGCTGAAGAATTAGCACCTGCAGCAGTTGAGGAAATGATGCTGGATGGCGGGTATCACACCCCATCAGATATAGCTGAAGCAGTAAGGGTCAACAGACTCGCAGCTCTTCTCGGAGAAAAGGCAGGTTTTGAAGAGGTCGCAGCAGCTCTTGATCAGGGGCTGGAATCGGGATCTTTTCTTGCATTTCAGAGGGAGAGCGACCGGATAACATTAGATATACTGGAAAGAGCTTCCGGTAGAATGTTCAGTCCGGGACCTCTTGCTGCTTATGTTCTTCGAAGGGAGCTTGAAGCTTCCCATTTGAAAATGATAGCAGCCGGCAAGGCTGCCGGTTTTGACTCCAGGCGCTTGAGCGCCAGAGTTCCCAGAGGATAGGAGGAAGCATGGCGGAAAAGGGCAGAACAGCCTTCATTGGTGATGCAGATTCCGTGCTGGGTTTCCGGGCTCTTGGAGTGGAAACATATACGCCGGAGTCGGGATCTGAAGCTGTGAAAATCTTCAAATCCCTGGTGAAAGAAAAAGTATCAGTGATAATGATCACCGAGGACATGCTGGATCACCTGCAGAGTGAAGTAGATGAGGTTGTCAGTATGCCAATTCCTGCCGTTGTGGTTTTACCCGGAGTCTCCGGATCGAAGCACAGAGGAGAGGACACGATCAGAAACCTGATCATCAGAGCCGTGGGCGTTGACCTGATGGCGGAGGATGAACAGTGAGTCGGAGGAAGCAATGATACATGGCAGGATTGACAAGATAGCCGGCCCGCTGGTGGTTGCCACCGGAATGACAGAAGCAAGGATGTTCGATGTGGTCTTTGTTTCGGATTATCGGCTGATCGGTGAAATTATAGAATTGAAGGGAGACAAGGCTTCGGTTCAGGTTTACGAAGAAACCGGAGGCCTGAAGCCGGGAGATCCTGTTTACCAGACAGGTCATCCTCTTTCCGTTCAGCTTGGACCGGGTCTGCTGACTTCAATTTATGATGGAATTCAGAGACCCCTGGATAAAGTGAGAGAGCAGGCTGGAGACTGGATCACAAGAGGAATCAACATCCCGGGACTTGACCATGACAAACTCTGGTCATTTACTCCCGAACTGAAAGCAGGAGAAAAAATTTCCGGCGGCGAGGTTATTGGCATCGTTCCGGAAACCGAACTAATCGATCACAGAATTATGGTGCCCCCGGGAATCAGCGGTGAAGTAACATTTGTGATTGAAAAAGGAGACTATAACATCGAAACTGTGGTAGCAAAGGTTTTAACAGAAGCCGGAGAAACCACAGAGTTGAAAATGTATCAGGAGTGGCCCGTTCGCAAATCAAGACCGGTAACAACAAAACTTGCCCCGGAGGAGCCTCTTATTACCGGCCAGAGGGTTATTGATACCTTCTTCCCTGTGGGGAAGGGGGGAACGGCATGTGTTCCCGGGCCTTTCGGCAGCGGTAAGACCGTTATTCAGCATCAGCTTGCCAAGTGGGCAGATACAGAAATAGTAATTTATGTAGGATGCGGAGAACGCGGCAACGAAATGACCGATGTTCTTCAGGAATTTCCGGAACTCAAGGATCCCAAGAGCGGGAAACCCCTGATCCTTAAAACCGTTCTTGTAGCCAACACCTCCAATATGCCCGTGGCTGCCCGTGAGGCAAGTGTGTACACCGGAATAACCATAGCCGAGTACTTCCGCGACATGGGTTACTCTGTTGCTCTCATGGCTGACTCTACCAGCCGCTGGGCTGAGGCCATGAGGGAGATGTCCGGAAGACTGGAAGAGATGCCCGGAGAAGAGGGATATCCCGCTTACCTGGGAACCCGCATCGCCGAGTTCTACGAAAGAGCCGGCAAGGTGCAGTGTCTCGGTGGGGAAAGAATAGGAGAGCTTACCGTAGTGGGAGCCGTGAGTCCTGCCGGTGGCGACTTGTCTGATCCTGTGGTTCAGTCAACACTCCGTGTGGTTAAGGTTTTCTGGAGCCTCCAGGCAGAGCTTGCCTACATGCGCCACTTCCCGGCGATCGGATGGCTTGACAGCTACAGTCTCTATACAAAGAACCTGAAGCCGTACTATGACAATGCCCTTGGTGCCGATTGGGTGCCAACTGTCAAGAAAGCGATGGCTCTGCTTCAGGACGAATCAAATCTTCTTGAGATCGCCCGACTGGTGGGAGCGGAGAGTCTGTCTCCTGAGGATCAGCTTATCCTCTTTACATCCAGAAGTCTTCGGGAAGATTTTCTCCATCAGAATGCTTTCCATCCCATCGATACTTTTGCTTCCAGCAGGAAGCAGCAGCTCATGCTGAATACAATTCTGCATACCTACGATGAGATGACCAGAGCTATCGAAGCAGATGTGCATCCCCGTGTCATCTTCGATTTCCCGTTGTCAGAAGACATAGCGAAAATGCGCTACCTTCCTGAAGAAGAAATAGAACAGATCAAAGATCTGCAGAAAACAATCACCGCAGCTGTTAACAAAAAAATGCAGCTTGAAAACACCTAGAAAAGGAGGTTGAGAAATGATACGGGAGTATAAAACGACCGTGGAGATATCCGGCCCCCTGATGCTGGTGGACCGGGTTACGGATGTCAGTTTCGAGGAACTCGTTGAGATTGAGCTTTCCAGCGGAGAGCTTCGCCACGGCAAGGTTCTTGAAATTGACAGCAGAAGAGCCCTTGTTCAGCTATTTGAGGGTTCCAGCGGTACCGCTCTTGAAACGAGCAAGATTCGCTTTCTGGGTAAGGGAGTTGAGCTGGGTGTCTCCACGGAGATGCTGGGCAGAGTTTTCGATGGACAGGGTCGTCCCAGACCCCCATTCGATAACGATCCCCCCATTGTTCCCGAGAAGATGAACAACATCAACGGAGCTCCTATCAATCCCTACGCAAGAGATTATCCTGCCGAATTCATCCAGACCGGTTTCAGTTCCATTGATGGCATCAACACTCTGGTCAGAGGGCAGAAGCTTCCCATCTTCAGTGCCAATGGTCTGCCTCACAGTGCTGTGGCAGCTCAAATCGCCAGGCAGGCCAAGGTAAAGGGAGGCGAAGGTAACTTCGCGGTCGTCTTTGCTGCCATGGGAATTACCTTTGAGGAAGCCGATTACTTCATCAAGGATTTCAGAGCCACAGGTGCCATGGACAGAGCTGTTGTTTTCCTTAACCTTGCAGATGATCCCGCTATTGAAAGGATCAGTACACCAAGAATGGCCCTTACTGCAGCGGAGTACCTTGCCTATGAGAAGGATATGCACATTCTGGTTATCATGACAGACATGACAAACTACTGTGATGCTCTTCGCGAGATAAGTGCCGCAAGGCGTGAAGTTCCCGGTCGCAGAGGTTACCCCGGTTACCTTTACACGGATCTAGCATCACTCTATGAGCGTGCCGGTAGAATTAAGGGCAGGAAGGGTTCAATAACCCAGATTCCCATTCTGACCATGCCCGAGGATGACAAGACTCATCCGATCCCGGATCTTACCGGTTACATCACAGAGGGTCAGCTTATTCTTAACAGAGAGCTTCACAAGAAGGGTATCTACCCGCCTATGGATGTGATGGAATCCCTCAGTCGCTTGAAGGATAAGGGAATCGGAACCGGTAAAACCAGAGGGGATCACGCTGATCTCTTCAACCAGCTCATGGCGGCATACTCTGCCGGTAAGAACGCCAGAGAGCTTTCAGTAATTCTCGGAGTGGCGGCACTCAGCGAGATTGACAAGAAGTATCTGCATTTTGCTTCAGAGTACGAGAAGCGCTATATCAGTCAGGATGAGCACGAGGACAGAAGTATCCTTGAAACTCTTGATCTTGGATGGGAGCTTCTCAAACTGCTTCCAAGAACAGAAATGAAGCGTATTCGTCCGGAGAACCTGGACAAATACTGGCCAGTTAAAGAGCAAGACTGATGGCCATTCAAGTAAAAGCAACCAGGATGGAGATGCTTCAGCTTAAGAAGCGTCTCAAGCTGGCACAGAAAGGTCACAAGCTTTTAAAAGACAAGCTTGATGAGCTCATGCGCCAGTTCAAAATCCTGATCGGGCATTATGAGGGGGCAAGGGCAAAGCTGGAGAAACAGCTTGAAGTTGCATACGGAGAGTTTCTCTTTGCCAGGGCAGCCATGAAGGAAGAGGGACTTCTTGATGCTCTTCGTTATCCGGGAGCCAGGGCTGTTGTTGAATCATCAACAAGAAGAGTAATGAACCTTACCCTTCCGGTCTTCAAGGTTTCCATTGAAGGAAAAGTTCGGAATTATGGAATGTATGATACTCCTCCTGAACTTGATGAAGCCCTTGAGGTTTACAAGAAAGTTCTACCGGAGATCATCCACCTTGCAGAACAGGAGAAGGCGATTATCCTCATTGCCCAGGAGATCGACAGCACCCGGCGCAGAGTGAATTCACTGGAGTACGTGATGATTCCTGAAATCAAACAGGCAATCAGATACATTCGTCTCAAACTTGATGAAATGGAGAGGGGTAACACAACCCGTCTCATGAAGGTCAAGGAGATGGTTGAAGCCAACCGGGCTTACTGAGCAGGGTAATTTTCGGAAAAGAAACAGGAATCTTAAGGGGTTCCTGTTTCTTTACGCACTGCAAAGGCTCTGTTCCCAGCGCTCTCTCCTTTCCCGAGCAGACAAAAGCGCTGTTCTTCTCCGTTTATCCAGCACAACATGTTCACCTTGAACAACCCTTTATCTCAAGCATAATGAAATGCAGGTCGGAGGTTATCAAAGAGAGTTAAGCAGTTTCATCAGAGCAACTGTTCCAGGATCGTCTACTCCATAATTAATCCAGAGCCTGTCCAGCTCTGCCTTAACCTCCCCAAGAGTTGGTTTTTCTCCGAACATCAAGGTAATCCTGTACAGCATTGCTTTGTTTAAATAGCCCTGGTAAATGCAGGGGGCAATAAACGGGTTTTTGCTCCAGACGGCCTGATGCACATAGGCTTCACCTTCAGACAGAATGGATATCAGGTATTCAACTCCATCAACAAGTACAACAAGCCAGTCTCCGGGCCAGTCGAGTTTGCAGCTTCTGATGATATCACATCCCTTGAAGGTGGAATCTTCATCATGACAATGAAGAAGAACAGTAACCCCTCGGGCTGCCGCCGCTTCAATTGATTCCCGGAGTTTTCCCATTGGAAGGGCATCAGCATCCAGCAGAAGATTCGATTCAGCAGAAGCTATCATTGCTGAAGCTTTGGCGTATACCTGGCGAACATTGGAAAGGCGGTAAACGCCCTCTTCCGGCGGAGTAGCAGACATACTGTGCAGTTCTTTCTTCAGCATTTCACCGGTGTATTTGAGGCCGTAAACCTGTTGTTCTATGTACTCCTCAATTGGAAGGGCAGAATACAGCCGGCTTTTCCCACTGTCATCAAGCAGAATAGCTCCTCTTGATTCAAGAGTTTCCAGAATCTTGTAGGTGTTTGGAACCGGTTTGCCAAGAGCCTTTGCCACTTTGTATCCCGTGCTGCCCGGTTCTCTGACAAGAGTCATATAGACATCAGCCTCAATCCTGGAGAAACCTACCTTTTCCAGTAAATCAGCTATTTTTTTAGACAGAGCATTCTCCCTCCATTACCCACGGACAATACAGGATGCACCTCTCTGTTGTCCAGAACCATAACCATCTGTCTATCTCAACACGGTAATTCTGCTCACGGCGCTCTCTTTTGAATCGGAGTTAACTACAACACAGTAAATGCCGCTTTTAACAGGACATCCATCTTCTGAGCAGCAATTCCAGAGGAAGGTGGATTCCCCTGCAGGGGAAGGGCCGCTGAACAGTTCACACACCGCCCTGCCAGCGATATCCATTACGAAAACTCTGTTTCTGCCGGCTTTATTCCTGTTCAAAATCACAGAAACAGAACCTGAGGCGGGATTGGGGCTGACTTTGCCGAGAACAAAACCGGCGCTCACAGACTGCCCTTCATTAATACCGGAGATGATATCGTTCCTGTACCATCGGATATAGCCGGCGCTGTTTGCTCCCCCAACCAGATCAATCCAGCCATCACTGTCCAGATCTCCAGAGGAGAGGGGCCAGGCTCCAGAAAGGGCGCCATCAACAATTTTCTTGTTCCATGTGGAAGGAGATCCGCCGTTGTTAAGCCAGACAGCCATCTGTGACGGTCCCATTGAAGTGCCCACAAGATCGATAAGATTGTCATTGTTGATATCAACCAGTTCAATTCCCAGAGCGAGACCGAAACTGCCGGAAATCGAGTGTTTTTCCCATACAACAGTGGATCCTCCACGGTTGAACCAGATCGCGATCTCTCCAGACCCGTAACCTGTTGTGGCCAGGTCAAGGGAACCGTCACCATCGATGTCTGCCGTTCTAGTCATGTGGGCGCCGTCCAGGGAACCTTCAATGAGATGATCAGTCCATCCTGGAGGCGTTTGTCCATCGTTTTCCCACCAGCGAACATCGTCACGGGGAAGAGAACAACCTGCAAGATCAAGATCGCCATCCTGGTCGAAATCTCCCCAGCATACTGATCGTCCTCCAGGCATGTTTGTGCAGACATCAAATTTCTGCCACTGATCCGGGCCGCTGCCATTGTTTTTCCACCAGCTTACGGCAGTTGCTCCCGCTCCGGCAGCCAGCAGGTCAACCAGTCCATCCTGATCTATATCTGCAAAGTGTACTTCATGCGGATGAACAAGTTCATCCGAAACAACTACTCGTGTCCAGGAACCCCCCCCGTCACCCATAAAGCAGATAATCAGGTTGGCTTCATAGCCGCAAGCTGCGATGTCATTGAATCCGTCATTGTTAATGTCACCTGAGCAGACAAAGCACGCCCCGTCAAGGCTGTCTGTCACGACAAACTCTTCCCATTGAGGTATGACTTCGCCGGAATTGATCCAGTAACTCACCTCGTCATCGTTCCAGGCTGCACCAAGAATATCTGGATACTCATCATCGTTTATGCTGCATACAAGTAAACCGGCAGGAGCCCAGAATCCAGTTGCAACAGTGTACTGCTCAAATCCATCTGCCGCGGCAACCGAGAAACTGAGCAGAAGAGTAAATACACCCAGTTGAATCCACAGTCTCATAAGAGGTCCTTTCTGATCAATTAGAGTTGTCAATAAGAGGAATTTTCAAGCAGTTTTACCTGCTCAACACAACAAAAGCACGTGAAATCCGATTGCTCCGGTCATTGGTAGCAATTGCCCTGTATACTCCTGAGGGCAGACCGATAACAACAAACGGTTCCCCCGCCTCTCCTGAACCGGAAAATACATTCCTGCCGGAGGTGTCGTATACCGACAGAGTAACTCTTCCTCCGGCAGGAGTGCTGATGGAGAAAGCAATCGAGCCGGTGGCCGGATTGGGAAACGACAGAGTTAAAGGAGATTCAAATTCCTCGACACCCATTGGATCCCAGTTGAACTGGAAGCTTTTGAGAATTGGTGATACTGCCGGATCAGTTGAATTCATCAGAATCCTGTACTGGAAATACCTCTCCACCAGGCCTGAAACGGCCGAGGGATTGCTGTACACCGATGACCAGACTCCCATATTTTCAGGATTGCCGGATGACTTGAATTGTACATCAAGAGAACCACCGGAAGGAACTTCTGCCTCCCAGTCAATGCTTGCCCACTGTGGCATTTCCTGTGTATCGAGAATAGAAGAGGTTAAAGAACCTTCATTGATGAATTCGGTTGCCGTATGCCACACAACCCTGCCCTGCGCAAATCTTACAGCCAGAACATCGAGTTTTCCATCGTTGTCTATGTCAGCCGGTACGATGCAGCTGGTGGACCCCCCTCCGGTTCGAATAATTCTTTTCTGCCAGGAGATACCCTCGCTGATGTTCTCCCACCATGCAACTCCACCGCTTCCGAATGAAGAGACTGCAATATCCCAGTCTCCGTCTCCATCCATATCGGCAGGCTTTACAATTGCACATGCCGCTACAGAACCAACGGAGGATCTGGACCATCCGGAACCGTTATTGAAGTAGATGAAAGTTCTGGATTGATTCATTGCTGCAGAGACAAGTTCAAGATCTCCATCGTTATCGAAATCAGCAGCCCTTATACCATGAGCTCCCTGTATTGCAGTATCAACATCCTCTCTTGTCCATGCGGGTTCAGATCCTCCGCTTCCGTACCATACTGTTACCGATGAAGGTCCTGCCGCTGAACCGTAAGCAGCGCATACAACGTCCATGTTTCCGTCCTGATCCATATCAACGGGATGAAGCCTGCAGGGATAGAAAACGTTATCTGTAATAAGAAGCTGCTGCCATTGAATGGGAGTTCCTCCGTCATTGCGATACCAGTGAACAAGGTCGGCTTCTGCGGCCGCAGCTACGAGATCCAGATCTCCGTCATTATCCATGTCAACGGCTTCCACGTCGTGGGCTCCCTCGAAATCAGAGGCGATTTCCTGGATAACCCACTGGGGGGAGCTTTCTCCATCATTCAGGAAAAGAAGCAATCTGTTCCCTTTATATGTAGCAACCAGTATGTCCAGATCTCCATCTCCATCCACATCTGCGATGTCGCTGCCACAGCATCCTTCAGTTTCAGAGGAGATAATCTGCTCTTCCCATTCTCCGTTTTCCTCTCCGTACCAGACCCTTACCTGATTCATTCCATACGCACCGACCATAATATCCGTGAGGCCGTTACCATTGATGTCATCACAATCACCGGTATAGGATAGCGTGAATCCTTCAGCAATCAGAGTTTCCGTACAGTCAGTCAGAGGAACAGAGGAGAGGGCAAACTGCCCCTCGATCGATCTCCATGCTGTTCCCTGTGCATTCTCGAAAAAATCAGCCCAGCCGGTTACAGAACCCGATGTATCAGTTCCTCCAGACCAGTCAGATTGCACAGACTGTCCGGCAAAAGCAGACAAAGTGCAAAGAAGAACTACAGGCATTATTGATTTCATAGCAGCCCCTTTCTAAAGTAGACGAATAGTTAGTAGTACAAATATATACTACTAAAAAGGAAGCGTCAAGAAAGGGGGAGAGCCGAAGCCCTCCCCGCTTGCCCTCGGCAGAGGACGGGCAGAGCTTCTCGGGGACGCTGATATCCAGCGGACATTGTATATACAAAAACACCCCCGGATGGGGGGGGTGTTGATTCATTGGCGCTCCCACGGGGAATCGAACCCCGCTTTCCGGCGTGAGAGGCCAGCGTCCTAGCCGATAGACGATGGGAGCACAGCGCCGAGGGCGAAATATCTGCCCCCGGCATCAATATGTCAAGTCCTGTATTTCTTCTCCAGTTTCTTCAGTTTCTTCCCGGAAATTCCACCCAGTACATCCATTGCGGCAGTTATTCTTGTCCGGCAGAGATCACTCCCCAGCACCTCCATGGAGTCGAACAGAGGTGGGGCAATTTTGCTTCCGCAGATAGCTCCGTATAACGGGCCGGTAAGAGCTTTCAGTTTCAATTCGAATACTTCAGCCACTTCCTTCAATACAGAGAAGATTGCAGTACTGTTCCAGTCTCGAACCTTTTCCAGTTTCCAGACAGTTACCTGAAGGAGTTCAAGCACTTTATCACATTCCATATCCTTTACAGCAAGAAGTTCCTCTGTAACAGGTACTGAATCGCTAAAAAACATTGCTGTAAAGTAGCCCCAATCGGCAAGAGTTTCGAGCCTGGAAGCAACAACCTCAGTCACTTTGGATATGTACTCGGGGTTCAAAGCCCATTCCTGCAGTTTTTCGGAAAGCTGATCGACCGAATTGTCTTCTCTTATGTATCTTCCATTAAGCCATCTAAGTTTTGATCTGTCAAAGACAGGGCTTCCAAGGGAAATATCCTTCAGATTGAAGCTTTCTATCATGTCCTTAACGGAGAATTTCTCAGAACCGTCGGGCATATGCCACCCCATCATTCCAAGGTAGTTAAGAAGAGCTTCAGGGAGATACCCTGCCTTTCGGTAGTAATTGATGGAAGTAGGATTTTTTCTTTTAGAAAGTTTAGATTTGTCGGGGTTTCTGAGCAGGGGCAGATGGCAGTAAACAGGAGGTTCCCAGCCGAAGAACTTATATAGAAGCACATGCTTGGGAACAGAGTTGATCCATTCCTCTCCTCTGATAATGTGAGAGATCTCCATAAGGTGATCATCAACAACAACAGCCAGATGATAGGTAGGGAAGCCGTCTGCCTTCATGATTACCTGATCGTCTATTGAGGCCCAGTCTTTTGTGATTTCACCCCGGAGAATATCCTGGAAGAGACATTCACCCTCAAGAGGAATCTTCATTCTTACCACATAAGACTCGCCGGATGCAATTCTTTCCCCTGCTTCTACCGGTGAAAGGTTTCTGCACTTTCTGTCATAGCCCCGGTTGGGAGCTTTGTCCTCAATAAGTTTTTTTCTAACACCGTCCAATCGTTCCTTTGAACAGAAGCAGGGGTAGGCATGATCTTTCTCTATGAGCAGGTCAATGTGCTTCCTGTAAATGCTCAGGCGGTCACTTTGCCTGTATGGCCCAAACGGACCACCCACATCAGGGCCTTCGTCCCATGTAATTCCAACCCATCTTAAACTATCCAGAATCGCCACCTCTGATGCCTCAGTAGACCTGTCCTGATCGGTATCCTCTATTCTCAGAACGAATTCTCCCCCATTAACTTTGGCCCACACGTAACCGAATAAAGCCTGATATGCAGTGCCCACATGGGGATCCCCGGTGGGGGATGGCGCGAGTCTGGTTCTTACTTTCATAATTACCGCCTTTTCATGCTGTTCATTAGAGGGCTATAATACTTGAAAACAGGCAAGGAGGGCACCGTGATCAAGGTAGAAAAACCTGCAGAAGAAAAGCTGACTGAACTCAATGTCGCGGGCTGACCGGTCCGGGAAAAGGAAGTGTCGGAATTCCCGTGGGAATTCGACATGGAAGAGGCCTGCTGCATGCTCTCCGGCAAGGCCTCAGTTACCCCGGAAACAGGAGATCCTGTGAAAATTGGCCCTGGGTATCTTATTACTTTTTCCTGCACGATGAAATTCCACTGGAGAATCCATTTACCAACAAGGAAGCACTATGATTTCAGATAGCCAAAGGAGAGGTCAATGAAAACTGTATGTCAATTCCTTTCGATACTTCTACTGGCTCTGGTTCCAGTAAAAGCTCTGTCTGCAGATATCTATAAAGATGCTGCGACAGAACTCAATACACTGATTGCAACCACACCTGAACTGGCTTACATGCTGAATGAAGTACTTGCTCTTCAGCCGGATACATCATACTGGCATGGGAAGACATCTGATGATATTGTTCCTTTTTTCAGTGACTGGTTGACCTGTAATCCCCTTCCGGAGAATCCTGGCAGTTACATCAGACTTTTTGACGAACTGGTGAATTCCAGGGGTGGAGAACTGCTTTTTAACAATAATGTATTCAGCTCCTGGTTCATTGGTTTTCTGGATGCAAGGGGAGGATATCTCGGAACTTCTGCATCTGCATCATGCGTTCCTCAGTGGATTGCGGACACAACCATTCACATTGATGACTATGTAATCCCTGAAGGAGGATTTGCAGATTTCAATGCATTTTTTCTGAGAACCCTCAAACCGGGTGCAAGACCCCTTGCAGGAGAGGGAGATCCTTCAATTCTGGTCTCCCCTGCCGATGGATCAATCCGCAGAATTTATGCTGCAGACCTGGAATCAAATTTTGAGGTAAAAAGGGATGTTCTGAACATCAGGCAGGTGTTGAATAACAGTCCTTATGCAGACAGATTTATCGGTGGAGATATTGTGGACATTCTTCTGTGGTTTACGGATTACCATCATTTCCACAGTCCCATCGCTGGCGATCTGGTCTATGCAAGCGAATATGCAGGATCGTACAACTACAATTTTGCAGAAGTCAACTGGTTTAAAGAGCTGGCCAGGCACAAGCGTCTCTGCTATCTGATAGATTCTGAAGAATTTGGCCTGGTTGCAATGATACCGGTAGGATTCTGGGGAGTGGGCTCCATTGTAACTGAATGCCAGGTAGGTGACTACATTGAAAAAGGACAGGAACTCGGGCACTTCGCCTATGGCGGATCATCAATACTTCTTGTCTTTGAACCCGGCGTCATACGGTTCACTCCTGAAATATCAGAAGAGAATCAGCCTGTTCAGGTCAGATCAAGGATTGGAATATCAACTCAAGAGTAGGGGGATGCAGATGATTCAAGGAAATTTCAAAGTAGCGCCACTGGATATTATGGCAAAAGTGGTGACCGTTCTAATGATAGTTGCAGCAGGCGCGATTCCATTCATTCTTGATCAGATGATGTATTTTGCTGTCTTTCTGCCTGTAACTATCTTTGCAACATGGCTCTTTTCCGTTACGGGATATGCTCTGGAAGACAAGACTCTGCTGGTAAAGAGGCCTCTATGGGTAACAACAATTGTTTTACCCGGGGGAGCCACAGCTCGTGAAGAACCGAACATCAGGGAAGGACTTCTTAAGACTTTCGGTAACGGTGGACTGTTCGGGTATACAGGTGGATTCAGAAACAGGAAGCTTGGTAACTTCAAGACCTATGCCACAAGCTGGAGCCATGCTGTCTCAATAACAAGCGAAGCAGACAGCTTCTGTATTGTGGTTACTCCCGAGAATCCGGCAGAGTTCATCCAGTGCATCAATGTATGATTGTATGATTGGAAGACGGAGGCCGGGAGCCGGGTAACTATTCGGAAACATCGGACAGTTCAAATTGGAAGATAATGGGCAGCTCACCCATACCGTGAGTTATTGCAATCTTACAGCAGGGTGTTCACGATCTGTTCGAATAGCTTTGTAGTCTTCGAGCAGATGACCTGGATACAGTTGTAAAAATTGATCTTCCATGATTTCAATGATCTGTTGAAAGTATTCCGAATTCTTATTGAAAGCTATTCCGTAGTTGAAGACCCCCGGATAGTACTCGTATTGAGTATCAAAAATTTCATTATCAATCAGATCAGACCTGAAATAGGAGTAGTCACTGTGAGGAAGCCAGAGAATATCTGGATTTCTGGACAGAATGTAATCTGCCGAGAATCCATTTCGAGCAAGTGAGATATCATGAAGACCAACCATATCAATAATGGTTACATCAGGGTTCTCTGAGCTGATGAAGCCGTATTCTGAGCCGGCAAAAACCAGCCCCGGAGGCATTTTCTCCAGCAGCTCTGAGATACCTGTAATACCTTCCCACCAGCCCAGGCTGGGGAGATCACGGGTGGACCGGGTAAAGTGTTCAGTGTTCGGGGTGTATTCAACGGTTTTTAATGCATATCGTTCCCAGGCGGAGGAAGCTACTCTGGTGATTAGAGGAGAAGTTGTAAGAAGAACAGCAAACAGTGCAGCCATGATGCGCCAGGATGAAACTTGGAAGAGCTTATTATTATTAACAGGAGAGCTGCACTTAAAATGATTCTCAAGAACCACATAGGCTATCATTATGAAAAAAGGAAGGGAAGGATAATAATACCTCGCTTCCCAGCCCATGATCTGGATCACAGTTGTGAAATAAATAAAAGTAAGCAGTATAGGAAGAGAGATTCCCAGTATACGCCTGGCAGTTTGCTTCGTAACAAGCAGTACTGCAGCAAGCAGGAACGGCAGCGAGGAACGGAGGAACTGAATGAGATAATCGATCGCATTCCAATTGCCCAATCCGGAGTATCCTTGATAGAACCCGGTTGATTTGGCGTAGAATGGAACAGGCAAAGCTGAACCGAACAGTATTTTCTTGAACAGAAGATCGGCAGAGATGATTACTCCGAAGAGAACAACATACAGAAGACATTGCTTCTTCTTCATTGATCCGGATGCCCGGAGGAAAAGAGGAGGAAGCAACAGGCAGTAGATTCCATTGTCAGGTCTGGTAAGGTAAGAGGCATACGCAGAGGCCAGAAGTAGAAAGAACTTGAGTTTGTCGGGACTTTTTTCGTACAACAGCAGAAACAACACAAATACAGAGTTGCCAAGTAATGAAATTGTGGTTTCCATGCCGGTAAGACTGTGGAAACGAAATGCCCCTCCCAGTATCATTACTGGTATTATCAGGAGGGGAATCCAGGATTTACGAAGATGATTGCCATAGAGAAAACCCGCCAGAACAAGTATTACACAGGATAGCAGACCTGCCGCAAAAGACAAACCTGTCAAAACAGTTGCATCTGAAAGAGGGAAGAGACCTCGGGCAGCGGTTACAGTGAAAAGATAGCTTGTACTGGTGGCGCCATATGCAGGGCCATCCGATGCATTCCAGGAGAAACCGTTGCCTGACAAGAAGTTATTGGCATATCGAATGAACATGTAGGCATCGTCAAATGTGGTTGCTCCGAGTTGTGGTATTGCAGTTAATACGTGCAGCACAAGACATCCTGTCACAACTGCGGCTATCACAGCTCGAAGTACATGAACTTCTCTCATCAGCTTCTCCCTTTACCGCTCTGCGTTTGTGATGGACTTCAGTCTATTTTGGAATTACTGAATCCGTACGCACAAGTTACACAATTTTCCGCAACATCGATGCACCAGCCAGCGAACTTCAGAATACAGGATTCTATTACGATATTAATAAACAGGGTAGTGCATACATTCCAGATGCAGGTGGTTCACCTGCTTGCATGCAGGAACTGATCGAATTTTCGTGAGAATGCGACAGCTATTGCTTGACAGAGTCTTTCCCGTTTGATTGATGGGCCTTGCAAAAGGTTTACCTGAAAAGTAGAATTCTCATCATGGTATTAATGCAGGGGGTCTAATGGGTTTATCTGAAGAAAAATTGATTTTGTGAAAAAGGTCAGTATTTATTTTTTTAACAAACACAGTTATGCTTTAATTGCATCTGTGCTGGTTCTCTGGTTTGCTTTCGATGTTTTTACTGCTTTGTCAGCACCACCGAACAATCTTGTATGTCGCCTTGAGGATGATGCCTTCTTTTATGCAACAATTTCCCGGCATGCAGTTGAAGAAGGAATTGTTTCGTTCGATGGTGTCTCTGCCACCAATGGTTTCCATCCGTTATGGATGGGAATGGTCATGGCAACCCGCCTAATTATTCCTGATCAGATTGATTTTCTTCGAGCAGTAAGCGTTCTTTCCTCCTTTCTGATGTTTACTGCAGGAATTGTTGTGGTCAAAACACTAAGCAGGCAGTACTCCCCAATGGTGGTTCTACTGGTCTTTATCCTTCTATTGAGATACCTGAGGGACTTTGCTCATCTTGCTATGGAGACCTCAATTCTGATTCCTGTTGCCTTTCTGGCTCTGGTAATGCTTGATCGAGTTACACCTGCGACTTCAAGACAATCTCTCCTTCGGTTGGGTGGAGTGCTTGCTCTTGTTGGGCTTGCCCGACTGGATGCGGCACTTCTTGCTGTGTTGATCGGTATATGGGCAGTCAAGGAGAGGGGTAAACCATCTGCCCTTATTGTGTTTCTCCCGGGGATCATTGCCGGGGCTTGCTATCTTGCAGTAAACCGGGTGTTTTTTTGTAGCTGGATGTCTGTGTCTGGAGCCATCAAAGCCTCTGGTCCGGGTTTGAACACTTTGTTTGCAAAGCAGTTGTTTCTGCTTTCGGATCCCCTTGGCTTGAGAAGTCCGTGGGGTCTTTTCCTGTTATTTCTCGTCTTGTCATTTGCTGTTCTCTTCCATAGAAAAACAAGACCATCAATAAAGGCAGTGGGTCTGTTTCTGATTCTGTTCACAGCCTCACAACTGTTGCTTTCCAGTTGGAGACTGTGGTACTGGTATGCTTATCCTGCTGTACTTTTCTGTGGTATCTGTTTCCCCTTTCTTCTTGGGAAAATCTTTGACAGTTTGAGGGTTCCAGAGAAGATAACGAATATTGCTTCTACTCTTCTTCTTGTTCTTACAATTCCTTTTGCGGTGTTGTGGGGGTGGAATTACGGAGGGGAAAAAGCTGAAGACTTCAGGGTGCGGAATATGAACATCGCTCAAGAGTTGAACGAGTCGATGGGGGATTCAACACTGGTGGCGATGGGTGACAGGGCAGGCAGCTTTGCCTATTTTTTTCGTGGTGGGGTGGTGCAGATGGAGGGCCTTGCCGGAAGTAAAGAGCTGGCGGAATCCATCCGGCAGGGCAGGCTTCAGAAGTATTTAACAGAGATGGAAGTTGACTTTATTGCGAGCTGGACCGGTCCGGAGAACAGTCGGAATTACGCTTCGTGGGTTCTTCTCGTTCCAGACAGAGCACAGAGCCAGTCTCTGCCAAACAGGATTACAGTACATCGGAAGGATGAACTCCAAAGATGGACCGGGAGCACAGGAACGGTATTTCTCTGGCGTTTCAATGGGAGAGATGTTGTCAGATAAACAGTGTTATGTCATAGCAGTTCTGATTCTTCTTGCCACAGTTACTCTGTGTTTTTCAGAAACTCTGAGTACGGGATTTGTTTCTGACGATTTTGTTCTTGTGAACAGGGTGGCGGGTGAGGGCTACTTTTCGAGCTGGGGTGGAGGAAACCGGTCGGTGTTTTTTCGTCCGGCCACTACTCTATCCTATCTTTGTGATTTTCAGGTATGGGGGGTCAATCCGGTAGGCTTTCACCTGACCAATCTACTCTGGCATTTCTTCGCAGGCTTCGCCGTATTCCTTCTGTTTCTGGTGCTGATAAAGCCGGTTGATGCCGGCAGGCCCTGCCTGCACGCAATACTCACAAGTGTGCTGTTTTTGTCTCTGACCTCTCACTCCGAATCGGTGGCATGGGTTTCTGGAAGAACAGACATTATTGCCACTACACTGTGCCTTGCATCTGCATTTTTCTACTACCGTCAGTTGGATAAACCGTCCATGCTTCATGCCGTTCTGGCTCTTGTTCTTTTTTCAGCGGGGCTGCTGGCAAAAGAAAGTGTGATAATTACACCCTTGCTTTGGGGGCTGCTTCTTGTATACAGTTTGGCACAGGGTAAAGAAACCCTTCGGAGGAATCTTTTTCTGTTGGGGTTATCCGCGTTGATTGCAGCGGGCTATCTTGTTCTTAGAATTGTGCTTAATGAGGGGCTTGTTTCAAATATGAGGTCCGGCGGTTTTCTTGATCTCTCCGCTGTCGGGGTTGCTGAGAACTTTGTTCGATATACTTTTCGCGTGCTGATTCCACCCCTTCCATCGGGCTGGAGAATGGTTATTACAAACAACCCCGTACTTGTTCCGCTTGTTCTTCTTGTATTGACGGTACCGGTGTTTGCGGTTCTGCACAGAAGAGCTTCCAGAGTTCAGAAAAGGCTGCTACTGGTTCTTGCAGGTTGTTACATAGTTTCTCTCCTTCCGGTATTGAGCATGAAGGTTTCTCTGTTTGACACACAGTCGGAGAGATATCTCTATCTGCCGGGGGTGTTTGCTGCAGGTTTTCTTACTGTTTCCGTTGTTTCTCTCCTTAAGAAAAGCAAAACCGTTCTTTTTATTCTAGCCCTTGTGATACCTGGTCAAGTGTTTTTCCTGCAAAAATCCAATGAAAACTGGAAGCAAGCCGGCAGGCTCTGCTCCAGTATTGCACAATCTGTTTCGGCATACGATGCTGACAGTGTTATCATTCTCAGCATCCCGGATAGTTACAGGGGAGCCTATGTGTTCAGAAACGGGCTGAACGACGCTGTTACCATGCTGACTGGCGAAGAAGCCGACTATACAGTTGTAAGCAAAATCAATTTTTGCGGTGATTCTCTTTATTCGGAGGGGGAAAGCCGGATCATTCCCGATCCGTCACGAACAGTGCTCGCCTTTGTGAACGGAAGAATGGAACGAATACGGTCTGATTGATTTCGCTATCCTGGAATCCACTATTCAGAGTATCCCCGTTTACTGCAGGCACAAAACTTCCCTGCAGTGCATTCCGGTAAATCCTTCAGCGGATAATACAGACCTTGAGAATTTCCCTCTGTTGACCGGCAACTGAAACAATGTGGTATACCCCCGGAGAGAGGCCCTCAATTGTATCAATAACGAAGCAGTTCGCCGGTTCGTAAGATCGGCGGGCGACAAGTCTTCCCGAGACATCGTAGACCATCAGCTCTGTAAAACCATCCGCGTAAGGGTTGATTGTTGCGGTTATAGATATCAGGGCGGGATTGCAGTCAACTCGGACCAGAGGCTCTTCAGTTATCAGTTCGGAGTCATGATAGAGTTCACCAAGGACTCCTTCTAAATCTACAGAGTAGAGGAATGGAGCAGTGTCGGGAGAATCAGAGTTGAGGAACACCCTGTATTGTATGTAGTAGTTGACTTCCGGGAAGAGGTCGCCAAGGTAAGTTCCACTGGTGGTAACGGTGTCAGACCATTCCCCCATGTTTTCAGGATCATTTGAATTTCTTAACTGAAAGCTTATGGTTGTGCCCGGAGGTTCCCAGGAATCCCATATGATGTTTCCCCACTGATCGTCGGTGGTTGCAGGTACATTTGCCACAACAGAAGTAAGAACACCATTCATGGAGAAACTGGTGGGATCGGCTGAAAGAACCCTTACATCATAGCGGCACAGGCAGGAGATCTCTGATGTACCGTCCATATCAGAATCAATGAGGCAGAGAGACATGGGTATTTCTGCAGCAAGCTTCGTTTCAAAAAGAGAGAGACCGGATCCATCAAGGTTTGACAGAATGGTCACAGAATTTTCAATTTTGTCAGAAACGGCAATATCAAGATCTCCGTCATCCTCTAGATCAATCAGAAGACATGAGCCTGTTTGAGTGGTATTTATCTCAAGGTTTTTAACGTCCCAGGCTGTACCTGATCCGTCCAGACTGGTACAGAGGAAGACTGAATTTTCTCCCAGGCCACTTACAAGAAGGTCGATGAAAGAGTCTCCATTGAAGTCACCGGCAGAAAGACATGCTGCCAGTGGAACGGAAGCAATTGTGTATTGAATCCATGTGTCATCGGCAGAATTCTTCTTGAACCAGTACACCTCGTTGCTCAGCTTGCAGCAGGCGGAAACATCGGGGATTCCATCTGAGTCAATATCAGTAATGGCAGCGTAGAAAGGATTATTCACGGTTGAACAGATTGTTTGCCTCAACCAGCTTTCTCCTGCTCCATTCTGGTTGTTCATCCAGCCCAGTGTATCCCTGAAGAAGGAGCAGAACAGGATATCAAGATCACCGTCCTGATCCATGTCACCACAATCGACAGAAGTAATGCCCGTGATGTTTTCAACGCTGTGGTACAGCCACACGGCAGAACTGCCCGGGTTTTCCAGCCAGGAAATTCCAGAGTTGCTGTAACTGCCGATGACCACATCAATATCGCCGTCGTTATCAAGATCTCCACTGGAGATGGATCGGCACTGGCTGAAAGATGAAGCGATGGTTACCGTATTCCATTCTTCATCGGGTATACCGATAATTCCAGGATTTACAAGAAGAATTACATCACTGTCGGGGAGATAGGAAACAATCACAAGGTCGGGGAATCCGTCTCCTGTGAAATCGGCTGCTTCCGCATGTATTCCGTAAGAAAGGTCGTTGCAGATCGTTTGATTCAGCATTGGATATTTCGGGGAAAGGCGGCCGACAGACTGCCAACCCGTGTTTTCCTCCTCCAGGAAAGAAGTACCGAAAGTCAGCCAGAAATCAAGGGAGCCTGGTCCGCCGTGCCAGGAGTTTTGTTGTGCTGAAGGGATTTGGGCGGAAGAGGGGAAGGAAAGGACTGCAATAAGAAAAAACACTGCTATTATTTTACGTATACTCATGTTACTCCTCACTTGAGACAATCATAAACGGAGAGCAGCAAAAAAAAGAGCTCTCACTATTGGTGGAGAGCCCGTGTAATTGAATGGCGGAGAAGGAGGGATTCGAACCCTCGGTAGAGTTTCCCCTACATACGCTTAGCAGGCGTACGCCTTAAACCAGCTCGGCCACCTCTCCGCAGCATTCAATCGGGGGTCAATTATCTGAATTATTTTCTTCACAGTCAACCCCGAGGTGGTGGTGCCACAGGTCTATTCTGGTTTTATACTAGGACGGTCTCCCGGGGTAACAGACTGAAAGGATTTTGTATGGCCAGAGTCGACAGGCTGGTGATTGGAATTTTCGGCAGGATCAATGCCGGCAAGAGTACTCTAATGAATCTGCTGACACAACAGGAAACTTCCATTGTTGATTCCCAGCCGGGCACTACGGCTGATATCAAAAGCTCAGTTATGGAAATTCATTCCCTGGGAGCTGTGCGAATTCTTGACACCGCCGGTCTGGATGAAGCTTCAGACCTTGGCGGTAAAAAAAGAAAGAAAGCTCTCGCTGCACTTGGGGAAGTGGACATTGCCCTGATGGTGATTGATCCGGTGCAGGCTTTCATATCCATGCAGCTTGAGGTGGAAGAACTGATAAGTTCCATGGCTGCCAGAAAAGGCAAACGACTGGCAGTGGTGTTCAACATCCGTTCCGATGCCAGGTCTTTGCTTTTAAATACCGGTGCAACTGTTTCCGAGGCAAAGGAGTTCTGTCGATCTGTTTTTCCCGACAGAAAGAACACTCGGTCGCTTTCTGCAGATATTTCTCTTCAGGAGGATTACCTTTCTGTGATTGAATTTGTAACTGAATCAAAACCTGAGGGGATGATCCCTGTTCCCCTGCTTCCATTCCTTAATCCGAGAAGCCCCGTGTTGATGCATATTCCACTGGATGCTGAATCTCCTACAGGCAGGCTTCTCCGCCCTCAGGAAATGAGTATGGAGTATTTACTGCGAATGATGGTTCCTGTGGGTCTCTACAGAACAGATCTAACCCTTGCAAGAAGTGGCTCCAGCCTTCTTTCCAGTCGTGAAAAAGATAAGTTTCTTAAATTTCTTGGGGCTCTGGAGCAGGGCATTGGAGGGGTGCAGCTTGTAATCACTGATTCTCAGGCTATTGATGTGATGAGCAAATGGGTTCCTGATGGAATTCCTCTTACAACATTCTCCATAATGATGATAAATCAGACTGCTGGTGGAGATATGAGTCTTTTTGCGGAAGGCGTAAAGGCTATGAATACCCTTACATCAGCCAGCACAGTACTTATTGCCGAGGCCTGTAATCATGACAGGATTGCAGAAGATATAGGAACCGTGCAGATTCCATCCAAGCTGCAGAAACTGTTTCCCGGGATTACCGTGGACCATTCTTTCGGCAGAGAATTTCCAGATGCTGACAAGCTGAAGGAGTATGATCTTGTTATACATTGCGGAGGCTGTATGATAAGCAGACAGAAGCTCTCTGCTCGAATCAATCATCTTGCAGAGGTTGCAGTTCCCCTGACAAATTACGGCTTTGTTCTCTCCTGGTTTGAAGGCCCCGAGGTACTGCGCAGAGTTCTTGAACCCTGGAAGGAAAAATGACACTACTTCTTATTGCTTCAATACTGGCAGTGGGCCTCCCCTCTGGTGACGGCGCCATTGTTATGCTTCCCGGAATCCCCGTTCACCCCTGGGAATCACTGTCCGACAACCAGTTGGAAGAGATGTGGACTTATGGTATTCTGGGCTACCAGGTTACTCGTTCCGGCTGGTCCGGTTACATTCTGAATGGCCCTGACGGCTCATCACAGATTCTGGAAGAAATTGCAGAGACACTTGAATCGGACAGTGTAATGGCTGACAGTTCTCTCTGGGCAAGGACTCTACAACTGGTCTGGAATACCAATGCCCTGGCCAATTCATGGATTCTTGGAGACTCTGTGGGGGAACTCCCGGTTGTGCCGGTAAGAACCAGCAGATGGCTGGAAGCAGGGGCAGATACCCTTATTGTATCTCTGCCGATAGAAAATACAGTGTTTTTGTGGGGAGGAGAGCGAGCGGGAGATTTTCATCTCACAGCCTGGCGCGGTATCGGAACGGAAGTTATTCCGGGTGGGTCATCAGCAATAAATGCGCTGGTTACCTGTACTGTTGAAGGATCACCGGGTGATATCATTTCCCTTGAATACACTCCATCAGAGCTTGATGATTTCTGGAGAGAGAAATGGGCTCCCCTTTTCAGTGCCGCAGACAGTCTTGTTCTACGGCAGATACCCGGTGGTCTGGCCGAAAAAAATTCTCTGGTGTGGATAAGAGGAACAGGAGGACAGAGCTTCTCTCCCTGGACCATGATTCCCTCTCCTTCCCCGCCTGTCGTGGCTTCTGTGGAGATTGACCGTCTTGCCGGCATAATGCCTGCTGTGAGAAATGTACCAGTGTCAGGCATTCTTGTTGTAACAATGCCCGGCAATGCCGGAAGCGGGGCAAGGGCAGCTTATGCCGCAGCTCTTCTTGAGCGTATTGTGAGCAGAATGGCGTTACCTGATGGTTCTACCTGTCAGGGTGTTTCCTCTGAAGACGGTTCTGTTTTTCTGTACATATCAGAAGTTGATTGGGATGAGCAGACAGCCCTTGAAGTAATCAGGGATGAATTGAGTCCCATTATTTTCACTTCACCTGAATATCAGTTATTGAACAATGCGGCAATCAAAGCTGGAATCCCGGAGATGGATCAGCATGACACTATCACTCTTCTTGCGGGGGTCATGGGATTCTTGAACTGAAAGCGACTGTATTTTTTCAGTTTCAGTTCACTGATCACAGCATCGCAAGAGGGCGGCACAATGCTTTAAGGCATTAAGTTTTCCGGGGTGTCATTCAGCACGGGCTTGTAGTATTTTACATATATTGAGATTTCTTTATAGAAAGAATTGATTTGCTATGAGTGTGCTTGCCTTATTGATACTTGCAATGATTGCTTTTGGTGGAACCTACACTATTGAAGAGCATTACCACCCCGGTATGCCTGATTCTCATGGTATGATGATTCAGGATAATGATACTGACAGGTTGTGGATATCAGATTACTGGACTGGTGAGTTTATCGAATTTGACATGACAACAGGAAATGTCACCGGCAATGTTTGGGATTGTTATCCTCGCCCGACAGATGTTGCTTTTTGTGAATATGAGGGGGTAGCTAATCAGTACCTGCTTGGCCATTTTGACAACAACCACATAGAAATTTACGACGAATCAACAACAGGGGCCAACCCTTACCTGAACGGCTTTATTGCAGGCCCTTCCAGCTGGGAGAAGGTTTATGGAGTAGCAGCAGGTGACGGTATGATCTATGTGACAACGCCGCTGGGGGGAATAATAGCCTGGGCAGAGTAGTCATCTGTTTCATGGACAGAGACAAATGTTTATCCTGTTGTTGGTCTCGCCGTATACGAAGACTACCTGTTTGCGTGCAAAGCACAGCAGACACCGGATAACATCCTTATCTACAGCATCAATTCCGATGGAAGTGTAGACTTGGATCCAATCTGGTCTTGCCAGTTTGATGAAGCTCAATATGGCCCCGATGGAAGTATTGATTACGATGGCGAGTATATATGGATTCATCCGGAGGGTGGTGATCTGTTCAAGTTGAGTATAAACTGGACTCCGTCCGGATTGAACAGAGCCACATGGGCAAGTATTAAGTCTTCTTTTTAGGGTTTCTGAAAAGAAAAACGAACACTGATTTGCTTAGGGCGCCTGCTTCATTCTTCTGAAGCAATTTCCATCCACTGTTCCTCCAGTAATGCTATCTCATCCGAAAGGTATGAATGCTCCTTCTGAAGTTCAACCAGAAGCTGGGAGTTGTTTATCACTTCCTGCTCTGTAAAGAGAGCTTCGATCTCCATGCGTCTTGTTTCAAAAGGAGCCATTTTCTTCTCTATCCGCTCAACTCTTTTTTCTTTCCTGCGGCGCTCTTTGTATGCCATGTTCCTTTCAGCGGCTTCATTTCTCTTTCTTTCCTTTTCTGCCTCTCTGCCGGATTCCTGATTTGCCTTTTCATCGGGCTTTTTGAATTGCTGATCAGCAAGGGTTCTGAGCTTTTCAACATACTCGAAGAAGTTTCCGGCGAAAGCTTTTACTTTTTCATCCTTAACCACAAAAAGCTTTTCAGAGAGAGCAGAGAGAAGTTTTTCATCATGGCTGATGAGTACCAGTGTGCCCTTGTAGTTTTTCAGAGCCTCCTGCAGAACATCCCGGCTGAAAATATCCAGGTGGTTGGTGGGCTCATCAAGTATGAGAAAATTGGTGGGCATCATAAGAATTCCAGCCAGGGCAAGTCTGCTGACCTCTCCCCCGGAAAGAACAGAAACAGGCTTCATCACATCATCTCCGGTGAACAGATATCTACCCAGATAGCTGCGTATTTCCCTTTCACTTCTTGCAGGCGAAATGCTATGCACATGTTGTAGAACAGTATGCTTCTCGTTGAGCTGGAGATCAATTTCCTGAGAGTAGTAGCCGATCTTAACGCCTGTTCCCTTCGTCAGTTTCCCACTGGTAGGATCTTCTATGTTGGCAAAAAGCCGGGAGAGGGTTGATTTTCCTCCGCCGTTTTTGCCTACAATACCAATGCGGTCTCCCCGTTGTATTTCCAGGTTTACACCGGCGAAAACAGTTTTGTCATAAGCCTTTGAAACATTCTCCATCTGAAGAACTTTTGTCCCGCTTCGTGGAACATTCGGAGGTTGGATGACCATGCGTTTCGGGCTCTTGTAGGTGGCTACCGCTTCCAGTTTTTCCAGCATTTTCTCACGGCTTCTAACCTGGAAACGTTTGCTCTCAGTTGCTTTGAACTTTCTGACGAATCGTTCCAGCTTTTCTCTCTCGTCATCTACTTTACGAGCCTGCTTCTGCATAAGTGCTGCCTGTACAAGCTTCTCTTTTACATAGAAAGAGTAGTTGCCTCCCCAGGTTTTCATGTTTCCAAACTCGATTTCAACAACCCTGTTTGTTACTCTATCGAGGAAGGTGGGATCGTGGGAAATAATCCAGGCGGCACCCTTGAATCGTCTGAGAAACTCTTCCAGCCAAAGGCGAGCGTCCAGATCAAGATGGTTCGTAGGCTCATCCAGCAGGATAAGATCCGGGTTATTCAGAAGAATGGCCGCAAGCATTGCCCGCATCTTCCACCCTCCGGAAAAGTCAGAGAGATCTTTATCGAGGTCTTCTTTTGAAAAACCAAGCCCGGAGAGAACAGCCTGAGCTTTTGACTCTAGATTGTATGCTTCTGTTGAATGAATCTTGTCCTGTACCTTTGCCAGTTCAGCCAGTACAGAGGCATTAGTGGTTCCTTCCTTTTCAAGGATAGAGTGTAGTTCTTCTTCTCGTGAAAGAGCATCAGCACCATCACCGGAACCTGCACATACGGCTTCAAGAAGGGCTCCTCCGGGAAACTGACTGATCTGCTGGGGCAGGTAACCAATTCTCAGATTACCTGACTTGTTCACCCTGCCTGAGGAATGGTCAAGATCTCCGGAGAGAATACGGAGAAGGGAAGTTTTACCTGCTCCATTAACACCAACAAGAGCAACCCGATCTCCGGCATTTATGTTAAATGTCATATTGCTGAATATCTCGGCTGAACCAAATTCAAGACCAAGTCCATTGACAGAAAGCAGCATTAGCTCATTACCTCCGAGGTTATTTCCACAGGCTTGAAGTTCAAGTAATCAGCGGAGGCTATTCGGTATAGAACCCCCTTGTATTCCATATTTACCTTATCGGACCAGATGCCGTGAAGGTGTCCATAGAGGCACAACGAAACACCGCAATCGGAAAGAGACTCGGCAAATTCACTGGGCTTTCCATCAACAACCGGAGGAAAGTGCATCATGTAGACCAGTTTCTGTCCCGATTTTTTCAAATGCTTTGCCTTTTCCAGAGCGATCTGCATTCTTCCCAGCTCTCTCTGATAAAGCTTCATGTCTTCCGTTGGTTTAAAGCCATCCCAGAGGGGGGTATTCCAGCCCTTGCTTGCTGCCAGAATAAAGTCTCCGCAATCTACTGCATTTCGTTGCAGCACGGTGATTGATGGTCCCACGAACTGGCTCACCCTGCTGAGAGAGCTCCACCAGTAGTCGTGATTGCCCCGGCTGATGTACTTCCTTCCAGGAAGGGAATCAAGAAACTCGAGATCCGGTCCTGCCTGTTCAAAATTTATTCCCCAGGAAATATCTCCGGGAATGAGAACAATGTCAGAGTCTTTAACAGTGTTCTTCCAGTTCTCCTCAATTTTCCCGGGATGATTCTCCCAGATGCTTCCGAAGATATCCATCGGTTTATCTACTGCGAAACCAAGATGGAGGTCTGCAAGGGAAAATACTCTCATAATGCTTCAAACCAGACATCTATGGCAGTTGCTACGGCATTGTGCTGGTTGGATGGTACATTCTCGAACTCCGCCAGTAATGCCTCAGGGGCATTGCTTGAGATGAATGATCGATCTGCCCAGCGCAGCATCTGGATGTCGTTCCAGTCGTTGCCTACTGCCGCAGTGAGTTGCATCGAGATTCCAAGCTCTTTTCTGATTGTATCGCAGGCGGATGCCTTGTTCACTCCCTGTGCGAAAACCTCAACCCAGACAGTATAGTGATCAATAGGACTGGTGGCCCTGACGATTGAATATTTTCTTCCCAAAGCCGCACTGAGTGCAGAAATTACCTGCTCTGCCTGATCCGGGTGAATAAACCCGATGACCTCGGTTGATGATATTTCCGGGCAGTCAATTTTCCTGGAGAAGTCGCGGTAATATGCAAGTCTTTTACGAAAATCGAGACAGTGCTTTCCATCCATCCAGTGGAGGATATGTGCATCCGGAAAGGTTCCCTGTATGGAGGTGTCGGTTATTCCCAGATCAGCAAAAGCATTGTGGATCGCAACAGTATCATCCGGCGAGAGAGTTCGGGACAGAGTTACTTCTCCAACTGAGTTCAGAATTCCAGCACCTGAAGAGAGTACATACCAGTCAACAGGGAGTTTTCTTTTCCCCAGACATCGCTGGAGAGACAGGGGGCTTCTTCCTGTTGCAAGTACAACCGCACAACCCCTGTCTCTGAGAGTTTCAAGAGCTGCCAGGTCTCTGGCGCTGAATGTGCCGTCATTGCGGAGCAGAGTTCCGTCAAGGTCGGTGGCAAAAAGTGAAGTCTTTTTCATGATGAGTAATATATTCCACCTTCAACATTTATGGAGGAAGAATGAAAAAGCTGGCAGTATTTGATCTGGACGGCACTCTGCACCACACCGAGCTTGCTCTGGCGCCTGCGATAGCCAGGGCCACAGCAGACATCACAGGAGAGGAAGAACCAGCCCACAGTTGACGCCCCCGACAAATCAATCCTTCACACAACTTGCCTTGCCGGTCTGAGTACCAACCAATCTG
>JAGLOJ010000099.1 GCA_023139045.1 Candidatus Sabulitectum sp.
CATGTACGCAAAAACCTGAAGGGCCCTTTTTCTGTCATTCTCAACCTTTCAGGGCGTGGGTATTGTATACTAGAATAGCGCAGAATACCATATTACGCAACACTCACCTAACTGAATGAATTGTAATACATTAGAGGAATGCGATATTCATGCATTTGACTTCGAACATAATACCATTCCATCACGGTGCATAGTGAGTTGATTAATTTTCCTGATACACTCTTGATTTCTCTGTGACAAAGAAGAAATAATAAACTATCTTCCATGTTC
Organism: Candidatus Sabulitectum sp.; assembly: GCA_023139045.1. Lineage (GTDB taxonomy): Bacteria > Fermentibacterota > Fermentibacteria > Fermentibacterales > JCC-6 > Sabulitectum. The sequence goes on from JAGLOJ010000099.1 coordinate 271, forward strand.
CGAGAAGGGGGAGTCGATTTGAAAGTTGCCCTGGTTTATCCAAGATTCAAATGGTTCGAGTACAACGGTCTTTCTGAACCACTGGGAGTTTTGCATCTTGTCAGTGCTCTCAGGGAAGCAGGGCATGAGCCTGTTTATCTGGACTATTCATTCTGTTCAGAAATTACAGAGCTGGATCACCTCGCTGAAGGTGCCGGGATCGTGGCAGTCGCAATATCCGCCGCAGCAAAACTTGAAAGAGCCTCATTTGTTACTGCACATCTTAAAACAGTCGCACCGGATGCTCTTTTCGTTGTAGGGGGGGCATATCCCAGCATATTCGCCGACAAATCCATTGAGGGTACAGGCGCTGACATAGCACTGCTTGGAGAAGCAGAAGAGGCAATAGTTGAACTGGCAGACAGAGTGGAAAAGGGTGAGAGTTACAGAGACATGAGAAACCTCGCCTGCCAGCTCGAAGACGGTTCATTTACGGAAAATCCCAGAAGACCCGTTCCGCCGGTTCTGGATGACATTCCATTCCCTGCACGGGATGTAGTTGACTACGATTCGTACCTGGTAACCGGGATGTCGGAATTTGGAATGGTGACGACCAGAGGTTGTCCATTCAAGTGCATCTACTGCAAACCAAGCACTGATTTAATTTACGGTGGTGGAATAAGATACAGATCTGCAACTAATGTTGTTGGTGAGATAAAAGAACTTGCGGAACTCAGGAAGACTTCATGTCTCAGGATCTTTTTCAAAGATGATACAATTACAATGCATCCCGTGAGCTGGTTTGAGACATTCAGAGATGAGCTCAAGAAGGCGGGCATTGACCTGGAGTGGCACTGCAACAGCAGAGTGGATACAGTAACCCGTGACAAGGTCAGGGTAATGGGAGAGAGCGGCTGCCACTGTATCTCCTTTGGAGTGGAAAGCGGGAGCCAGAGAATCCTTGATTTTTACAGGAAGGAAACCACTCCTGAACAGGCAATCGAAGCATTCAAATGGTGCCATGAATTCAAGGTTGAAGCTACCGCTAATCTCATGATCGGTTTTCCAATGGAAACGGATGATGATCTGAGAGCAACATACGAGCTGCTGAAAAAACTCAAGCCCGATGATATTATCGTTTACTTTTCCACTGCCATACCCGGCAGATACATACATGACTGGGCTGTTGAGAACGGTTACCTGGATAGCGACACCAATCCCGAACTTCTTGATCCTGCCAGAAACAGAGCCCATGAGGTTATGAACATGCGTCTTCCGCACATGTCTGTTGATGATGTGATCTCCTGGAAGCATCGGATCGAGAGATACCGCAGCTGGAGGAAGGTAACCAGCTTCAGCAATATACGTCGCTGGGCACGGGAACTTCTTTCAGAGCCGGGTAAAGCTATGGGCAAAGCCGGCAGAGTTCTTCGGGGTTTCAAGGGCCAGGGAGATTAGATACTCCTGAATATCCTCTTCCAGTATTCATCGAAATGTTGTATACTCGGCTTTAGTGTGCCACTACATGTTCCATTTCCACTTTGAAAACAGGCGAAGACACAGCATGTAGGGTAATAAGTTACACGACAATCAAGATATGGTGGTACAATGAGCGGGAACACCGCAATGAAGTATGACGAAAGCAAAATCAAGACCCTTTCATCCATAGAGCACATCCGCCTCCGTACTGGAATGTACATCGGCCGTCTGGGTGATGGCTCCAATGTTGATGATGGTATCTATGTTCTGCTCAAGGAAGTCATAGATAACTCTGTAGATGAATTCATAATGGGGCATGGAAAGCGTATTCGGGTAAAGCTGAATGGAAGCACTTGTTCTGTTCGTGATTACGGCAGGGGAATTCCTCTCGGGATGCTCTTTGAATGTGTTTCTCAGATCAACACGGGAGCCAAGTACAATACCGATGTATTCATGTTCAGTGTGGGGCTGAACGGTGTTGGAACAAAAGCGGTCAATGCCCTTTCCGAACACTTTATGGTCTGCTCATACAGAGATGGTCAGTGCAGAAGAATAATTTTCTGCAGGGGCGTGGTTATCGAGGATACCACTGAAGAAACAAAAGAGCGCAACGGCACTTATGTCGAGTTTATCCCTGACGGGGAGATATTCGGGAAGTACACTTTCCATGATGTTTTCCTGGAGAAGAGGATCCGTCATTATGCCTTTCTCAACTCCGGACTGAAGATTCAGTTCAACGAAAACACCTATCAGTCTGAAAATGGTCTTCAGGATCTGCTTGAACATGAGGCCGGTGAAGAGGCTGTCTATCCTGTTTTTTACTTTCGCGAAAAAACACTTGAGTTTGCCTTTACTCATACAAATTCGTACGGAGAGAGATATCTGTCTTTTGCCAACGGTCAGTACACAAGCGCAGGTGGCTCCCATCTGTCTGCTTTCAAGGAAGGTCTTCTCAAGGGAGTGAATGCCTACAGTTCCGAGAAATTCACAGGTGATGATGTCCGTGATGGAATCATAGCCGCAATATCGATAAAGTTGAAAGATCCGGTATTCGAGAGTCAGACCAAGAACAAGCTGGGCAACAGCGATATCCGCCGTGACATAGTTGTTCAGGTGCAGAGTGAGATAGAGCAGATGCTTCACCGCAACACTGTTCTTGCGGACCAGCTTATCAACAAGGTAAAAGCCAATCAGAAACTCCGCACAGAGCTTCTTTCAGTGAAGAAGAAGGCCAGGGCCAGGGCGAAACAGACTGCGATCCGTATTCCCAAACTCAAGGACTGCAAGATTCATCTGGGCAGCGGGCACGACAGGGAAGAGGAGAGTTCCATCTTCCTTACAGAGGGAATGAGTGCAGCAGGAAGCCTGGTGGCATCAAGAGATGTGTTCACACAGGCAGTGTATGCCCTCAAGGGAAAACCTCTTAACGTGTACTCTCATCGCCGCGATACAGTATACAAGAATGAAGAGATCTACAACATCATGCGTGCTTTGAACGTTGAAGGAGGCGTGGAGGGGCTGCGTTACAACAGAGTCATTCTTGCCACCGATGCTGACGTAGACGGGCTGCACATAAGAAATCTTCTGATGACCCTTTTCCTGCATTTCTTTGAGGATCTCGTGCTGGACGGGCATCTTTTTATTCTTGAAACCCCTCTTTTCAGGGTCAGGAACAAAAAGAATACAATCTACTGCTACAGCGATAAAGAAAAGACCGCAGCAGAGAAAAAACTGGGTAAGAAGTTTGAGGTCACAAGGTTCAAGGGGCTGGGAGAGATCAGTCCGAAGGAATTCGGTCAGTTCATCGGCCCGGACATCAGGCTCGAGAAGGTGGGCATTGACAGAATCGGAGATGTCTCCGACATGCTCGGTTTCTATATGGGTAAGAATACCCCTCAGAGAAGACAGTACATAATGGAGAATCTCCGATGACAGGGTTAAGAAAACTATACGAGAACAATTTCCTTGATTTTGCATCCTATGTTATCAAGGAAAGGGCAATACCTGACGCTGCCGACGGCCTTAAGCCGGTTCAGAGAAGAATTCTCTGGTCAATGTTTGAGATGGATGACGGCAGATTCAACAAAGTGGCAAATGTCATAGGTCACACCATGCGCTACCATCCCCACGGCGACCAGTCCATTGGGGCTGCTCTTGTGACCCTTGCCAACAGGAATTTCTTTATAGACAAGCAGGGAAACTTCGGAAATATTCTCACCGGTGATGATGCTTCCGCACCGAGATACATCGAGTGCCGTCTTACACAGATGGCCAGAGACATCCTGTTCAACAACGACACTACAGATTTCGGTGTAAGCTATGACGGCAGAAACAGAGAGCCTGATCTGCTTCCTGCAAAAGTTCCAGTTGTGCTTCTGCTTGGTGCAGAGGGAATTGCAGTGGGAATGTCAACAAAGATACTTCCACATAATTTCAATGAGGTGTTGAAAGCTCAGATCGCCTGCCTCCGCGGAGAAGAGTTTCAGCTTTTTCCGGATTTCGTTCAGGGCGGCGCAGTGGATGTGTCAGCATATGAAGACGGCGTCGGCAAAGTGAAATGCAGAGCCCGGATCGAAAGAAGGGGCAACAAGAAGGTTGCCGTTACTCAGATCCCGTTTGGAACCACTACCGAATCCATTATCGCTTCCATCGAAAGTGCTGCCCGAAAGGGACGGCTGAAGATATCCAGCATTGACGATTTCTCCACAGATCGGGCAGAAATTGAAGTTACAGTTGCCAGGGGAGTTTCCGCAGACGAAACCATACAGAGACTCTTTGCAAGCACAGACTGCGAGATTTCACATTCAGCTAATATGATTGTCATTATGGATGAAAGGCCTGTTGAAACAACAGTTTCCGGTCTTGTTAACTATTCAGCAGAGGCACTGAAAAGGCTTCTGAAACGTGAACTGGAGCTGGAGATTGCAGCTCTTCAGGACCGTATGCACTGGATGACCCTTGAACAGATCTTCATTGAGAACAGGCTTTACAAAGCCATAGAGGAATGTCCCACTCTTGAAGAAGTCAGAACCACAGTTTCAGGCAGCCTGCTTCCTTTCCTTGTCGAGTACAAAAGAGAAGTTACCCTTGAAGACATTGATCGTCTTCTTGCACTGAAGATTCGCAGAATAAGCAGATTCGACATAGAAACTCACCGGAAAGAAATCGGCGACATCAAATCGAAGATGAGGGTTGCCCGTAAAAAGCTTAAGAACCTCATTGATTACGCTGTCGATATACTGCAGGGGTTTTTAGACAAATATGGAAAGCTTTTTCCAAGAAGAACTTCCATCGAAACATTCTCCGGCATCAACAAGCGGGAAGTGGCCATCGCCAACCTGAAACTGGGCTTTGATCCTGATACCGGTTTTATCGGCACATCAGTCAAGGGTGCAAAAAGCTGGAATGTGTCTGAACTGGACAGAATTCTCTACCTTCTTGGAGACGGAACCTACAAGGTGGTTCCCATGCAGGAGAAGCTCATGATCACAGGCAAGGTTCTGTGGTGCGGCCCCTGTGACAAGGATAAGGTTTTTGCCTGTGTCTACAGAAACAGGAAGAACCGTGTAGCCTTTGTAAAGAGGTTTGCTATCGGTGGTTACATTCTCGATCGAGAATATACCTTCATGCCGGAGAACAGCGAGCTGATGATTTTCCTCGACAGGGAGAATGTCCTTCTTGACTACTGGTTCGAGCGGCGGAAGAACATGAAAACCAGAAAAGGTGAAACACTTCTGTCAGAGATAACCGTCAAGGGAGTGAAGGCAAAAGGCATTCAGCTCTGCGGGAAGAAGGTCATCTCAACACTGAAGGCAATTGAGATCAACGATGAGCCCGAAGTTCCGGCAGAGGAGCCTGAGCCAGAGGAGCAAAACGAGGAACCGGCAGCTGATCCGCCTGTGGATGCGGAGCCCAGAAGAACTCTTGAGGAGATCGGCGAAGAGGCGGATGCTCTTAAAGACAGAATGAGTAACATTCTCAAGAAATTCGAGGGGGGAACCCCGGATCTCTTCGGAGATAACTGAGTAAAAACAGTAAGAAACTCAGCCAAAGCGGTGATTGTTCGAAACGGAAAGCTTCTGGTTATCAGGAACACCACAGACGGGCACGACTGGTATATCCTTCCCGGTGGCGGACAGAATCATGGTGAAACCCTAACTGACGCTCTGAAAAGGGAATGTCTCGAAGAGGCTTCGATAGCGGTTGAAGTTGGCGATATTCTCTTCATCAGGGATTACATCTCAAGGAATCATGAGTTTGCAGAAACAGAGAACGATGCCCATCAGGTTGAGTTCATGTTCCACTGCACCATATCAGAATATGCTCAACCAGAAACCGGAAATACAGCCGACGAATGGCAGACCGGTGTTGAATGGTTACCGGTGGGCAGCCTTGATGAATTCGACCTGTATCCGTCGCAACTCTGGGAAGCCCTTTCGGCTGGTATCCCCGAGAAGCATTCCGTCTATCTTGGTGATGTGAACTGATCTGCGCAATTTGCTGTTCACTGCTTCTTCCCGAAAGAGATCAGGTTATCTCCGGGATTCATGTAATTTAAGCTCTGGTTTATGCTGCCGGATTGAACAACTGAGTTGACTATCTCAGGAATTGTTCAGCACTGTCAATGATCTGTTGACATGAATCTCCGATTGCCCGTATTCTCTCCTGAAATCACGGGCTTGTGTTAACCTTACCAAGGAGAGGTACACAGTTATGGAATGCATGAAAGATCGAAACCTTACCAATTGTAATTGTACCTACGACCCCTGCTCCCGGAAGGGGATCTGTTGTGATTGTATAGCCTACCATTTGAAAAGCCGTCAGCTTCCTGCCTGCTGCTTCTCGGATGTTGCAGAAAAAACATGGGACAGATCATTTGAGCATTTCGCCAGGCTGGTTGCAGAAAGGAAGCTCTGATTCAATATGATTAAAACTGCGGGATTGATTCTTGTTTTGTTTTCCTTTGTTCTCACAACAGGATGCCGAGAAGACGCAGCAGGGCCATCTGATCCTTATGAACTGTGGTATTCGCAGCAGAACGAGTCTATAGTTTTTCTTTCAATAGCTCATTTCACAGAAGGCTAACTTTACCTTCTTGATAAATCCGGTGAAATAACCAGGCTTACATTCAACGACAGACACGAGAACAACCCTGCAATTTCACATGACGGTTCTCAGGTTGCTTTTCAGGCAGGCAATCAGTACGACATGAGTACATGGGAAATCTACATACTTGACATTGGTTCCGGTGCAGAAACCAGGCTCACAAACAACACGGTGATAGATGCTCATCCCGACTGGGGTCCCGGAGACAGTCTTATTGTATTCAGTTCCTGGCAAGACTCCACAGGTGCTCCAACCGGTGCTGCAGACATATTCACAATGCGTACAGACGGTTCACAGGTAACCAGGCTGACAGATTCTCCATGGGAAGACAACGATGCCGAGTGGTCTCCGGACGTAACGCGAATTGCCTTTAAATCAAATCGGGTGACGCAAATTTCCGCGAGGGGGGAAATCTATGTAATGGATGCAGATGGATCCAACCAGACCAGGCTTACTACCACTGTGGGCTGGCAGTCTGACCATGATCCAGGCTGGAGCCCCGACAGCAGAACAATTGTTTACAGCCACTACAACGGTTCACGGCAGTGGTTCGATATTTCCGACCCGGATATTTTTGTGAATAAATGGAGCGAATTGATTCCCTGGAATATCTTCTCGGTAGACTTGCAGGGAAACTTCGAGCAACTGACAGATGTTAGTCATATAGCAGGTCTTCCCGTGTTCTCCATGAACGGTAGCAGTATTCTTTTTCTCCGGATGGATTTCATCTTTGACACGTCGGGAAAATTGATTGGTGCTGATCATCCTCTTATTCTGATCCCGGAGAGCGGTGGAACAGGTCAGCAGTTGATTCCTGACGATGAGCACACAGGCACACTGGAATACCACGACTGGTAGGCCGGAAACTACCTGCTGCCGGTAAGTACTTTCTTCATTCTCTGCAGTTCGTCATCTTTTTTCTCATGCAGTTTCCAGCCGTTCTTTTCATAGAAGGCTATTGCTCTGCGGTTCAACCGGTGAACATTCAGGAAGATTGCTTTACAACCCCTGCTGGATGCCAGTTGAACCGTTCTTTCTGCAACCAGAGCTGACGCTGCAGTTCCACGTATCTCAGGAATCAGATAGCAGAAATCAAGCCATGCATTTTCAGGGTGCTTCATTATGGGAAAAGTGCAGAGATAGCCTACCGGCTCATCATCAAGGTAGAGAACAGATGAGAATTCCTTCTCACGGGATTGTATCTGCCTTATTGCCTCAAAGTAGTATTTCCTCTCCCGGGGAACATCCACTTCCACACCGGGAATATCTTCTTTCGTATCAACAAGCCATCCCAGAACAAGTTCAAGATCCTTCTTCTCTTCAAAAGGTCTGAATTCAAATTTTCCGCACACGGTCTGCACCTCTCATGTAGAAAAATACGGTTATCAAGTTGATGTCATCTATTTCGTGCCAATTACCATCATCTCTATGTCATCAGGTTCAAGCTTGTTTCGCTTGAAATCTCCTGGCTTGCATCCTAGAATTTCAATCTCGGTGAATCCAGCTATTTCAAATAGTATTTTCATTTCGGACGGAATGTAAACTCTTTGATCTTCGCAGAGTTTTTCATTTCCATGCCAATCATCGGGAACTTTCCAGTGAACCGTTCCGGTCAGGAAATCAAAGCATTTTGTATTTACTCTATCGCCTCTATATTTCCGCAGTCCATTGTAAGTTGTCAGTATCATCTTTGCATTATTACTCAGTAATCCATGGATATTACGGAGCAATTTTAGATCTTTCTCCCAACCAGGGCTACCGAGTCCCGATTCACATATGCAGATAGCTCCTTCAAACAATACATCCCTATCGTTGAAATGGTTGGATAAAGAAAGCAAATCACATCTGATGAAATCAACTGAGGTTTCTCTATCGAATGCTCTTTTCCCGGCTTCCTCCAGCATTTTCTCTGAGATATCTATTCCGGTAACATGGAAGCCATGTTGTGCCAGCTCTATAGAATGGCGTCCTGCACCGCAGCCCAGATCAAGAATAGAACTGCCAGCAGATAAGTCAAGCTCTTTTTCAATGAATTCGACTTCCTGTTTTGTGCCTGGCAAGAATTGTCTGTCAATGGATTCCAGGCTTTCGGTAGCAAATACCTCGTTTTCCCATGGATTTCTACTCAAAACTGGAATCCTTTCGTGCAGTTCCAATGCCAATGCCAGTGTATTGTCGGACGTATTCCTCGTGCCGGTTCGGTTCCGCTGTTGTTTCTTCTCATTCCTTCAGAGATGTACACGGTGATTCCGGGGAGACCATACTTTCTGAGAAAAGAAAGAATTATTCTGTTTACTTCTCTTATGGTTGCATCATCCCGGGAATGCATAAACATCCCCAGGATACAAAATCCTTCTAAAGGTCTTTTACAGCTTCAACAAGGTTCTGTGCCGGGTCGCCTTTAACCGGTGTGAATTCTTCGCCTGTGATCATTTCGAACAGAGTGATGTACCTTGATGAAAGCTCTGCTACCAAGTCTGCCGGGGCTTCAGGAAGCACCTCATCTTTGTAAGGATCGCAGTTGTCTTTGAACCAGAGACGGAGGAATTCCTTATCGATGTTTTTTGGGTTCAGTCCCGCATCAAGGCGTTGCTGGTAACTTTCGGCAAGCCAGTACCGGGAGCTGTCAGGTGTGTGAATCTCGTCGATAAGAACAATGTTACCGTTCTCGTCTTTGCCCATCTCGTACTTGGTGTCCACAAGAATCAGACCACGCTGTGCCGCTGTTTTTACACCGAACGTAAAAAGTTCCCTGGCAATGCGGGATGCATTGTCCCAGTCTTTCTGCGTCATGAACCCTTCGGATACAATCTCTTCAGGGGTAATGGATTCGTCGTGTTCCTCGCTCTTTGTAGTGGGCGTAATCAGTGCCACAGGGAACTTCTCATGCTTTACCATGCCGTCGGGGAGGATGTTGCCGCAGATGTTTCTGTCGCCGTTGCTGTAAAGGGTCCAGGCGCTGGTACCGCTGCTGCCTGTGAGGTAACCCCTCATAACGAATTCTATGGGGAAGACATCCATCTTTTTCCCGAGTGTGGCATTGGGGTGGGGAATGCTTATCACATGGTTGGGTACGATGTGCTCAGTCTGCTTGAACCACCATGCACTGACTCTGTTCAAAACCTGCCCTTTGAAGGGCACTGAAGCAAGAACCCGGTCAAAGGCACTCTGCCTGTCTGTTGTTATCAGCAGTAACTCGTTACCAAGGTCATAAATGTCTCTTACTTTACCGCGCTTGCATTTCCCGATTCCCAGCTCTGCGGTTTCAGTTAAGCAGTTATTCATGTTTTCTCTAATTACAGCTTCCTTGTTCTTCATTTTTCCTCCAAGAGATATTTTGTCTGATTCGTAGAAGTAAAATACGGAATCTGCCCCCCATTTGACCAACCTTTGTATATTGCCGGTTCAAACAAAATTCAACAAGGAGAACCAATGATCACAGCGGAAGATAGAAACCTGATCTGGCATGATGTTGTTATTCGGAGAGAAGACATTGAGAAAATGAATAATCACAGGGGGGCAACCGTCTGGTTCACGGGGCTCAGTGGCAGTGGAAAGTCAACAGTTGCAGATTATGTGGCACGAATTCTTCACGCAAGAGGTGTTCACACTGCAATTCTCGATGGAGATAATATCAGACAGGGTTTGAACAACGACCTTGGTTTCTCTCACGAAGACCGAACAGAGAATATTCGCAGAATAGGTGAGGTTGCAAAGCTCTTTACCAGTTTTGGTACATTGAACCTGCTGGCTTTTATCAGCCCGTACACCACAGACAGAGATCATGCGAGAAGCATTCAGGGTGATGGCGATTTTGTTGAGGTATATGTAGATGCTCCCCTTGAAGTAGCAGAGGAAAGAGATCCCAAGGGACTCTACAAGAAGGCCAGAGCTGGCATTATTCCTTCATTTACCGGCATCAGCGCTCCCTACGAGGTTCCTGAGAAGCCTGAGGTACATCTGCATACAGATAAGCAGACTCCCAAGGAATCTGCAATTCAAGTTATCAGAAAGCTTGAGGAAATGGGAATAATCCCAGGAGAATAATTTTGTTTTTCAACAGAAGAGTACTTCCTCCTGATATGGAAGGTCGTTCGCTTTTTGGAATGTCCCTTACCGATGACGAAAAGGGAGCATTCAAACTGCATCTGATCAGCCAGGTGCTGGGTGCAGTTGCTGTTGGTGTCATGATGAACCACGACTACATTGCCACAAACGGGCTTGGTGCCAGCGTAATGCAGATCACCCTGCTGACCATGATATGGCCGGTGAGCAATCTGTTCAGCGTACTTGTAAGTCACTTTGTTGACAGCACTAACAGACATTCGTCAGCAATATTTATGGGAGCAGCTCTCAGATTGCCCATTGCACTTATGTTTTTCTCCAGCAGTGTTAATTTCATGCTCATTCTGCTGTTTCTCTACTTCAGCAGCAACAGCCTTGTAATACCCGGTCAGAATGCGGTGATGCGCAGTCGGTACAAAAAGGGTCACAGGGGGCTTCTCTTCGGTTGGACAATGAGTGCGCTCAACCTCTTTGCTCTCCCTGCTGCAATGATGGTTGGAGCCCTGCTTGATGCAGACTTTTCCTACTACAGGTGGCTGTTTGTTTTTGAAGGCGTTATGGGATGTGCACAGGCTTCAGTGATGGGTCTTATGGCCAGAGGAATGAAAGATCCGGTTGCTGTTGCCGAGTCAAGCCTTTCGGATTTTTTCAGGAGTATCAGGCAGGTTATGAAAGGCGACAGAGAATTCGTAAAATTTGAGGCATTCTTCATGATTTACGGTTTCGGATTTATGACCATTCAGCCGGCGATACCCTTCTTCTCCCAGGAGGTCCTTGGTCTGTCTTATGAACAGTATGCTCTGGCAAAAGGGGTAATAGGGCAGTTGGGCCTGCTTCTTCTGGCTCCATTTCTGGGAGCAAAGATGGACAAGCTGCATCCATTTAAATTTACCGGTGTAGTCTGCATGATCCTTGCAGGATTTCCACTGCTGCTTGTGGGAAGCAGCCTGATTCCCTCACTGGGAATTCCTCTCTTCTATGCAGCCTGGGTAGCTTTTGCCATAGGCATAGCAGGAGTCGTTCTGTCATGGAACATGTCCAGCATGTTTTTTGCACCGGAGGGAAGAACGGCCACCTACCAGGGGCTGCATGTTACAGCCACGGCAATGAGGGGTTTCTTCGCGCCGGTACTTGGCAGCGTTGTTATGGAGTATTTTGGATTCACAGCAAATTTCCTGCTTTCTTTCTTTTTCTTCTCAACGGCCAGCATTCTCTTTCTGATACACTACAGAAAGAGGTGTAGAATGGGACTCAATCCAGGATTCTGCTGATTGCAAGCACAAACCGAAGGAACAATAAATATGAAAATGGAATTGACAAGAGCCGAGTACATAAGGCTTCTTCATGTTCTCGATACAGCAGACTGGGTCATTGCTTCTCATGAAGTCGATGAGACTCCTGAATCGGCTCCTTACAAGGAACTCGAACAAACAATTTTAGCAATGGCTAAAGAATTCAACTGTGAAGATCTTGTGGAATATGATGAGAGGTACAAGTATTCTTATACCAGGAAATTCGAGGACGAGTCTCCATCAATGAAGTTTATCGAAGTATTCGAAAATATTTCTTTCTGGGATTCTCTCGTTGACAGATTGGCAAGAAGGGATTTTCTGAAAGAGATCGGTTCGGAGAAGTTCAATGAGTTGGAACCTATGGAAAGATTCCGGAAAATAGGCAGGTATGAGGAAAAGTACTCCGAAGAATTTGAGAAAAATGGTTTGTCAGGTATTCGAATAAAGATAGAGAAGCCTTGAATTGACTAAAAAGAGCAGCCATTCGACTGCTCTTTTCTTCAGAACAGTCTAAAAGTTCAGTCCAACTGTTACCCCGACCCACATATCGGTGAAATCAACAAAGTGCAGTCTTGCACTGGCATCAATGTCTGCTACAAACGGAATTGCCGGGACTATTCCAACGCCAATGTATCCGCTGAAGTCGTTTAAATCTTCATCAGGATGAAAGTCAGATGCTGTCATATCAATCTCAAGACCACCAGCTGCATAGAGAGGTCCCATGTAGCTTCTGAGCCCTGCTGTAACAGGAATGATATGTCCTGAGAAATCTGTAACATCAGCATCCGGCTTAAGAAATACATAACCAACGGAACCTTCAACAGCTATCAATGGCAGATGAAAAAGCACCTGACCACCAATGTAAAGATTGCCTGAATAGACATCTCCCACATCACCTGTTGGTGCCCAGCAGCCCACCTGGGGGCCATACTCTACAATACCGGCAAATGCACCTGCTGCAAGAACTGCCATAATCATCAGTGTTTTCATAAATTTCCTTTCGGGACAAACAAATAACCCAGCCACAATATACAAAAAGAACTCCTGTTAAGGCAGAAAAGAAGAAAGGGCAGCCGGGAAGGCCACCCTTTTTTTGATATTGACAGAATCTGCTAGAAGTTCAGTCCGCCGCAGATGCCGATCCACATTTGATCAGTCTCAAATTCAGCAAGATGAAGCCTGATACTGATGTCGATGTCTCCTGTGGTTCCCAAAGGAGTAACAATACCGGCACCGATGTATCCACCAAGCTCATTGCCGTTATTATCAGTATTGTCAGTGGGATTGGCTGCATACTCCCACTCGGCTTTCTTCATATCAATTTCGAGTCCGGCAGCGGCATAGAGAGCATTTGTGTAGCTTCTCACACCACAGGTAAGAGGAATAATGTGTCCGGAAAACTCTCCACCTGCGGCCTTAAGTGCGTCTTCAGCAGCACCATCAAGCTTAAGTGGTGTGTAACCGATTGACGCCTCTATGGCTATTATTTCCATGTGAGAGAGGAACTGTCCACCGAAGTAGAAGTTGCCATCGTAGGCATCACCCGCGTCACCTGTAGGGTTCCAGTATCCTACCTGAACACCGAACTCGTTAACGCCGGCAAAAGCGAATGTCGCAAGTAGAGCCATAATGATAAGTGTTTTCATTGTTTCCCTTCTTCTTTTGTTGTGTAACTCCCGGATAATATGTATTGGCTAAAGAATTTCAACCAGTCTAAGCAGTATCAGTCACGAAAGAAGTCAGATCCTTTTTTTGAAACCCCTGGCAATTCATTCTTTGACAATGTTCGAATTCCGTTCGGGGTGCTATTGACCTAGTTTGAGTATTGCTGAAGGTAAAACAATTTGAACGCAGCTAACTAGATTTGTTAATAGGGACGAATTCTAAATCGGTCTTTATAGAGGATATGCTTGCGCCTCTTTTGATTTTACGAATGTTCCTCTCGATTTTCTGGATCACTCCTTTTATTAATTCATCTTCTGAAGCAGCGACATCATCACCCATTGGGCCGCACTCAGGGCAGAGAACAGAGGCGGTACTAAATCTTTGACCTCGAATTGGTCTCTTTATAGAGTGCATTTGCATATCGCAACTTCTATTAGGACAGTACATTACAAGATTAGAAACGCTACTGCCACTATAATTCCATCTCCAGTAAATCTTGTAAAAATAATCCTCTCGATATTGAAGCCAAGCTGAATGAGAGTTTTTGGGTGACAGCAAAACAAAAGTGAGAAATACAATAACAAGTAGTGTTGCTAGAGACAGAACAATGAGTAGCCATAGTGGTATTGCAATTTTTATTAAGAAAACACTAAGAAAGCGCAAAATCGCAGACCAAGGAAAATTCCAATTTCCAGATACTGATCGTTTTATAACCGGAGTTAAAACAATAAGGGTAATCCCTATAAACCAAGGATTTAACAGAATGCGTTTTATAACTTTGGCCATCTCACCCTTTCTGCTATGAAAACTCCTCAAAATCTACTTGATGCCCTATTTTAAGTCTAACTGTAGTTTACAGCGCTTAGGTCGGTTGAATGGCAATGCAGCTTTCTGGGTAATTTGAAACGATGAACCTTTAGAACATAATTGATTTCTAACAGTATACATCTACTGTGTGCTTATGATGATTCTAGAAGTATCGCTCAGAGTTCTAAGAGTGTCCACTACGGGGTGCTATCAACCGTATGTATGTGGCAGTAATCAAGATAATACCGCTCAAAATACTTAACTAACACCGTACTCCAGCCGTGCGTGGTAGTTTGCATAACTGGATGTCCGCTAGCTGTTTTCGTGGGCTTCAATGTATTTGAGTTCAACATCTCTGAGTCTGACTGACATGTTATCAACTGTTTCAATTACACCATAGACTCTTATCTTCGAATCTTTAGGCATAATGCCCAGTTCGCGATAATCAGCGTATTTCACACTGCACCAAACATAGAGCATCATCACGTCTTTCAAACTAAGCATGAGAGTAATGTTTCCATTCTCTTCTGTGGCGGTTGTCAAGAGGGTATCCCACTCGATTTTTATGCCCTCGAAACTTTTATAGATAGCTAGCTTTTGTAGGGGCAGGGCCTTGTCGATTGCGTCTTTAATATCCTTCGGTGAAATAGATGAGATCCGATCGATATGAACGGGTGGGGAATAATCACGCTTTGAAACCTCTCCCTCCTTTGCAGACGGGCTGTGCTCCATTTGCACGATAACTTGTGGGATCCCGTTAGGTTTATGAGTCAATTTGTACATTGCCCATATTCCTGCTAGCAGAGCTATACCAGCACCTGAGAAAAGCCACTCTTTGTTGTCCCCTATCCACTCAAGCATGAAATCTCCTTTTAGCACCTGCTGTGATTGTATTGAACGCTCTACAGAACATTATCCTCGTGATGATGCTATTGTTTGACATCTAGTGTCAAGGGCATAATTCCATCAATAAGATATCTCCAACCAAAACATTTGTTAAGACATATATCTCAATGCTATCTACGGCAAATTCCTCCAATAGGCAATAGCCTATTTCAACCTAGTTCAAAACGCATCCAATACAGGGTGCCAAATCGAATCTTTGAACTTTGCGCTCAGGGTTCTAAGAGTGTCCACTACGGGGTACCGAGTAGAACTTCTTCTACTGCGTCCCAAATGTGCCCGTCACAGAGTGCAAATGCGAATCCAGTAGAAATACTTCTACGAAATAGTAGAGTATCTTCTATAATAAAGTTCGATAAGCGTCTACTACGGGGTGCTGAATCTGCGAGAACAGCAATCCTTGCTTACAGGAGTACAAATAGTAATTTATTATTGTTAGCTTCATTGCGAGGAAATACTGATAGTCTCAAAATTACACCACTTATTGACAGAGGGAATATGAGTTTGACATATACTGTAACTTGTTGGAAAGGAATTGTTCACGTCTGAGTGTAAGGAAGACATATTGCTTTACTTTGTTCATTGCGATTTGGGTATTGACAACGAGAACGGATTTGCTGATATATTGACCAGCATGCCCCCCAAGCCTCTGGCCTTCGTGTCACGCTCAATTCTGGGGGGTTTTTCTTATTCCATATAATAAACCACCTAAATCATATCCAGATCTTGCACAGCTTGCCATAGACAGAGGACTTGAGGGAGTAACAAGGGAACACCTGACCATTGTTCTTGAGCGAGTAAGCTATTGTAGATTTCGAACCTACTGGCATAAGTATTTAGCAGATTCGATTAACTTCAAAGAAGACACTAATTTTGGGGATATCTGGATCAGGTATATTTTTGACGGAGAGTTACGCAATTTAGTATTTTGCGCTATTCAGGAAGTGGAAGTATCTCTTCGAAACAGTATTATGCATCACCATGTTCATTCACATGGTATTCATGGTTATCTTAACGCGAGCGCTCTCCCAGATCTTAAACCTACAGATCGTACAAAGCTCCTTTCAAGGATAAAAGGTGAGATCGACAGAACAAAGGAACACTTTGCTAAGCGACATATCTCTCAGTTTCCGGGCGAAGATCCCCCTCTTTGGATCGTTGTTGATTTAATGACGATGGGAATGCTCTTAACATTCTATAACGGTATGAAGAAAAATCTAAGGGCTGCAATAGCCAGTAAATATCATGTGTCAGAGGAAGTCTTCAATTCATGGATGAAGACTTTGAATCATCTGAGAAATATATGTGCACATCACAGTCGACTTTGGAATCGTACATTTGGTTTGTCTCCCAAAATACCACGTGAGCGGAAGAACCCAGAATGGCATATCCCAAGCAAAATATATAATGAACGAACTTTCGGAGTCTTATCAATGATCTATCACCTTCTCAAGTGTACTAATTCAGAATTTGCAGTTGAGTGGAGAGGACGGTTGAAAAACTTGTTCCTTGGGTATGGTTGTGAAATTCCTGAAGAGGTAGGATTCCCAGAGAATTGGTTTGAGTATCAACTATGGTGGGTGGATTGAGCAATGTATGCTTTTTCATGGTCGCAAGTCACTATTTGTTCCTGAACACTTCCCCTTGGGGACATTGATTAACTAATTAACCTTTGAGAGTACCACTCTTGGCTTTGCACAGAAAAAGACCAAAAGCATCCACAACGTGGTACCGAGTAGAACATCTTCTACATATAAGTTCGATAAGCGTCTACTACGGGGTAGCCAATAAGCAATTGATTTTTAACTAGAGTATGGAACAAAGATATTCTCTTGAGATACAACAACTACATAATGGGAAAGGAAGAAAATGGTTTCTCTTGTTATAGTGTTGTTTTCTAATGGGTTTGCTGTAGTGGATTCAGTGATGCCTAATGGGCTAATTGATATTGATTTTTCAGCAATTGAGACCATGACATTGTCTTATAGTTATGAAATTGAGCTGGAAGAACATTCGCAGAATTCTATACTTTTCTCCGGCGGTTCGTTCCTTTATTCAGATTCGTTCTTTGATTCACAAATGTGGGGCTTGGGAGTGGATGCGGAGTTCAGAAGATATAAAGCCGAGGGATATACGGGTTTTTTTATATCAGGAGTTACAAGGGCTTCTTTAAAATGGACAGATGGCGGTGACATGATTGAATCCATTAACACTGGCATGAAACTCGGATGGAAGTGCAATCTGACAGACACCGGAGTTCAAATCGACCTGGAACCCAGCTTTGGTGTTGGGCTGATGGTGGACAATGCGGAATATATTGGCTGGGAGTTCGATCCAGATGCTTACATCGGGCTTGGGCTTGGGCTAGCGATACACTGACTTTCCCCTTAGCAGGATTGGATCTATTCATATTGTCTCAGTTGGCTGCTATTCAATCAATCATCCTTATTGCCGTCTTGTTATAACCCGGTTCTTACAGTTCTAAGAGTGTCCACTACGGGGTCTCGAACACTGACCCATCACTGAGTATCTAGAAAATTTTCGATGACCACTTTCTCAACCACCCCACCAAAGAATTCAAAAGCACGCTCATGACACCGGAGCCAGGTGTGCATCTTCTGATCAAACACATGCTCAACATACTGATGACGACTGGCTCCCAATGTCATTATAAAGATGTAAATACGAGTACCTTCCGGTACTTTGAGGTAACACTTCGTTACTTCACAAAAATCAACATGAGCTATTTCTCCAGGTGCTGTCGCCAGCCGAAGCACTGCTCTTTCCGCCGGGCCACTGTCAAGATATCGACAGTACCTCTTTACAGTGTCG